>JBBSGA010000652.1:0-1512 GCA_038254585.1 Chloroflexales bacterium | reverse complement strand
GGCAGCGGTAGTAGCGGCGTTCCGTGCCGCGCTGCAGGTGCGCCTCGCCGCGCATCCGGGTGCCACATGAGCACCACACCAGCCCACGCAGCACGTAGGAACGGAACGGCTTCGGCTTGTTGCCCACCCGGGTGCGTGCCGCGATGGCGGCCATGGTCGCGCGGTACTCGGCCTCACTGAGGATCGGCTCGTGCAGGCCAGGCCGTTCGTCCCGGCCGCGCTGCTCGATCACCAGGCCCAGGTACAGGCGCCCGCGGCGCAGGATGGCCTTGACCGACTCGCGGGTCCACGTCGTGCGGTGCGGCACACCCGCGCGGTTGAGCAACTCGGCCACCTCGGCGATCGAGTGCCGCACCAGCTCGTGGAACACGCGGCGCACGATGGCGACTTCTTCGGGCACGATCACCAGCTGCCGGGGATGGACGAGGTGGCCCGACGGGTCGTGCAGGCTGCGGTAGCCGAGCGGATCATGACCGCGATGCCGTCCACCTTCGAAGAGCTGGCGCTGCAGGCGCGTCATGCGCGCGGAGTCGAGATCGCGCTGCAGCTGGGCAGCCAGGCACAGCTGCCCGAACAGGTAGCGTCCGGTGGCACCGTCGAAGCTGGCGCCCGGCAGGTTGGCTACCAGCAACGGCACCTGGCGTCGTTCCAGCTCGTGCTGCAGGTCGAGCATGAGCCGCGCGTTGCGGGCCAGTCGGCTGAGGTCGTACACGGCGATGCCCGCCACGTCGCCCGCGGCCACGGCTGCGAGCAGTGCCTGGTAGCCGTCACGCGCTGCGCTGAAGCCCGAGTGGTGGCCGCCCGAGTCGGAGATGACGCGCACGTGTGCACCCGCTGGCAGCAGCTTCCGGCAGGCCTGCTCCTGCAGCTCGTCGCTGAGGTCGGCCGCGCTCGCCTCCTTGTAGGAGCGACGGACGTAGATGAGGTACTGGCCCACCGGTGCATGAACGCTCGGAGTGGCGGCCAAGGCAAGGCCCATCAAGGCACCTGCCCAGTCGCTGGCACAGCTGCCTTCTCGGCCGTTGCCGCCAGGGTCGCCTCCCCCGCCACGTCGGCCAGCCACGTCGCCAGTCTGAGCAGCACGTCAGCGTCGCTGACGAGCGCGGGATCGTCTCCAAGTCGGCGGCGCGCTGGGTCCTGGACGACGGCGACGAGCCCGCGGCGGGCGAGGCTGGAAGGCCCAGGGTCAGGCGCGTCAGATGGGAGCTCGGTCGCGGCGCCGGCCTGCTGAAGCCCGCTCGAGAGGTGAGCCTTCGCGGCGTGGCGGGGTGTCGCCTGAACCCCGTTCCGCGTCTCGCTGCTGCGTCCGTGCCCACCCTTTGGGTGGGGACGGCTAGCTACCTACGTGGCTCGCGCGATGCGCGACAGACCTCGTGTCGGTGCCGATATCGAACGCCTGGTTCATTTCACCAGAGGGCATCGCACGCACAGGATGTGGCGATGTCAAGGGCCTCTCCCCGTTGCGTCCGAGCCAGAGCTCCGCCGCCGCGAAGTGGTGGTCGCTCACAGCTC
>JBBSGA010000651.1:0-1521 GCA_038254585.1 Chloroflexales bacterium | reverse complement strand
TCGCTCTACGGCGACCACCGGCTACCCTCTGTGACGCCTCCGGCGTCAAAAGCATCGACCACAAAAAAGGGCCATAGCCGCTAAGTTAACGCCATTGGGACTTCAGTCCTGGGTCTGCATTCCCCCAGGCAAGGATGTCCCGTAGGGACGATTGAAAAGATCCCCAGCGAATCCTGTTGTGATGGCTTCCCTCACGCCCCGGCCCCTCGGGACGCGCCCTCAGCGCCGCTCCTTCTTCACGATGAGTTCGAACAGATCGGGACGGTGGTAGTGGCCGGAGACGTCGAGGGTCATCTTCTCGCGATCGAGCACGTCGAGGTCGAGCTCCGCCGTCAAAATCGTCTCCTGATCAAACACCGGCCCGGCCACATACACGCCATCGGGACCGATCACCGCACTGCCGCCGCGCAGCACCAGCGCGTCGTCCGACGCAAACTGCGGAGGTCGCGCGAACTCGGCGGGGAGATCGGAGACACGCATCATCGAGCCTGCGGCGACCACGAAGCAGCGTCCTTCGAAGGCGTAGTGCCGGCTCGCCAGCTGGTGCATCTCGTTGACTGTGGGCCAGAGCGCGACGTGGATCTGCTCTCCCGACGTGTGCATCGCCTGGCGTGCCAGCGGCATCCAGTGCTCCCAGCAGATCAGGCCGCCCACGCGGCCGCTCGGGGTACTGACCGCCTCGAGCCCCGCCGCGTCGCCCGCGCCCCAGACCAGGCGTTCTGTGTAGGTCGGCACCAGCTTGCGGTGGTGCCGCGCGAGCCGGCCATCGGGCGTGAAGATGAGGAGCGCGTTGTACAGCGTTCCATTTCCAGGGCCGGCGTCGACCCGCTCATGCGCGCCGATGACCAGCGTGACCTCGAGCTCGCGCGCGACGTCGGCCAGCCGGCCGGTCTCCGGTCCGGGCACCACGAGGCTGTTCCGCCGCAGTCGCGCGAACACCGCCTTCGCTGCGTCATTGTTCCAGAGCGCGATTTCGCCGCAGTGGTCGAGCCATGCCGGATAGCCGGAGAGCCAGGTCTCCCCGAACACGATCAGCGACGCTCCCCCGCTCGCAGCATCCCGCGCCAGCGCCACCGCGCGCTCAACGCTCGTCTGCAGATCGAGATACGCAGGTGCAACCTGCACGATCGCCACGCGGGTCACTGCGGTCATCAAAGAGAGAATACGACGCGCGCCCCGAGAGCGGAAGTGCGCCCGACGCAGCGCGTCTGCCTCCAGCGCAGTCTCGAGCGGACCGAACCAACAGTGCGCGACGAGGTGAAGGCCAGGCCTCCGCTCCGCTGGCGAAGGAACCCTGGCAAGTTCTTGATTCGGAACATCTCCGGCGCCCTGCTCTGGTGTCAGTTCGCAGCGGGGTGGAGACCTGACCCGCTCGCTCCGCCCTTTGTACAAAATGAGCGCAGGGTTCTCATCGTGGCTCCGTCTTGATCTGGTTTACGTCCTTGGTCCATGTCCCTTTTAGCTGATCGCATTCCTCGCTCGTCATCCGAGCTATGAACGTGTGTGTCCAACCCAGCCGTA
>JBBSGA010000650.1:0-1541 GCA_038254585.1 Chloroflexales bacterium | reverse complement strand
GCTTGGCGTCGACCCATTTGCCATCCGCATCCAAAAACTCCCCTTGGGTGCGATACATCTGTTGGAGCCGCGCCACCTTCCAGAGGTTGTCGTGATGCGGGACCAGGTAGGGGCACCCAAGGCAGTGGGCGCGGTTGTTCTGACGCACGCACAGCCCCGCCTTGCAGTACCCGAACACCGTCGGCGCGATCGTTCCCCACTGTTCGATGACCTCGGCCATGTCCGCATCGTGCTGCCGGAGCACGTCGAGGTCGGCCGGCCCCGGGGTCTGGACGCAGCGTACGGGGACGCGCCTCGCCGCCAAGGCGGTCTGGCGCGCTGCGACGAGGCCGAGGCGCTGGTCCAGGGTCATGCCGCTGTAGTAGGCGGTCGCCGCCGGCACCTGCCACGGCGCCGGGCCGGCCGTGGCGCCGACACGGTGGTGGAGGAGGAAGGCGACCGCTTCGGCCGGGACGTTGCCGTTTTGGCGTAGATCGGTCGCCATGACGTGCCGGAGCAGGTGCGTGGTAACCCGGATGCGGGTGCCATCCCTGGTACACAGGCGCACGCCATGGAAGAGGAAACGCAGGAGCATGTTGACGTCCGACTGATCGAGTGCCCCTCGCCGACCATCCGGGCCCGCCTTCCACTGGAACAGATAGGGCTCGGGGCTCAGATCGTGTTCCTTGTTGCTGCGCAGCGGCTGGATGACCGGGATGACTCCGCCGTGCGCCGCCTCCAGATGATCGATGATCTCATCCAACAGCGGCACGACCTGCTCGACGATCAAGAAGAGTTGGCGTTCCTCCTCCCGCCGGCAGCCTTTGGGCAGGAGGTGCTGCACCAGGATCGGGAGCAGCCGCCCGGTGGGGTGCTCGCCGCGCAGCTCCGGCACATGTAGTTCGCTGAAGCGGCTGGCACTCACCTGTAACAACTCCACCACCCGGCTCCCATTCGTCATCGCGAGCGTCGCCAGGGCTGCACCGTACAGAATGCCGCGGTAGAGCGCCTCGGGGTCGAAGAGGATCTCCTCCGCCCGCACCGCATGCGTCAACCAGTGCGCCACCCGTTGCTCACCGCTGAGCAGGCCGGGACGATGGGTCCGGAACGCCGTCACCTCGCCGTGCGCCTGCAAGTAGGCGCGTTGCGCCTCGGATTGCTGCACACCGTCGTGCAACAGATGCAGGCGCAAGAGCTGCCCGAACCAGAGCAGGTCATCCGGGTCGCCGGTGTACTGGAGAAAGTACTGATTGCCATCATCGCGGTACGCGCCACGACGCCGGCGCACCAGCCACTTGGTAGGGGTCGTGTAGCGGTCCGGGTGTGCCGCCACCCAGGAGCGGCGATCCCAGAGCGTAAAGGACAATTCGACTTCGCGCTCTTGCAATTGCACCTCGGCCACCGTCGCAGCATCCTCATTCAGGTCGCGCAGCCGATCGCGGTACGCGAACCGGTGGGGCAGCACCACCTCCCCCCGGTCCACCCGCCCCCGCTCGGCCTGGTACACCGTGAGCAGTCGCCGCGCCAACTGCCGACGGAACTGGGCCAATTCGACCAGCAGC
>JBBSGA010000649.1:0-1548 GCA_038254585.1 Chloroflexales bacterium | reverse complement strand
CAATTCCTATCGTCGGCTAAGCAAAGACTATGAACAGACGGTCCAGAGTAGTACAGGCATGGTTCTGTTCGTTTCTATTCAATTGATGACCAGGAACTTGGCCAAACTACGCCAGGAAAAGAGTTCTTAAACAGCTTCTGAGGAGGGCATTCTCTTGAGCGCGTTAAGACCCACTTGCTCTGTGGAGTGGGGCGGGCACTGTGCCAGCAGGGGTTTCGGGTGCGCTTCCGCTCGGCGGCGGCGCTGGTGAACGAGTTGCAGTTGGCGGACAAGGAGCATCGGCTGCCGAGGCTGCTCAAGCAGTGGCGCAGCACAGACCTGTTCATTGTGGATGAACTGGGCTACATCCCGTTCAACACGGCCGGCGCGCAGGTGCTGTTTCAGTTTTTTGCCGATCGGGCCGAGGTAGCGAGCGTGGCGATCTCGTCGAATCTGGAATTCGGCCGTTTTACGGAGGTATTTCACGATGAGCGGATGACGGCAGCGCTCTTGGATCGGCTCACATTCAAGAGCACGGTGATCGTGACCAAGACGATACATACCTTGGTCCACAACCGCCGCGCTCAGATGTCCAGTTCGTCGTTCTTCCCGTCCACCCCTTATACGGCCGCCGCGTAACCATTCTCGCGCGACGCCCGTCGGCCACCTCCGTTCGCTGTGTCATCGAAGATCCCGCCTACCCCGGCTTCCACTACCTCATCCCAGAACGCTGGCTCGCGCTGTCGCCGCCCGCTCCCAGCGGTGCACCCGCCACGCGGCCGCATATTACCCTGCCCCTCGCGGCCCTGGATAGGATGGCCCAGTTCATTCTGCAAACCCAGCAGCCATGGAGGGCCAGCGCTCATGACTCAGCTCCCACTCGAGACGATCACCCAGATCGTGACTCAGCTCCCCCAGACCGTCCGGACCCAACTGCGCGACCGGCTCTTCCACCTTGCCCTGCACCAGGTAGGAGGGATCCGTCGTGAGCGAGCACAAGATCGCGGAGCGCCACCGCCAGCGTCTGGCGGTGATCTACGTCCGGCAGTCGTCGATCCTGCAGGTAGAGCAGCACGCCGAGGGACGTGATCGCCAATACCAACTGGTGGACCGCGCCCAACAGCTCGGGTGGCCCGCGGCCCGCTGCGTCGTGATCGACGAAGATATGGGCATCTCCGGCGTCCACAGCCACAACCGTCCGGGCTACCAGCGTCTGATCTCCATGATCGCCCTGCGGGAAGTCGGGCTGGTGCTTGGGCTCGACGTCTCGCGCCTCGCACGCAACAGCTTAGATTGGTACCAGCTCTTGGAATTGGCCGGCGCCTTCGACGTGCTGATCGCCGACGAGGATGGGATTTACCATCCCGGGGACTTCAATGACCGCCTCCTGCTCGGCCTCAAAGGCACGATGTCGGAAGTGGAGCTGTATCAAATCCGGAGCCGGCTCGTACGCGGTCAGTTGAACAAAGCCAAGCGCGGCGCCTTGATCGGGCGGCTGCCGGTCGGCCTCGAGCTGGACCCCCTCACCCACACGATTCGCCTGGCCGTCGATCAGCGCGTGCGGCACGT
>JBBSGA010000648.1:0-1549 GCA_038254585.1 Chloroflexales bacterium | reverse complement strand
AGCCATTCCAGGAGGGTGCGGTCGTTGCGCCAGGGCGGCCGACGCGGCAACTCGGTGCCATCGGGCGGCTCGCACGCCCTAAGCGCCGCTTCCTTCGTGCGTCGAGTGATTTCTGCGTACCGGTTCGTCGTCTCAAGCTGAGCATGACCGAGCCATCCGCGGATGACGTTGACTTCGACGCCGGCCTCCAGCAGATGCACGGCGGTGGTGTGACGGAAGACATGAGGCGTCACGCGACGGCGCGAATCGTCCTCCGCCTTGTCACCATCGAGATGTGCGGCGTGGCGTCGGACGATCTTGTAGATGCCAAAGCGGGTCAGCGGCTGGTCTCGAGGCGCGACGAATACCGGCGCGTCGGCCTTCGCCGGGATCGGCCGGCGCTCAATGAGGCGTCGCAGTCGATCCGCTGTTCGCTGCCAGAGGGGACAGACCCGCCATTTGTCGCCTTTACCGTGCAGGCGCACGTGGGGCTGCGCGCCGAGATCCAGGTGGGCGACGCGGAGATCGGCGACCTCCTGTGCGCGAGCGCCGGTGTTGTACAGGAAGAGCAGGAGCGCAACGTCGCGTTCGGCGCGCCACGAATTTTCCGGCAGGCGAGCAAACAGCGTCTCAATCTCGGAACGCTCCAGGTAGTGCGTCGCCGGTGGCGGCGTTCGCTTCGTCGGGATGAGTGCGACCCTCTCCGCTTCGACGAGCAACTCCGGGACCCGGCTGCCGAGGTACTCGAAGAACGTCCGGAGGATAGCGAGCCGTTGGTTGCGCGTTCGGATGCAGTTGCCCCGGCGGTCTTCCAGTGAACGGAGGAAGCGCAGGACGCTCTGCGCGGTCAGATCCTCCATCCTCAGCTTCGTGATCTTGTGCTTGGTGTCTTTGGCAACGAAGCTCAAGAAGAGCTCGATGCCGTCGCGGTAGCTCGCGATCGAGGATGGGCGTAAACCCTTGGCCATCTTGAGGTGATCGATGAAGAAGGAGTAGACGACGGCTCCGAGGGTCGGCGTCGTCATGGGACCTCCGGGAGAAGCGATTCGGCCAAGCGCTCGAACCTCACGCCGGCGACGTTGAGTAGCTCGCCGGTGATGGTCAGGTACACAGCGGTCGACTCGGGCTGGACGTGCCCCATGAACGTCGAGAGATGAAGGAGGCGCTGAGATGGGTCGACGCCCGCCCGGTACCAACGGAGCAGCGTGCCGACGGCGAAGGAGTGACGGATGTCGTGAATCCGAGCAGGCGACGCGCCATCGGGCACGACGAGGCCGATCTGTGATCGGAGTCGACGGAAGACCTTGCCGATCGTCTGGCGCGTGAGCGGATAACCAACTGTTACGGAGAAGACCGGGCCATCTGGAGCAAGCGGCCCGTGTTGCGCCCGACGCGCGTCGACGTAGCGGGTGAGTGCGTCGCCGAGCCGTGGACCGAACGGGACGAGTCGGCTCTTGCCGAACTTGGATTCACGGATCAACAGCAGCCGTCGATCCCAGTCAATCTCAGAGAGACGCAGCCGGCACACTTCCCCGATGCGCAGGCCCAAGGCGTAGAGGAGCGCGAAGGT
>JBBSGA010000647.1:0-1560 GCA_038254585.1 Chloroflexales bacterium | reverse complement strand
CTGGAACAGTGGCAAACTCGTGGTAGACGCCATCGATTTTTATGCGGGTGATGGCCGAGCCGGGAATGGATGATAGCAGCACGCGCCGGAGCGCGTTCCCCATCGTGTGTCCATAGCCGGGCTCCAATGGCTCAATGCGAAAGCGCGCGTAGTTTTCGGCCACGCGCTCCGCTTCAATTTTTGGCAAAGCGAGATCGAGCATTTAATCCTCCTCCGAGATCCGGCGCCTCTATTTCCGTGGCGTGCAGCGCCTGCCGGACCTCCGCCGCCTTAGCGGCTGTACAGCTCAACAACCAACTGCTCGTTGACCGACAGGTCCATCTCGCCTCGCTCAGGCAGCCGCAGAATCCGGCCTGCCAAAGCGCCTGCGTCGAGCGATATCCACTCGGGCACCGCTCTCTTGCGCAGGATCCCGCTGGCGTCGAGGTCTTTGAAGTAGGTTCGCGTCCGGCTCTGTGGCCGCACACTCACTTCGTCACCCACCTTGGTAATGAACGATGGGACATTGGTTTTGCGACCGTTCACCATGAAGTGGCCGTGGCGCACGAGCTGGCGCGCCTGCCGCCGCGAGTCGGCGAAGCCCATCCGATAGACGACATTGTCGAGCCGGCGCTCCAGCACCTGCAGCAGGTTTGACCCCGTAATACCCTTCATCCGCTGTGCAGTGGCGAAATGGCGCCGGAATTGCCGTTCGAGGACGAAGAAGATGCGGCGCACCTTCTGCTTCTCGCGCAGCTGCCCGCCGTAGTCCGACATCTGTCGCCGGCGGAAGCCCTGACCATGCTGCCCTGGGGGAAAGTTACGCCGTTCGATCGCGCACTTCGGGCTGAGGCAGCGCTCGCCCTTGAGCATCAATTTAACCCCTTCCCGCCGGCAGAGCCTGCAGACGGGTCCGGTATAGCGTGCCATTTATCTGTACCTCTTTATATCAGTGTTGCGCTCTGAGCGTTGAGCTTTCAATTGTTAGACCCGTCTGCGCTTTGGCGGGCGGCACCCGTTGTGCGGAATCGGAGTCACGTCCGTGATGGCGATCACCGTCAGGCCTGCGCCCTGGAGCGAGCGAACTGCCGCTTCACGGCCCGATCCGGGTCCTTTCACAAAGACCTCGATCTGGCGCATCCCGTTGTCCAGCGCCTTGCGCGCAGCCGCCTCGGCGGTCACCTGCGCGGCATAGGGCGTGCTCTTGCGGGAACCGCGGAAGCCGTGTGATCCTGCGCTGGACCAGCAGACCACGTTCCCCATCGGGTCGGTTATCGTAATAATCGTGTTGTTGAATGTTGCCTGAATGTACGCTTGCCCGCGCGGCACATTCTTGCGTTCCCGTCGCCGGCCGCGCTGTGGTTTGCGAGCGGCCGTGCCCCCTTGTTGCTTGGCCATGTGTACTCCAGCTCATCGTTGTTCCACACGGGCTGAAGCAAAGGAATTATCGTTCCCTCTCTTCGGCGTATGTGGGATCTGGGAGTTCGCAGTTCACGCCGGACAAATCTCGTAGCCGCCCATCGGGCGCTCCACTTGTCGGGTGTGAGCTGAGCACCCCTACTTCTTTGCCGCCGCCTTCTT
>JBBSGA010000646.1:0-1569 GCA_038254585.1 Chloroflexales bacterium | reverse complement strand
GTCACGAGCAACCCAGTTCCCGAGCGTGCCCTCGTTGATCCCAAGATCACGAGCGATCTGCGCGATCGGCCTACCGGTCTCGTGCACCAGCCGCACAGCGCCCTCGCGGAACTCCGCGTCGAACTTCCGTCGCTTCTCTGGTCCGAAAATAGCCTCCACGGCGGCCAGCGCAGCGGCCCCGATTCCTGGCATGACTACTCCTCATAGTGCATGCCTTCACGAAAGTGGGGGAGGTTCATGTGCTGGCAATGCGATCAGAAGGTGGCGAGTACTTCTGGAGACGGTTCATAACGAGGGGTGCCGCTAAGAAGCGTGTCACCAGCCCCAATCGGGGTGGAGCTTCTTAGTTGGGCTCAGAGGATGTCTCGTTACGGTTTCTGGTGCATGACGGCTCTGCAGTCGAAGGTCACTCTCCGCGCCCAGCTCACCTCCCATGGGAACGAAGTGCCGCGCCCACGCCCGGCCGGTCTTTCATCGCAGCCCGCGGAACGTGCGGCGTATGTCGGCGATCCAGGCCTCGGGGTTCCCTCATGGGACGAAGTGGCCGCCGTGCTCGTGGGCGCTCAAGTTGACGAGGTTGTACCAGGACGCTCGCTCTCTGTCCTTCAACGCCTGGACGCGGTTGTGGGTGGTGATGCCCGGTGGGTTCTCGAATCCCAGGGAGGTTATCCCGGTAGTGCTTCTATGATTGGCGTCCGGTCGTGGGACGGCTGCCACGGGTAGCGGGCGGCGCTGGCGTAGGCGCGCATCGAGGTGCCGATGGCGTCGTTGGCCCAGAAGATCGTGGCCGCGGTGAGGATGGAAGATCGTGGCCGCGGTGAGGGGGCGGTCATACGGTCCGCTCGAAGAGCGCGGCGAGTCCTTGACCGCCGCCGATGCACATTGTTTCGAGTCCATAGCGGGCGTCGCGGCGAGCCATTTCGCGAGTCAGCGTGGCGAGGATGCGACCGCCGGTGGCTCCGACGGGGTGGCCCAGCGAAATCCCCGAACCGTTGACGTTCAGCCGCTCGAAGTCGGTCGGGGCGAACCGCCACTCCCGAGCGCACGCGAGGACCTGGGCGGCGAACGCCTCGTTCAGTTCGATGAGGTCGATGTCCTTGAGGTCCAGCTGCGCCGCATTGAGCGCCTTCGCCACGGCCGGCACCGGTCCGATCCCCATCGTCGCGGGCGGCACCCCGCCCACACCCCAGGACACCAGCTTGGCCAGCGGCCGCAGCCCTAGCTCCTCCGCCTTCGCCGGGTGGGTCACGATGCAGATGGCCGCGCCGTCGTTCTGCCCGGAGGCGTTGCCCGCCGTGACGGTGGCCTCGGGGTCGTTTTTGCCGAGGATCGGACGCAGCTTGGCTAGCGCGTCCAGAGAGGCCTCGGGGCGGACGTGTTCGTCCCGATACACGACGGTGTCGCCGCTACTGCCTTTGACGGTGACCGGGACGATCTCGTCGGCGAACCGACCCTCGGCGGTGGCCGCTGCGGCGCGGTGGTGGCTGCGCACCGCATACTCGTCCTGCTCCGCGCGCGGGATGGCGTATGTGCGGCGTAGGTTCTCTGCGGTCTCCAGCATGCCGCCGG
>JBBSGA010000645.1:0-1583 GCA_038254585.1 Chloroflexales bacterium | reverse complement strand
TCGGTTCAACGAGAGCTGGCGCATCAGATCGGGCGATCTGCAGAAGCTCATCGCTGCGACATCGTTCGCCGTCTCCACCGAGGAGAGCCGCCCGATCCTCAACGGTGTCCTGTGGGAGCTGCGCCCCGAACAGATGCGCATGGTCGCGACCAACGGTCACCGCCTTGCCAAAATGGAGACGCCTATCGTCGCCAGTAGTGCACCGGCGAGCGACCTGATCGTCCCACCCAAGGCGCTCGAACAGGTACGCAGGCTGTTTCCGGCCGAAGAGGAGCTGGAAGTCGCCAAGGGCGAAAACCACATCGGCTTCCGATCGCCAATCACGTCCGTATTCAGCCGCCTGATCGAAGGGCCGTACCCCAATTACGACCAGGTCATTCCGCGCGACAACGACAAGTTCGCCGTGGCCGATAAGGGCGCCCTCACCAGTGCGCTTAAACGCATGTCAGTGATCGCCAGCGATCAGACCCATCGCATCCGCATGGGTTTCAACTCAGGCATGCTCAAGTTCAGCGTCACCACTCCCGATCTCGGCGAAGCACAGGATGAGCTCCCCATCCGCTACGACGGAGACCCGCTCGAGATCGGCTTCAACGCCGCATACCTGCTCGAGATCCTTCGCTACATGCCAACCGACGAAGTAAAGCTCACCTTTAGGGCCCCCGAGCGCGCCGCCACTATCGAGCCGGAAGCCTGGAGTGATCCGGGATCGTACATGTGCCTGGTGATGCCGCTGCGATTGATGGATTAGTTACGCGCGTGCGCCGGCTCGAAGCCCCGCTGGGGTAGGACGTGCCGCGATCTGGCTTGGGTGGGCTGAACCCGGCATCGATCTCACCTTCGCCTTGAACACGGCAGCAATGCCCAAGCTGCCACAACTGTTGTGCTATGTCTAAGTAATAAGGGCTCCGAGGTTTCGCTTGAGACTCGAAAGATCTACGAGGTCCTTCCCGATGGAGATGCGGAGACGCACAACCAGCTGCGAGTGTTTGATGAATCCGGCGAAGACTACCTCTATCCCGTTTGGCACTTCGCCCTTATTGCTCTTCCGCAGTCCCTGCATCAAGCTCTACTCGCCGCCGGCTAACGAGCGTTGGCTAGGGACTGCTTGTAAGCGCCACGCGCTGATTCACATGCTGCGCAAATCGGGTGATTCTCCCCGATGTGTTCACATCCACCGTGCTGTTCTGCACTCCGTCTGACCCCAGAAACCGCCCGGTCGCGGTGTCGAAGAATAGCTCGGCACTACCAGTTCCCATGGCGGATATGAGGACGCGGTGCTGTCCCTCTGCTCCCTCACCAGTCGCGGATATGACGTCGTTGCGATGCACGTGCAACGCATTGCCCGCGGGCAGCACGGTATCTCCCAGCACTGTGTACGTGTATGCTACATGCGAAGTTGCCGGAACAGATCCTCGACATCCGTCGGTCGTTATGGAATCGGACCAACTCTCGCCACCCGTGAGATGCGCCGGAATGGCGGGGATTAACTGTTGCGCACGCGTCAACGCGGCGGCCGGTGCATCGCAGGCACCCGTCGCTCCAGGCTGAGGCGAGATGACCTGTACAGTACCGCCAGCACT
>JBBSGA010000644.1:0-1593 GCA_038254585.1 Chloroflexales bacterium | reverse complement strand
TACATTAGTTGGGAGACCTACGTGGCCAACCAGGAGCGTTTAGCCGACAACGCCTACCGCTATGCGCGCCACGCCCGAGGCGCACCGCGAACGGGCGTGGCCCTCCTGACCGGGCTCGCCGTCTGTGGGCGCTGCGGCCACCAGATGCAGGTCGTCTACAAGCCGCACATCCGCTATGTCTGCAACGCGCTGCGCAAGAGTCACGACGCCGACCCCTGCCGGTATCTGGAAGGACCGCGGATCGAGGAGGCGGTGGTGGCGGCGTTCTTTGCAGCGCTCCAGCCAGCCGAACTCGACCTGTTGGACGAGGTACTCGCGCAGCGGCGGGTGGAGCACGCCCGGCGCGTGCAGCAGTACCGCGATCAGGTCGCGCATGCCACGTACGAAGCGCAGCTGGCGGAGCGGCAGTACCGGGCCGTCGATCCTGACAACCGGCTGGTGGCGGCAGAGCTCGAACGGCGCTGGGAAGCAGCGCTACGCGCACGGACCGCTGCCCAGGAGGCGCTGGAACAGGTCGCCCAGGAGCCAGCCGAACCACCGCTCGACCCCGAACTGCGCGAGCAATTGCGCGACGTGGGCCAGCACCTCCCGGCGCTGTGGGGGAGCGGACGCCTGCAGCCGGAGCACCAGAAAGCGCTTCTGCGTCGCTTGATCCGGCGGGTGATCCTGAGCCGGCCGGTGCCGGAGCAGGTCGACCTCAAGATCGTGTGGGTCAGCGGCGCGGTCTCGCTGAGCAGCATCCGTCCGCGACTGCTGCGGACGGGCACGCTCAGCACGTACCCCCAATTCGTGGCGCGGGTGCTGGCGCTGGCGGCCGAGGGCTATCGGGATGCCGACATCGCGCAGCGGCTGAGCGACGAGGGGTATCGCTCCGCACGGAGCGATGGGATCCCCGTGACCTTGGTGCGCCACGTGCGGCGCACGCACGGGCAGCTGTCACGCTTTCAGCAATACCAACACCAGGCAAAGATCGGAGCAGCCTGGACGGTCTGGGGGTTGGCGCGTCACTTGGGGGTCGACCGCGATTGGCTCTACCGCCGAATTGACGCGGGCCGGATTCCCACGGAACGTCATCCGATGACGGGGCACTATCTGATCGTGGACGACCCGGCACTGATCGCCGCCTTGGCGGCAGAGGCCGCAGCACGCCCGTCACGTGTAATACACGTGGAAGCTGCAGGGGAAGGAGGGCAGACGGATGCCTAGAAGCCAAAATCGCCGGACGATCGAGGTCCCAGTGGCCCTGTACGAAGACCTCAAGGCGTGTGCCGAGCGCGACGGGACGACGATCCCCGCCGTCTTACAGGCACTGATTACCGACGGCAAGAGCATGCAGGAGTGGTTTGGGCAGCTGGATATGCAGCTCCATGAGCTCCGCCGGGAGGTCCGCGAGCTCCGACACCAGCTCCTGATCGCGCCACCAACTGCCACGAGCACTGAGCGAACGTCCGTCTGAGAAGCTGTTTAAGAACCAATTCTAGTCGCCATTTCCTGATTTTGGTCAGGTGGGTCGAGATTGGCTCCTTGTTCTCGGTGGCCTCGCCCTTGCTGCCTTGGCAACCAGGAGGGCCAAGACAATGACAAGAATGCCAT
>JBBSGA010000643.1:0-1626 GCA_038254585.1 Chloroflexales bacterium | reverse complement strand
TGGCGGCGAAGCGCGCCGACTACTTCGCGGCCGGCACGCTGGTCGTGTGGGACGTCGACCTCGTGGGCGACGACGTGGTACGCGTCTACCGCGCCGCGCAGCCGGACGCGCCCACGATCTACCGCCGCGGCCAGACGGCCGAAGCCGAGCCGGCCGTGCCGGGCTGGTCGATGCCCGTCGACGACCTCTTCGGCTAGAGCGCGGGCCGTGTCCGGTTAACCTCCCGAGGAGGATGGCTATGCTAGCAGCCTACGTATTCATACAGCTCAGCGCGAATGACTTCGCGAAGGTCGTGGCGGGGCTTCGGGCGATTCCCGCGGTGAAACAGGCACACGTCCTGCTGGGCCCCACCGATTGCATCGCCTACGTCGAATGCCCCAGCCAGGAGGCCCTGCGCGAGACGATCATGGCAATACGGGCTGTGCACGGCATCGTCAACACCGATACGCGCTACGTGTATACCTAACGCCGGCGGAGAGGCTCTGCGGTTCATCCGCGCAAGCGTGGTATCACCTCGGCGACGAAGAGCTCCACGTCGGAGGTGTCCGGAAACTGGTCGAAGGCGACCTGGAAGAGGTCGAAGCCCAGCTCGGCCAGCTGGTGAATGCGCTCCACGACCGCCCCTGGATCGCCCGCGATCGGCGGCTGCTTCCCCTGCAGCCCGTCGCCCGCACGCTTGAGCGCGCTTTGATGGTCGCGGTCGACGATCACCGTCCCGGACCAGGTCTTGCGGATGCTGCCGAAGTCGCGTCCTTCCGCTTCGCAGTGCTGCTCGAGCACGTCGAGCTTGTGGCGGGCAACCTCCGGGGTGCGCGAGAAGCAGTTCCACCAGTCGGCATAGCGGGCGACGGCGCGCAGGGTGAGCTGCTCACCATCGCCGCCGATCCTGATCGGCGGTGGCGGGTCGGGCCGCGGCTCGCAGCGGGCGTCGTCGACGTAGTAGTAGTGGCCAAGAAACGTGGCCGGCGCAGCGTGCCACATCGTCTTGATCACCTGCAGCCCTTCCTCCATCATCGCGATGCGGGTCGCCGCGCTGGGAAAGGAGTAGCCGTAGGCCAGGTACTCGTCCTCTTTCCAGCCGGCGCCATAGCCGAGCACGAAGCGCCCCTGGCTGAGCGACTGGAGCGAGGCAGCCATCTTCGCGACCAATGCCGGTGGGCGGTAGGAGTTACAGCTGACCATATGCCCGATCTGTAGGCCGGGCACCAGCGCGGCCGCGTAGCTGAGGGTGACCCACGCTTCGTGGATCTCGGCCTCCGCAAACATGAAGTGATCGGCGAACCAGACCGACGTGAAGCCCTCGCGCGCGACCTCGAGCGCCCGCCGCAGCGCAGGCGCATAGGCGTGGCCGCGTGCCTGCTGCGAGCCGGTCTCGCCGAAGTACCCAAACTCGATCGGCTGTGGCATGCGCTTGCTCCTTATATGTTCTGGCCCTCACCCCTGCTCCTCTCCCGCTGCGGCGGGCGAGGGAAACCGGCGTCCCCTCACCCATCGCAACGTGCAGCATTTCGGCGAGCTCATCGCGCGCCGCGCAGGCGAGCTTGCGGACTCGTGGGCGTCGGGGTCACCGATCGACCTGCACCCGGAGATGCGACAGGTCGTGCTCGCGATCGTCGCGGAGGCGCT
>JBBSGA010000642.1:0-1636 GCA_038254585.1 Chloroflexales bacterium | reverse complement strand
GGGGCCGAGACCGAGGTCGCTGTATGCCTCCTGCTGGTGGATCGGCGTCGGGTAGTGGATCCCGGTCTGGATTCCCGCTTCGGCGAGGTGCGCGCGTAGCGCGTCGCGGTACGCCGTCTCGACGATGAACAGATGGTAAATGTGCGTCGACGACGCCAAGCGCCCCTGGAAGACGATGTCGCCGATTCCCTCGAGCGTGCGGGCGTACTCCGCGGCGTGACGGACACGCGCGTCGTTCCACGCCGGGAGATGGCGAAGCTTGACGCTGAGGAACGCAGCTTGCAGCCCGTCGAGCCGTGAGTTGACGCCCTTCACGACGTGCTCGTACTTGCGTTGCTCGCCGTAGTTTCGGAGCCGGCGAATCCGGTCCGCGGCATTCGCGTCGCTCGTGGTCACCATCCCGGCATCGCCGTACGCGCCGAGGTTCTTGCCGGGATAGAAGCTGAAGCACGCAAGCTTCCCGATCGAGCCGCAGGGCTGCCCCTCGTAGCGCGTGCCATGCGCCTGCGCAGCGTCCTCGATCACTTCGACGCCGTGCCGCTCTGCGAGCTCGAGAAGTGGCCGCATGTCTGCCGCTTGCCCGGTGAAGTGGACGGGCAGAAGCGCCTTTGTCCGGCGGTTGATTGCGGCCTCGACTGCGGCAGGGTCGACGTTGTACGTCCGCGGGTCGCAGTCGGCCAGCACGACGTCGGCGCCCACCTCGCTCACCGCCAGTGCCGTTGCGATGTAGGAGTTTGCAGGCACGATCACCTCGTCGCCCGGGCCGATCTCGAGCGCGAGCAGGGCGAGGCGGAGGGCGTCGAGCCCGCTGCCGACGCCAACAGCGTGCTCCGCGCCGACGTACCGGCCGTACTCCTCCTCGAACTGGCCTACCGGACGCCCAAGGATGTACTCGGCCGAGGTGGTCACTTCGCGAAAAGCGTGGCCGATCTCATCCTCGATGGAGGCGTACTGCGCCACGAGGTCGACGAAGGGGACTATGAAGGCTCCCTTACCCTCGCCGGGACGCCGGCGACGGTGTCGTTGGGGGCGACGTCGCGCGTGACGACGGCGCCTGCCCCGACGAGCGCGCCCTCACCGATTCGGATTCCGCCCAGCACGACTGCGCCCGATCCGAGGGTGGCGCCCCGTTCGACGACAGTGCGGAGGAGCGCCCAATCCTGATCGGTCTGGAGCGCGCCGGACTCATTGGTCGCGCGCGGGGTCTTGTCGTTGATGAACAGCGTCCCGTGTCCGACGAATACCTCGTCTCCGATCTCCACTCCTTCGCAGATGAAAGCATGACTCTGAATTTTGCAGTTGGCGCCGACGACGGCCCCCCGCTGGATCTCGACGAACGGGCCGACGCGCGAGTTGTCGCCGATGCGACACCCGTAGAGGTTCGTGAACGAGAGGACGACGACGTTGTTGCCGAACTCGACGCTGTCGATCAGTCGAAACGGCGCCTCGTTGGCGGGTCTAAGTGGTCGGTCTCGTAAGTAAGGCGACGTATAGTTGTCCGAGTCTAGTCCTACCGTCTGTGGCATCCTGTCCCGCTGATGTGGGGGTTCTGATGCCAAGAAGCAGTCCGTATCGGATCGAACTCAGCGACGAGGAGCGGGGCGTGCTGGAATCGATGGCGCGTTCGTATACGTCG
>JBBSGA010000641.1:0-1650 GCA_038254585.1 Chloroflexales bacterium | reverse complement strand
CGTTGCATCGAGGTGCCGGTAGAAGTTGTCGGCCGGCACGAGGGCTTCCAGCGACAGCAGGATGGGACGCTCAAGATCACGGGCTTTCTCGGGACCAAGCATGAGGCAAACGCACCTCCTCACGAGATATGCGCTAGGCGTCGGGTACGCTCTTGCCTACCCGCGTTCCCACCGCGCTCCTCTGCTGACCATCGTACGTGGTGCGCGAGGCTCAAGACAGACGATACCGCGTCTTGGGCAGATGAGACGGTCAACGAAGCAGGAGGACCGGCAGAAGGGGATCGTGGATCAAGATCGCTTGGGCCGCCACCTCGCCCAGGGGCTGGGACGCGTTGTGTCCTTCCTCCAGGCAAATGATACTGTCGCCTACCGCGACGCCATCCTCCATGCCTGCACCCACAACACCGCCCTCGACCCACAACTCGAAGGAAGCCGCGCTGCCTACATGCTTGATGTTATGCAGGCGACGGGCGAGCCCTCCTTTTACCGCGAGCGCATCCTTGTGGCGTTGGCAGGTGTGACTGAACACTGGGATGCCGTCCAGCTGTTTCAGCTCGTCCGGCTTTTCGCCGTCGCCGGGGACCCTAACGCCCGCAGCGCGCTGTATGCAAAGTTCTTTCGTGACGACACAGCGCAGCGTTTCACCGGCGCCGAGGAACTCGTCGCACTGGACGGTCTGGCCGGCTTCATGGCGGCGGCCCGCCAGATTGGCACCAGCATGCGCGCCGACCCCGAGGTTTGGGAAGACGATGATTTCCTCAGCCTCGCCCGTGACCGCTGTGGCCGGGCGGTGGTTGACCAGGCGCTCGGGGAGGCAGCGGCGCGCGATCAGGACATCGCGACCTATGTGCGTGCCATCCGAGACACCGACGCACAGCGAGGAAGATATCGAAGCACCCACAGGGACACCGCACGCCTGAGCTACGCGGAAATCGCGGCGTGGATCGCCCGCCGGTGCCGGAACTGTGGTGTCGGCTACCTCCACCAGTGGGGGCGAGCTACCGACGAGCATCCCTGCTGCTGGCTGCCAACGCGCTCCCCGAGCAAACCGACCCAGATCGCTTGACCGCCCACCTGCGCCTGTTCGGCCAGCGCGCCTATCCTCTTGACCCCGGCCTGCTTGTCAGTCTGGCCCACCACCCAGACGAGCATGCCGCGCGGGCCACCCTTGCCGCGCTGCGGCACGTCACCGATGGGCGGGTCCGCACGCTGGCGTTGACCATCCTCGAAGATCCCACGGCGGATGGGTGGCGGAAGGCCGTCGCGCTCCACCTGCTGGCGCGGAACTTCATGGCGAGCGATTATGGGCGTATCGCAACGTTGCTCGCTGCTTGGCGCGATGCCGATGCGGACGACCTGCACGGGCTTGGGTACGGCGCCCTGGCGACGCTGGAAGCCCATCCCGCACCAGAGGCTGCGCCGGCCCTGCTCACCTTGTATGACTGTGGGCCGTGTTCCCATTGCCGGGAGCGCTGCGTGGACCTGCTTCACCAGCTCGGCCAACTCCCAGACCACATCGTCGATGAATGCCAGTTTGACGCAAACTTCGACCTGCGTGCCAAGGCGCTGTCCTACCGAAGCGGGGGTTCCAGCTCACCGCCAGAAGACAAGTGATGCCTGTGAATTCGGATTTTAAGTGGCACCGTTTTT
>JBBSGA010000640.1:0-1662 GCA_038254585.1 Chloroflexales bacterium | reverse complement strand
TGGCACGTCACGATCTGGAAACTCGACGTGGCGCTCCAGAGCTTGAGCGATATCGACGCAGAGTTGCCCGTACGAGAACGCCTGATCACGGGCGATCTGCGTCGTCGAACGCAATGACCGGAAGTGCGGTGTGGTACTCGTTGCCGCGACGTCCTCTGCGCGAACAGTGAAGAATCCGGGATCAACTTCAAGGCACAAGGCAAGCTGCGCCACGGTCGCGGCGGTTGGTCTTTTCGCGCCTGACTCCCAGGCAGCTACGGCCGTTCCGCTCTTTTCTAGCTTGGCGGCGAGCTCACTCTTGCGCAATCCTGCTAGTTGACGTGCCAGCGTCAGCCGGTCGCCAGCGAACAGGGCGGCGGCATTGATGGCACGATCAGATGGGCGACTGGAATCGGCCATCAGTTGCCAGTCGCCTGTTCGTCGTCACGCTTCTCGACAGGGCGACGAAGACGGACAGGAGCGTCCGGCACCGTGTCGGGTCCGGTCTGCGTCGGCGACTCGTCAGTGCGGCGCCCGCCGCCCGCGGGCGATGATGTCAGCAGGTCTTCGTACCAGTGCCAGGCGTCGCCACCACCGCTATTGAGCCGGGGGCTGCCAAAGACCAGCTCTCGGTCGTGGCTGACTGGGTCGAGGGTGTGCCCGATCACATAGGTATCGAGATCCAGCAATTGCGCCTGGTTGAGAAGCGCGACCAGGCCGCCGAACTCGTCGTCATCGAACAGCGAGGCTTGTTCGGGATCGTGGTTGGGTTGACGCGCCACCCGCTGCTTCGTTGGACTCTTCTGCGGCCACGGCAAGCTGTCGAGCCCACCGACGGCGCAGGATGCAAGCAGGAACCGCCGCTTCCGGTGCACCCAGCCCGGGCTGGCGTTCAGGTTCGAACGGTTCACGAGCTCAGGCGGCAAAGTCGGCAGCGACTTGATGTCCAGCTCCGACAGCTCGGCGTGTAACAGGTCAACGCTGGCTGCGGCGTCGCTACCCGGTTGCAGGGCGTACCGACCGCAGGCGAAGACTCGGTCGAGCCGATCGCGAAGGAGCGTGAAGCGCATGTTGCCGAGGAGGGCTGCGTCGTGACCGTCGGCTTCGGAGTAGCTCTCAAGCGTTCGCGTCGTCGCCGACTGGTAGGCCCACCGCACCCCGGCCAGCACGCCGCATGCCTCTAGATCCTCAATGACCTCGCGCTGCGTGCTCACGGCGGTGAACCTACACCATGACCAGTATCAGATGCGCAGGACGCAACCGGGACGGCGTGTCGGCGCGGAGCATCAAACCAAGGGATGTCGGCTGGCCTCGGCGTACCCCGCGTAAACCGGGCCAGTTTGAACGATCGCAGCTCCGGCGTCTCGGGCTGCCACCGCCGTCGCTTGCTGATCGGCACGAGCTTGCGGTCGCTCAGCGCTGCGGCACTGTTGTATGGCGTGTGGTCCTGCTCAGCGCGTGCGACTCCACCGCTGCGCCCCGCACTCCCGCATCAGCCGTCGCACACTGCTGACGCTGGTGCTGTAGTAGTTCGCCAACTCGGAGCAATGCTTGAAACCTGTGGATGAGCAAGATCAAGAAGGGGTCGTACCCTTCCGATCATCCTGAAGATCCTCAAGCAAGGCCGGCGCGCCAACGCCGGTCGGGAAGGTACCGGCGGCCCGGTGCCGGTGGGGCGCGAGG
>JBBSGA010000639.1:0-1665 GCA_038254585.1 Chloroflexales bacterium | reverse complement strand
CGATTCGCGTGTCATCCGCGAGGCAGAGAGCCTTGCTCACAACGCCTTCGACGTCCACGTGGTCTGCCGGACCCCGTCCGGAAGCGAACCGCGCATCGATCGGGCGAATGGCGTCACCTACCACGGCTTGCCCCACGTCGACCGCGAGCTACCTCGCGACACGGCCGCGCTCCTGCGGGCCGACCTGCGAACTCGAGTCGTCTCCGCGCGACGGATCTTTCGCGGCCCGCGGCGACGGGCGAGTCTCGCGTCGGCGGCAGGGTTGCTGGCTGGGGCGGCAGCCATCCTTGCCGCGGCGCCATTTGCGCTTGTCGCCGCCCCTGTACTCCGCTCCAGGCGATTGCGGAAGTCACTCGAACGCCGTTGGCGCAGAAGCGGTCTCTACGCACCTGTCGTGACCCGGCTCCAGGCCCCACGCTACCTCAACGATTTCGCGAACCGTTGCGCCAACCGCGTCATCGAGCTCGCGCCCGACGTTGTGCACGCGCACGACCTGATCACGCTGTCGGCAGGCGCATCGGTGTCAGCGCAGCTCGATGCGAGGCTGATCTACGACGCGCATGAACTCGAGACGCACACGAACTATCACTCCCTTACGGCGCAAACGAAGGCTTGGATCGCGCGCTACGAAGCGACGCTCATCCACGAGTGTGACGCAGTGATTACCGTCTGCGACAGCATTGCCGACTGGCTGGCGGACGCGTACGACATCCGTCGACCGGTCGTCGTCATGAACTCGCCGCTCGCGCGCAACGGAACGTCTCCGGTCGCCGCCGACATCCGCACCCACCTTGGCTTGTCCGGAGACACCCCCCTGGGGGTCTACGTCGGATCGGTCACAGTAGATCGCGGTCTCGAACTCTGCGTCGAAGCGTTGCGCCATCTCCCCGGCGTGCACTTGGCGACGGTCGGTTGGCGCTATTCCGAAACGGAAGCACGGATGAAGGAGACTGCCGCCGCAAATGGGGTTGCCGATAGACTCCACCTGATCGATCCGCTGCCTTCGAACGAGGTGATGGCGTTCATCCAGAGCGCCGACGTCAGCGTCATTCCGATCCAGAACGTGTGCCTGAGCTACTACTTCTGCTTTCCCAACAAGCTGCTCGAGAGTGTGTTCGCGGGGCTCCCAGTGGTCGTCGCCGACCTTGCTGAGCTTCGGCGATTCGTCGACGCAAACGATGTCGGCATTGTCATGGACGAGCGCCGGGCGGAGTCAATCGCAGCCGCGATTGCAGAAGCGATCGCACATCGTGACAGCCTGAAACCGACGGCGGACGAGATCGCGCGCCTGCAGGAGGCGTATGGGTGGGAGGCACAGGAGGCCCGACTGCTCGACCTCTACAACGCCCTCGGCATCAAGAGCCGAGGCCAGTCGCCGGATGCAACGCGGGGCGCGGAATCGCCTGATTCGAACGTGATCGTCGAACGGGAACTTGCGTAGATGTGCGGCTTTGTAGTCGTCATCGCACCCGGCTCGTTCGACGAGCGGATAGTCGACAGGATGCGCGACCGGCTTGCGCATCGAGGCCCTGATGGTCGTCGAACGTGGTCGGCTCGCGTCGGCGAGTCGACGATAGCGCTCGGACACCGTCGCCTGTCGATCATCGACTTGAGCGAAGCGGCAGACCAACCGATGTTCGGTCCTGGCAACGAGACGGTGCTTGT
>JBBSGA010000638.1:0-1685 GCA_038254585.1 Chloroflexales bacterium | reverse complement strand
CCGGGTCGGCCTGGTGCGCGTCTACGACGCCAGTCGCCTCGCCCGCAACGCCGACTGGTACGTGCTGCTCGACCTGGCGGCCCTCGTCGGTACCCTGATCGCCGATACCGACGGGGTCTATGACCCGCGCGACTACAACGATTGGAGGTACCGCGCACTGATCAGTTCATACAGCGCCGGGCCAAGCTGCGGGGCGACCGGCAGGTACCCGAATTCATCCACGATCAGTAGGTCGCAGTGGATCAACGGGCGCAGCACCCGTTCCACCTCTGCGCGACTCCCCGCCGCTAGGATCGCGTTGGCGAATTGCTGGGCCGTCACGAAGCGCACGCTGTAGCCCAGTTGCACCATGCGCGTCCCCAGTGCAATCGTCAAATGCGTCTTGCCGGTTCCACTGGGACCGATCAAGATCAGCGCACCGGCGTGCTCAATGAAGGCACTATCGAAGAAGCGCACCATCACCGCCCGCTTGAGTTCCGGGCGCAGGCTGAAGTCGAACCCTTCCAGCGTCGCGGCGAACGGGAAGCCCGCCGCCTTGAGCTTCCGCCGGATCTGATTCTCCTGCCGTCCCACCAACTCTTCGCTCAACAGTTCATCGAGGAACTCGGCATAGCCGAGCTGGTGCTGCTCGGCCTGGGTGATCCAGCTCGGATACACCTCACGGATCCGGCTGAGTTTGAGGCGCGTGAGCTTGTGTTCCAGGCTACTGCGCGTGCTCATGCGCCACCTCGTGGTCCGTTCAGGTCCAGTTCGCGGTTGGTCACGTACTGTTCATAGTCGGCGAGCGCCCGCTCCACTGCATGTTGGGGTGGAGCATCGCGCAGCAGGGCGGGGAACGCCCCATCCCGACGGCGGAGCGCTGGGCGCGGTACCGGTTGGGCAGCAATGGCACACACATATTCGGCGCCAATCGTCTGCTCGTCGGTGGCCAACTCCACCGCCGCGAGGAACTCATCTCGCCCAACCCGCTGGGCCAGGTCATACAGCGCGGTGATCTGCCCATCCATGTCCGCATAGCGTTTGCGGCAGACCTGGCTAATGTAGTCGGCCACGCGTGGCGACAGCGCGACTAGCCAATCGCGATAGACCATGACGCGCGCTCGCGGTTTGAGGGCAAAGACCGCCTCAAAATGCTCCGGGATAATGATGCGCGTGTTGCGGCCGAAGTGACGGGGATGGCTCGCCACCCGGTCGGCGCCATGGAAAAGCTCAATCCGCGCCGGGTAGAGGCGGGCGGTTAAGGCCAGGCCCACCAAATGCGCCGGGACGGAGTAGCGGGTGGTGGCGATATTGACGAGGCTTTCGCGGTTGACCACCACACTGTCGAAGATGCCGTAATCGTGGGCCACTGCTGGCAGCGGACCAAAGGCGAGCCGTTCTTCGGCGAGGCGGAGGGCCGGGATCTGCTCGGTGGCGTCGGAGGACCTGACCTCGTTGACCTGATGCAACCAGCCCGCGCACTCCTGGTCCAGATCGGCGTCGTCGTAGAAGGTGCGTCCCGCCAGGAAGTTGCCTTTGACGAACTTGACCAGGCTCTCGACTGCGCCCTTGGACAGCGCCGTCAAGTACACCCGGCAACACTACTGGGGTACACGTTTTCCAGGTCACCCATCCATTCCACCCCTGGTATGGACGCTCCTTTGAGCTCTTCAACTACCGCCATAGTTGGGGCGAGCACCGCGTCT
>JBBSGA010000637.1:0-1715 GCA_038254585.1 Chloroflexales bacterium | reverse complement strand
TCGATGAACTGGAGATTGAGCTCAGTCAGAACTTGCGTGTCGTCCACGGTTCCTCCCGTCTGACGGGTCTGTCCCAGGCTTGACTCGTAAGCGTGCGTGATACAGGGAGCGTGCTCCGGTCGGATTCGGACAGATGTCGAGGACTGCACCGGCGTCGCGGATACGTTGCGGGCATTGGAAGGGTCCGGCTCGGTGATCACGCTGGCTGCCTCCTCGAGGGAGCTGAAGGGAGTGCGTTGGGACACGACGACTCGACACCGCTGCATCTTCGGGAGCGTGCCCTGCTGACAGCCCGGCGATCGGTGCGCCGCAAACGATCCGACGCCGCCGAGATCAAGCAGAGCGGCTCCTCGCCGTACCCGAGCTCGGCGCGGAGCGCGGCCCGATCGGCCACCGTGCGCGGATCGAATCCGGACACGTAACCCGCGAAGCTGTAGTGGCGCTCCGTCCACTCGCGGATCTCCGGCAGCCCCGGACCGAACGTCCCCGGGACGACGTCCTCCGGGTCGCGGACGAAGATGGCGCGGTCGCGCACGCTCGGGTACCGCTCGACGTGCTCGATCGTCTCGGCGTTGTAGTCGGCGGTGAGGAACGCCTCGCGCTCGCCGCCCGCCGGCATCGGCAGGAAGCCGACGAAGTCGGTCAGCCACACGAACGGCGCCGTCTTCAGCTCGGGGTTTTCGTGCAGAAAGTGGTCGAGCTCCCAGGCCTCGTCGCCGATCCAGAGGTCGAAGGCCTCGCGAACGACGTCAACGGTCGATCTAGCGAGCAGCTAACGCGAGTCTGGCGCCGAGCGCGACGAAGGAGCCGGCGAACACGCGGCGCATCCAGGTCATCACCCGAGGACGGGAGACCACGTGCTTCCGAACCGACGCGGCGAACACCCCATAGCCGACGAAGACGACGAACGTGACCAGCATAAAAACAGCGCTCAACTCCAACATGCGCAAGAACACGCTGGGCTCATCGGCACTCACGAACTGAGGGAGGAATGCGAAGAAGAAGATCGTCAGCTTCGGATTGAGGATGTTGATCAGGACGCCGGAAGCGATCACCTTGGGCGCCGAGGGAGGGGCGGTCTCCTCCTCCACAGTCAGTGCGCCCTTGTCCCTTGCCGTGCTCCACGCCATGTAGAGGAGATAGGCCACGCCCGCGTACTTCAGGATCTGAAACGCCAGCGCACTCGTGTGTAGCAGTGCCGCGAGACCCGTGATCGCCGCCACCATGTGCGGGACGATGCCGAGTGTGCATCCGACCGCGGCGACGATGCTTGCGCGTGCGCCGCGCGCGAGGCCGGCCGCCAGCGTGTAGAGCACGCCGGTGCCGGGCGTGACGACGATAACGAGCGTGGTCAGCAGAAACGCGACGCTCACGGCGACCCTCCCAGCAGTGACAGTAGGCACAGAGCATAACGTCGTGCCGGCGCATAGCCAGAGGACGCCTCGACGCCGCTGTTCCTCAGGAAGCGTCTACGGCCGATAGCTCCGGTCGGGGAGGTCTTGTCCGGTAGATCCGCCGGATCGATTTGCCCCGCTCAGGAGGAACTCCGCCACGGGCAGCGGGGGGACCAGGGCGGCCCGCTAGCAAGAGCCGGGCCGCCGAAGGTCTCTAGCGCCGTCGCCGCGAGGCTCCGAATCCTCCGAAGAGGAGTACCAGCACGACGATGATGAGGATGAGCAGGAGGATGCTGAACACGCACCTTCTCTCGGTCGGAT
>JBBSGA010000636.1:0-1729 GCA_038254585.1 Chloroflexales bacterium | reverse complement strand
CCCGTGAGGGCCGGATCTCGACTGGAAAGGTGTCCTGTGCGGGAGGCGGCCAGCCTCCCCTGGTCAAGCCCGCTGGGGCTGAAGCGGTCCCAGGCCCAGCAGGGTCAGCCAGTGCGGATGGCCTTGGCCGGTCATCAACTCCCGCGGGCTCTTGCCCTGGCGCTCGTCGCGTCGGCTGCGCAGGAAGCGGCGGTGGTTCAGGAAGAAGCGCAGCAGGTCCAGGTATGAGCCGCCGAGATGGCGGCGCAGGGTGAAGTAGCTGCGCAGCCGTGAGTTCAGGTTCTCGACGAGCGAGCTGCTGCGCGGTGTGTCTGCCATGGCCCGGCTGACGGCGGCAAACAGGGCGTGGAACTTGCTTCCCATCTGCGCACGCAGCCGGTTCCACCCCTGCCAGTACGCGGGCGAGGTGGTGGCCAAGCGGTGTAGCACGCAGGCTTCCCGCACGAGGGCCTCGGAGAGGCCATGGACGTGCGCAATGCCGGCCAGCTTGTCGTCGAGCACGCCTGCGAAGGCGAGCAGGTCGTCGCGCTGGTTCTGCAGCGCGACGCGCACCGGGCGGATGCGCCGCGTGTCCTCGGGCTCGCGGGCCGCCACCTCGGCGACGATGAAGTCGAACAGCTCCTGCCGCGTCGCCAGGGCCGGTCCGGCCAGGGCCAGAACGTCGTGGCTCAACCAGTGCACGAGTGTCCGGATGTCGCGAGCCAGCCACCACGCTTGAGTTTCAGTCCGCCGCGCACGTTCCAGCTGGATGGCAAGTTCATCGTCGGGACCCCGCTGGCCGGTGCGGTCAATCCTGGCGTGCAGCGTCCTGCGCCGCGACGTGGCACCCTGGGCGAGGCGCGCCAGCGTGGTGGCGAGGCCTTCGCACTGGCGTTGGATGTGGAACACGTCGCCGTGGCACGGCGTGTCGCCCCAGGCGGCCCTCTGCCCGGCGCGCAGGCCCTGCCCCGCATCGGCGATCGTGTAGTCGGGCCGCAGCCCCTGCTCAGCGGCGTCGAGCAGGTGCACGCCCCAGGTGTCGGCGTCGCGACGGTCCTCCGCGGCCAGAAGGTAGCAGAACGTCGACTGGGCATCGACGCCGGCCAGCACGGGTGTGTCACCCTGGAAGAGCTCATCGTGCAAGCCCACCCGAATGCGGGACAGGTCCTGGTCGCGGTTGATCACGCTCGCCTGCCGCGTGGCCGACTGGAGTACGTCGTGGACGCAGCCCACGCTGACGGGCACGCCCAGCAAGTCGCGCAGGAACTCGACGACGCCACGGTACGAACTGCGGCAGATCAGCGTCAGCGCGACGATCGCCTGGCGCAGCCAGGCCTTGGTCACCGCCAGCTCGAACAGCACCTCGCTGTCCGGCGTGGCAGGCGAGAAGGCGTCGTCCAGTGCCGCGCGGACCTTGTGCGTCTGCTGGTAGACGAACTTGCGGCTAACCCCGTGCCGGGCAGCCAGGCCGCTGACCGTCTCCGATCGCGCCAAGGCCTGAATAGCCAAATTCTTACGGTCGCTCTCGGGCAGCTCTGCTGCCGCGTCAACGCATCGATCCATACTCGCACCACCGCTGAAAGCGTGAGGGTGCCATCATCCGTCCCGGCAGCGCCAACCCAGCTTCACGTGTAACCCGGCTTTGAACCACGCCTACTTTCTACGCGCTCAGCTCGGAGCCTGGCCGGGCGAGGCTCGAAGTTCAGGGCGTACTGGCCCTGCCACCCCCGGAGCGGCTGCCTCGGAACGT
>JBBSGA010000635.1:0-1733 GCA_038254585.1 Chloroflexales bacterium | reverse complement strand
GCTCTGGCCAATCTGGTTAATGCCGATCACACGATTGTTGTCGACGACGGGCTCGGCATAGAGCCGAAGTGCGCTTCGCCGCGATACTATCGGTACCGTGGTGAAGACTCCCTGACGCTGTTGCGCGCGCAACAGGTCAGTACGATCCACCGGCAGTCGGCTATACGGTCCCGCCGACTGCAAGATGCGGCCGTCCGGACTCAGGAGCCGCATCAAAGCCACGCGCCCGCCCAGATCGCCGGCGCTTTCCACCGGCAGAGTGTCTGAAAAGGTAAGCTGGCCGTTTTCGACGTTGAGCCCGCCACTCACCTGGGCCGCGCTAGTTTTTAGGGAGTCGTCCAGCGCTGCGCGCAGGTCTCCGGCCAGCCGAAAGTAGACGAATGTGCCAAAAGTCGTGAAGGCCACAATAAGCAGGCCGGCAACCCAGAGCGCGAAGCGAACGCGCAGCGTGCTACAGCGCTGCATCGCTCGGCTCAAGCGACAGGCGGTATCCGGCGCCCCGCACGGTGTGGATCAGCTTGACGTCGAACGGATCGTCGAGCTTCCGGCGTAAGTTCCGGATATACACGTCGACAACGTTCGATTGATTGACGACATCGTAGTTCCAGACCTCGTCAGCGATCGTCGTGCGGGTCAGGACGTTGCCAGGCGCCCGCATCAGGCATTCCAGCACGGCATACTCTTTCGCCGTTAGCTCGATCGGCTTGCCGCCACGTGTCACCCGCCGCGCAGCCAGATCGAGTACAAGATCGCCGACAACGATCTGGGACGTTCGGGCGCCGACACTGCCGCGGCGGGCCAGCGCCCGGACGCGCGCGAGGAGCTCACGAAAGGCAAACGGCTTGACCAGGTAATCGTCGGCACCGGCATCCAGACCGGCCACGCGATCGTCGAGCGCATCGCGAGCGGTAAGCATCAGGATCGGCGTCTGCACATCGCGGGCCCGCAGCTCACGGCAGACGGCGAGACCGTCGAGATCCGGAATGAGCAGGTCGAGCACAATCACGTTGAATGTCCCGGCGCTCGCCCAGTCGAGCGCGCCACGGCCCGAGGCTGTTACGTCTACCGCATAGGCCTGTTCCTCGAGCCCACGCCGGACATAGGCCGCGATGGCCGGCTCGTCTTCGACGAGAAGGAGGTGCATCGTTATATTTCTCCGTCTGACAATCAAAAATCTGAGCGCTCGGAGCGTGACGCGAGGCGGCCATCAGGGCCTAAGATGGCGCCGTCGCACGACCTCGATGCTTCCAATTACCTGGGTACGTGTATGCACATCGATCTATCTTGCATCCGTACCCAGTCTTAGGCAGAAAGATACCGGTCCTAGATGAAATGGCGATGAAAGAGGGTTCGAGTACCCGATCGGCGGAGCTTCATATTCTCTAGGCATGGTTCAGATCGGCCGCTCGCCGATTGACAATCTGGAGGTCGAGGCTGAGGATAGGGATGGTTCAATCGGGATGAGCGCGCGCGCCTCTGCGCCCGATCCAGGCAATTTTTGGCGTGACGCCGGCTCCTGTTATCATGCGCCTGTCGTGTGGTATTCGACGTGTTCTCGGTCGATTGAGCTCGCAGAGGAGGATCGTATGCCCGGATTCGGAGAATTGATGGCCCCCACGCAGGCATGGTCGACGCTGGGCACAGTGCAAGCGGTACGGCGGGACGAGCGGGGCGTGGAGGTCGAGCTTGGCGGCCCGGTGCTGCGAGTCAGCGTCCTGGCAACCAACCTGGTG
>JBBSGA010000634.1:0-1737 GCA_038254585.1 Chloroflexales bacterium | reverse complement strand
GACGGGTTCCTCTGGAAGATGCGACTGGCCGCCGTACGCGTCACGCTCTAGGCGCCTGATCGAACCAACCAACCCTGTTTGTAAGCGTTCAGGCCAGGGCGGCCTGAGCGGGTAGAGCAAGCGCCCGAGACCGGCCGGGGCAGATGGAGAAGGGGCGACGGCCTTGCAATGCGCGCTCACAGGACTCGACCAGGTAGTCGATGACGTTTCGATTCTGGAGCCGAAGCGTGGTTGCGACCGTGAGCATTCGTCCCACGAATTGACCGCCGCGCTCGCTGTGCGTTCCAAAGCAGCCCTTGCGGTACAGGACGGCGGGCCGCAGGGCTCGCTCGGCGGCGTTGTTGGTCGGCTCGACGCCGTTCATGTCGATGAAGGTCCACAGGTGCGGGTGCAGCCGCCAGATCTCGCGACACATGCCCGACTGCTTTTTCTGGACGCACTCGCCCCCTGCGAGCAAGAGCATCTCGATCTGGCCGCGGAGAGGTTTCGATTTTGCTTTGAAGGCCTCCCTGGAGAGCGTGCCGTCTCGAACGCGGTGCCAAGACCGGAAGAGGCTCCGCGTCTTCTTGAGCAGGTCCTGGCCGATCTCCCCGAGTCGGCCCGAGAGGGCGGCGAATTCCTCCCAGTGACGCTTCAGATGAGCCCAGCAGAGCTGCCGCTTTCCGGGATGGTCCTCGTAGGGCGCCCAGCGGTCGGAAACCAGAACACCCGTGAAGTGCCCGAGGAGCTGCTTCATCGCCTCTGCACTTCGTCGAGCGTGAATGATGAATACCGCCACCAGCGACGTAGTGGCCACCCAGAGCCAGGCACGCTTGCGGCCCTGCCGCCAGCCGGTCTCGTCGGCGTGGAGGACCGCCTGCTCCTGGATATGGGCCGCGACTTCGTCGACCGCAGGGGCGATCGCATCGCTGACGTGACGCTCGCAAGCGATAATCGACCCGGTCGAGATCGGGACCCCGAACAGGTCGCTGAGCGCCCCGGCCACCATCCGCTTGCTCATGTGGTACACGCCGCTGCATGCCGCGACGATGGCTTGCAGTCGCGGACCGAAGGCCCCCCGCGGCACACCGTCTGGCAGGCTCGCCATCGTGGCCCACTCGCACGAAGGACAGCACTGGCTGTGCAGCCGCAACTCCGTCACGTGCGCCGTCAGCGCAGGAATCTCGCTGACCTGGTGCCGGTCCGGTTCTCCGACCTCCACCCGCACCGCGTATGGCAGCGCTTCGTGACACTTCTCGCACTGCTCCGGCCAGACGTCCCGGATCTCGTCGACCCGTTCCGGCGGCAGAAGCTCGCGCCGGTGTCCCTTGTGACCAGGCTGTCCGCCAGGCTTGCGCCCCGAGCCCTTCTTTTTCGGCCGCTCCACATCGGGCAAATCCGACGAGGGTGGCCGCGATGAATTCTGCGAGTTCTGCCGGACCTGTCGCTCCAATTCCTCGATCCGAGCTTCCAGCTTGGCGATGGTCTCCGCCTGCTTGGCGATGGTCTCCGCCTGCTTGGCGATGGTCTCCGCCTGCTGCAACACGATCTGCCGCAGCAGCGCATTCTCCCTCAGCGCGTCTTCGAGCGTCGTTGGCGGTGGCCCAAACTCGATCACGCACCCAGCATGATCCTCCCACGATCTACGTCAAGTTCTCCGTCGGGCGTGAACGCTTACGATCCCAGTTCCATCACCAACGGCCGGGCCGAAAACTCGAGGCCGCGAATCCGCATCGGTGCCTTCGGACAGAAAATCGG
>JBBSGA010000633.1:0-1746 GCA_038254585.1 Chloroflexales bacterium | reverse complement strand
CGGCGCACGCCGTGCTGCGCCAGATCTTGGCCCTGCGCCGTCCGGAAGGCATGCGCCAGCGTGAAAGTGACCAATGTCAGGAAGACGTGCCCTCGCACGGCCGCCTCGGTCTTCTTCGGATAGCTCTCCAGATTCCAACCTTGCTTGAGTTCCCGGAAGGCTGTGTTCTCGATCAAGCTGCGCACGTCATAGAGATCCAGTGCCGTCAACGGCTGGTCCACGGGCACGCTGGTAAGAAAGACCTTCTCGTCGCCGACCGGGTAGTCCGTCCCCTGCCAGGCGGTCACCACCACAGCGTTGAGCGGATTGCCCACAAAGTCGCGCCGATTCGCCTGCGCGGCGTGCTCGGCCGTGCCGTATTGGTCGTAGCTGGTTATGCGGGCCACGCCCACAACCGTGACCTGCCCCTCCCAGCGGACCCGACCGTCCTTGCCCTCTTTTCGGGTGCCCACCCGCTCCTGGGGAAAGATATTCGTCCCGTCCGCCGCCCGTCGGCCGAGTTGCCGAGCGTCGGTCGTGACGCGCATGGCGTCTTTGGCGGGCACGACGAAGTCGATCCCCAGGTCGTGCTTGAGCACCCACAGGTCCGCCCCATCGAGGAACCCCCGGTCCATCAGCAGCACCTTGATCGTCCCCGCGCCCAGGTTCGCAATCGCCTGACGGACCAGAGCCAGCGTGTGCTGGGTCTCGCGCTCCTGAATCGGCACGACCGTCGCCGCGACGACCAGCCGGAGCCGCACCTCGTAGACCACGAAGACCTGGAAGCCGTACACCCACCGCTCGACCTCCACCACCTGTTTGTCTTTGGTTACCCGCTTTTCGGTTTTCTTCAGCAGTCCCGCCCCGACGTACGCGTCGGTCGTCGGCAGATCGGAGGCGTCCAGCGCAAAGTGCCCTTTGCTCGTCGCGAAGAAACCGCGCTCGGCCAGGCGCTGTGCCGTGCCATTGAGCACGGCCGCCAGGTCGTCCGCGCTGAGGCGCTCGACGGCATCGGCCAGCGTGTTCTGGTGTATCGGTCCGCAGGCCAGGTTGCCCCGCGCGCAGAAACCGACTTGCATCTGCGTCGTCGTGTAGCCGATCAACCGCAGCAGGGCAATCTCCCGAAACAGCTTGGTTGGCACCAGGTTGATCGAGCCGATCCCCAGCAGAATCTTCATTTCATACGTCATCACCAGGCGAGCGATCGGGATCAGTACCCGTTGGAAGCCTTTGCCCTCCAGGTCGAGCAGGGCAAAGAAGGAGATCTCGTCGAGAAATGCCAGGAACGAGCTGACGAAGCCCCAACCGCTGATGGTCACCAGGTCAATGCGGCCGGCCGTCAGGCGGCGCGCGACTTCCTGCTGGTCGCGGGTCAGATGGCGCCACGCCCGATACGAGCGCCCCTTGCGGCGGCGGCGGTGGTGTTCGCGCTGGGCCGCCCGCGTGGCCAGAACGCGCCGCCGTCTCTTCTCCCGCATCAGTTCTGCTCGCCGAAGCAGGGCTGCTCTGGTTCCGTTCGATCCTTGAAAGAGTCCCGCCGGCCGACTACCATGACAACGCCTCCCGTTTCGGATTCTGGTGCGCTTTGCGGCGGCCAGTATCCTAAGCGGGAGCCACGCTTCTGTAAACTTGTGTCCTCCTGCACCGTTTGTTACCGAACAATAGCAGAGCCCTTCGTTCGACCACTCGCTCTTATGGTGCAATCTCAGGCATTATCGTCCGTAAATTGACACATAATCCGCGCCGCTGTGACTCGCAGCGCCGGCT
>JBBSGA010000632.1:0-1758 GCA_038254585.1 Chloroflexales bacterium | reverse complement strand
CCCTGCTTGGCGATTGCGTAGATAACGGGAAAGTCGAGCTGCTCATCGTGGGTTGCCAGATCGAGGAAGAGATCCTGGGTGAAGTTGAGCACCTCCCTGATGCGCGAGGCGGGGCGGTCGATCTTGTTGATCACGACGATCGGCTTGAGGCCGATCTCGAACGCCTTGCGCAGCACGAACTTCGTTTGCGGCATGGGACCCTCAACCGCGTCGATCAGCAGCAGGCAGCCGTCGGCCATGTTGAGCACGCGCTCCACCTCGCCGCCGAAGTCGGCATGGCCGGGCGTGTCGATGATGTTGATCTTGATATCGCCATACATGACGGCCGTGTTCTTGGAGAGGATCGTGATCCCCTTCTCACGCTCCAGATCACCGCGATCCATGATCAGCGAGCCGACCTGCTCGTGCTCGCGGAAGGTATTGGTGGACTGCTTGAGCAGCCCGTCCACGAGCGTGGTCTTACCGTGGTCGACGTGCGCGATGATGGCGACGTTGCGGATGTTCTGAATGGTGGCATCACTCATGACGGTACAAATACTCCTGCGGCCGCGTGACAAACAAAGACCCCGAGTGCATCGGGGCCGGGGACCGTGTCGCGACTCACTTCCGGTCAATCAAAGAGCGCGGGCCAGCCGGCCCGGGGGATCGCGTCTGTCCAGATACGCTCTGATTGTACCACATTTCACACGGTTTGTGCGACACGTTAAGGCTGTCCGAGTCGTCGAGCCGCCTTGCCGAGTACCCCGCCCATCAGCCCGCAGACGATGCAGGCAAGGAGTCCCAGCAGGCCACCAAAGAACGTCGCGCCCAGGGCATCCTCAATGATGAAGGCATCGAGATCCTGCATGCCGCTGCGGCGAAAGTCCTGCAGCATGCCGGTGTTGTGGCGAAGCGTGTCCTGGAAGAGCAATGTCACCAGCCACAGCGTGCCAAAGCCGAGTGCGGCACTGAGGCTAAAGCTGACCAGCGCCGCCCCCAGCCCGGAGCTGGTGCGCCGGCTGCGCCACGCTCCGATGAAGCCCGCGAGCGCCGGACCCAGGAGCAGTTCAGCCGTCAACGCGTAGTTGAGGATACTGTTGAGCTGAGCGTCCGGATTGGCGAGGTTGTTCAGCAGGGCGTAGGTCACTTGCACCACGCCAAGTGCCAGGCCGACGAGCAGGCCGGTGTGCCGGACCGTCCGGTCTTTCCACAACGCGACGAGCATATGGTCCTCCGCTCTTGTTGCATCGACGTGCGCCTCGCCTGCGCTCCACAACAGGTCCAGCAGCGTGCGCAGCGTGGCCGGTTGTTGCTCGAGGAGTGCGAGCAGCTCCGCTTCGTAGCGCCGCCGCCAGGCGCGAGGGTAGAGACGCAGCACCCAGCGCAGCCGCATCGCCGCCTCCTCAGCCGCTCAGGTCGTCGCCAGCCGGGCGAGCCCCGTGGTCGCCACCCGCTGCAGCGTGGCGAGCTGTGCCTGCAGGGCGGCCGTGCCGGGTGCGGTCAAGGCGTATGGTCGCCGCCGCTGCTCTCCGGGCTGTGCGGCAATCAGGCCGAGGCGCTCCAGGCGGCTGACGGCGCCGTACAAGGTGCCCGGTTCTAACCGCGTACCACTGAAGAGCTGGATGTCGCGCATCATGGCATAGCCGTGCTTCGGTCCGCTGGCCAGGCTCGCCAGAATGAGCAACGCGGGGTCCGAGAAGCGACCGAGATCTTGAAGCATGACTGGCATGGTGGTTCCTGACCTCGTAATAGTCAAACAGGCGTTATACAGCGTTACAT
>JBBSGA010000631.1:0-1797 GCA_038254585.1 Chloroflexales bacterium | reverse complement strand
CGCGGGCGGCCGCCCCCCCCCGGTGCCGGCATACGGTGTGCTGGGCGGCGGCGAGGAGCGCTGGGCCGGCTCGTAGTGCCCGGTAATGCCGGCTGGCTGCTCCATCGCCGCGGCCGCTACATCAGCCGTCCCAACTCGCTCGGGTGCCTCGGCCAGATCCTCGTCCAGCTCGACGGCGGCGGACGCGGTCGGCGCGGCCGCTTGCTCGGGCGGCTGCCACGGCGCCAGAGAGCGCTCCAGCGCCGGGCGCGCTCCTACCTGCCGCAGCTCAATTCGCCGCTGCAACGTCTCGGCCGGAGAAGACGGCCCAAGGCCAATCGCCTGAACGTCCGTGTACTCCGATAGTGCCGTTCGGACGGCACGGCCGAGGAGCGCAAAAACCTGCGACTGGTAGAGAAACTTGACCTCGCTCTTGGACGGATGCACGTTCACGTCGACCGCGCTCGGATCGACCTCGACGTGCAGGATCGCGAGCGGATGGCGTCCCTTCATCAGCAGCGTGTGGTAGGCCTCTTCTAGGACGAAGGCAAGCTGGCCGCGCGCCTGAACCCAGCGTTGATTCACGAAGAGGTGGATCGAAGAGCGGGCCGACCGGTGCAGCGACGGCTGGCTGACGAAGCCATGGATGTGCGTTGCCTGCTCTCCCGCGCCGGCTGCATCGTCGACCGGAATAAGCTGGCGGGCGATGTCGAGGCCGTAGAGCTCGATGATCGCGTCGAGGAGCGGTCCGGATCCCGGGGTCTGAAGAGCCAGACGCCCGTCGATCAACAGCGTCCACCGAACGTGCGGGTAGGCAAGCGCGTAGTTCGAGACCACCGTGCTGATCTGCGCCGCCTCGCTGGCCTCGGAGCGCAGGAACTTGAGCCGCACAGGCGCATTATAGAAAAGGTTGCGGACCACGAAGGTCGTCCCAGGCGTGCCTCCGCGGGGAACACGTCCCTGGACCTCGCCGCCCGCGATCCGAAGCTCGACGCCAGTCTCGGCATCCGGTGTGCGCGTCGTGCACATCACCTGCGCGACCGCCGCCACGGAAGGAAGCGCCTCACCCCGGAAGCCCAGCGTATGGACGTTGAAGAGGTCGTCCGCCGTGTGCAGCTTGGAAGTCGCGTGGCGCTCGAAGGCAAGCTCAACCTCGTCGACGGAGATACCGGAGCCGTTGTCGGAGACGCGGATCTCGCGCTTGCCGCCCTCCCGGATCTCGACCCGGATCTCGGATGCGCCGGCATCCACGGCATTTTCGATCAGCTCTTTGACGACCGAGGCCGGGCGCTCCACGACCTCGCCCGCCGCGATCTGCGCAGCCGTAAACGAGTCAAGCACACGAATTGGCATGGACCAGCGACCTCCGCCATTTTCGAACATCTGCTCGTATTGTACCATGCAGGCCCCGCCGGCCGGCCTAGGGCACCAGGGGGTCTCGACGATGTGGCGAGATCCTCAGGGGACGGCGGTGCGCTGGGGGACGAGCGTCGGGACGAAGGTAGGCGTCTGAGTCCCGGCGGCGGGGGTAACGGTCGAGGATTTGAGTGGTGTAAGCGGAGGCACAACCGGAGTCGGAGCCGGGGAGAGCTCGCCTAGGCCGCCGGCGAGGACGAACCAGACAACGCCGCCAAGCAGCGCCAGCCCGACGAGTGTCATCAGGATCAAGCCGAGGATCGGGCCCCGGCGCGGCATAGGTGCAGCCAGCGGCGGCGCGCTCTGCCGCAGCTGGACGGGGCGCGCCAAGCGGGCGCTCGGATCGACACGGACGTGCGCAGCGCTGCCAGGAAGGCGCGCCGTACTGCCGGCCGGCGGGCT
>JBBSGA010000630.1:0-1819 GCA_038254585.1 Chloroflexales bacterium | reverse complement strand
GGCGCTCCTGGTCAAGGAGGCGCTGGATCATCTCGGGCTGCACGGGGGTGTCAAGACCTCCGGCGCCACTGGAATTCACATCGGCATCCCACTCCCAGTAGGCTGTGAGGAAGCGGTCGTGGAACGCGTCCCGCGCCTGATCGCGACCGCCGTGGCCGGTGCTCATCCCAAGATCGCGACCGTGGAGCGAGCACTTAAGCAACGCGACGATGGACAGGTGTACGTGGACTTCGGTCAGAACTCCCGAGGGAAGACTGTTGCTTCCGCATACAGCGTCAGGGCCAAGCCCGGTGCCACGGTCTCGACCCCGCTCCAGTGGGACGAGCTCACACCGGAGCTTGACATGCACTCCTTCACCCTCCGGACAGTGCCGGACCGCATCGCTCGTCGCGGGGATTTATGGGCGGCCGCGATGAAGCGCCCCAACTCCAAACGCATTGTTACCAACCTGTGAGTACATCCGTCCTCGGGGAAAGGACCAATAGTTGCAAAACGGGTATTAAGACGTAATCCAATCCTGGAAGAATCCCCATGCTCTCCTTTCTGGACGCCCTCTGTGCCGCGCTCCTGGCGCGCAACTCGATCGAGATCTATCGTCTGCTTGGGCTGCCTAGCGCGCGCAAGCTGCCGCGTAGCGTGCGGGAGGAGGCGATGGTGATCGCCAAGGGCGGCCCGACGAGTCACATGGCCCCCATCCGGGCGCTCCAGCTGTACTACAAAATGAGCCACCTGGTGGACGAGTCCGCCGAGCTGGATAGCGACACGGATGCACCGGTCGACACGTGCGAGCCGCAGATCGCGTTCCCATTCCTGATGCGTAAGGCCAGCTAGGTAGTTAGTCAGGGCGGGGCTTCAGCCCCGGCTACCCCAACAGATCGAACCGAACCCCTCTGCGCCCACGCCGGCGTCGCTTCGGCGCATATCGGTACAGCTGTGCCGGCCGCCCGCGCCCTTCGCTACGCCATTCGTCCGTTGGCTCTACCAGCCAGGCGCCCTGTAGCGCGCGCCTGAAGCTCGCTTTGTGCAGCCGCCGGCCGAGCAGGAGCTCGTACATCTGCTGCAGCTCGCTCAACGTGAATGTGGGCGGCAAGAGTCTGAATGCCACTGGGTAAAGGTCCAGCCGGTCCTGTACCGTGGTGACGGCTTGCTGCACCATCAACTGCTGTCGCTCGTACAGCGACGGCAGCTCGCTCAGCGGGAACCAGGCGAACTCGTCAGTTACCGGCTCGCCCGCACCCAACGGTACAAGCGCCACGAATGCCACCGAAAGCTCCAATTCCGATGGATGCCCGTGACCATTGGCAAAGGCGCCGACCTGGTGCATCCAGGTAGGCGCTGATCCGATACTCTGCTTTACTGTCCGGTGGGCCACTGCCTCCAAATCTTCCTCGCCCCGCGCCGCGTCCCAGGGGAGCACCCAGCCGTTACGCCCATCGCCGCGCCGAAGCAAGATCGCGAGCTGCTCGCCGCGTTGCGCATCATGCGGTGTCAAAGCCACGACATCCACACTGTACGGCAGTCGCTTTCCCCCGCCCGCACCCTTCGGCTCTCGGCTCACGCCACATATTAGTCACAGTTAGTGACTAATGTCAAGGACAAATCACCGATGATTCACCAATCAATCACCGGCTCTGCTGTCCGGCCGGCAGTGGTGCTGCTGATATACGGCCCGTCGCCGCCCTGGTCAAGCCGTCACCTCGACGCGCTACTGGCGGGATGGTGATCGGAAGATGTCCGGTGATCGGAATCGTTCCGAGCAGTGCACGCGCCGCTGCCTCCTGGCTCACAGGTGCGCCACCCCAGGCAACCATGTAGTCCG
>JBBSGA010000629.1:0-1847 GCA_038254585.1 Chloroflexales bacterium | reverse complement strand
GACGAGGCAATCGTGAGCGCGGCACGTGGCGCGATCGGGCCCGATGCGCTGCTGATGGTCGACGCGGGTGGGAGCGATGCCTTCTGGAGCCAGGGCTTCAAGTGGGCGCTACGAACGGCGCAGATGCTGGCGAGCTACGACGTCAGCTGGTTCGAGGAGCCGCTGAAGCCCGACGCGCTCGAAGACTATGTCTTACTTCGCCGCGCGGCACCGGTGCCGATCGCGGGTGGTGAGGTGCTGACCCGGCGCCAATCTTTCAGGCCGTGGATCGAGGCAGGCGCCTTCGACGTCGTGCAGCCGGACGTCACGAAGGTCGGAGGTATCAGCGAAGAGCGGCGCATCGGTTGGATGGCCCAGGAGCACGGCGTGCGCTTCATCCCACACGGCTGGAACACGGCTGTCGGGCTGGCGGCCGATCTTCAGCTTGCCTCCGCCTTCGCGACGACGGATCTCGTCGAGTATATGACGGGCTCTCCGTATATCGACGGGATCACGGCAGGAGAATGGAAGCTGGACGAAGATGGCATGCTGGCGATCCCCGCGGGTCCCGGCCTGGGGCTCGAGCTCGATCCCGATGCCCTGATGGACTACACGGGTGGCGAGCGGCTGCTCGACGGGTAGCCCGCCCGCCAATTGAAATCGGTGGCTGCTGCCACGAAACGCGCTGGGACCTGCTACCCGCGTTTATTTTTAATGGGCATTACAACGTGGCTACAAGGTTAGGCAGGGCCGGCGTACACCCACTGGCCGGCGATCATCGTGCGCCAAGCGGTGAAGTCGTCTTCGAAGATGGCGATGTCGGCATCCTTTCCGGGCTCGAGGCTCCCTTTGCGGTCGTGCATGCCGATCACGCGCGCCGGGGTCAGACTGGCCATGCGCACGGCCTCGGCCAGCGGAACCCCGACGGCGTCGCGCAGGATCGGCACCATCTCGTTCACCAGGGTTGTACTGCCGGCGAAGGCGGTACGATCGAGGGTCATGCCCACGCCGTCGTGGACGTCGTACTCCATCTCGCCCATCCGAAAGTGCGCGCCTTCGGGCAATCCGGCGCCGCTCGTGGCATCGGAGATCGCACACAGGCGGTCGGGACCCAGGCATTTGAAGGCCAGCTTGATCAAGGTGGGCGGCAGATGCTTGTTATCCGCAATCACCTCCGCCGTCAGGCCGTCCATCGCCAGCGAGGCCTCGAGCAGGCCCGGACGGCGCCAGGGACCTTCGCGCACGGTGGTCGACTGGCCGCTCCAGAGGTGGATGATGTGCCGCAGACCGGCGGCCATGGCCGCCTCGAGGTCGACATCTCTGGCAGAGCTATGTCCGGCTGCCGGGGCTACGCCGAGCGAGGCAAGCCTCGCGGTAAGCTCGAGAGCGCCCGGGAGCTCGGGCGCAAAGGTCATGATCCGGATGACGTCATGGTGCTCGAGCAAACGCTCGGCCGTGCCGTCGTCCGGCATCCGGATGTGCTTTGGGTCCTGGGCGCCGCGCTGCTCCATGCTGAAGTAGGGCCCCTCCAGGTGCACGCCCAGGAGCTGTGCTCCGGTCCGCGATCCGCCGATCCACTCGCGGCTCAGCTCGAGGCAGCGCACGAGCTCGGCGATCGAGGCCGTCGCGAGCGTCGCCAGCAGCGACGTAACCCCGCGGGCCGCGAGCGTCTCCGTGATCGCGGCGAACGCCGCCGGATCCGGCTCGTTGAAGGTATGACCGTTGGCGCCATGGACGTGGATGTCGATCAGGCCGGGCGCGATGTAACGCCCTCCGACGTCGATCTGCTCGACCTGTGGCTGGCGGCCGCCTCCCGCCTTGCTCCCGACGACGCCCCGGCCGTCGCCCGCGGCCTCCTGGCCGTCGAG
>JBBSGA010000628.1:0-1865 GCA_038254585.1 Chloroflexales bacterium | reverse complement strand
CAGGAAGACATAATCCGGGGACGGATGGCGTGCGAAGGTCCGCTCGTACCGCCGCAAGCAACCGGCGACCGACTCGCCGTCCAACCCCTCGTTGGCGATCGCGAACGATTCTCCGGGGTAGCGCCGCGCAAGCGCCTCCCGGAGCCGGGTCTCGTGTTTGAGGTGGCTGGGTAGGTAGGAGGTAGCAAGCGTGCAGTCGCCCAGCATGAGCATCTGCACGGGTACTGCCTCCGGCTGGTGGAGTGATGGTTCCATCTATGCTATAGACCGCTCTTCAGCACAGTCGATGCAGGGCCATCGAACCTATACCCGGGGTGCCGCGGATTATACCACGAGGGTCGCGCGCCCTGAGATATCGTCGGGAGGGAGCATGCACGGCCCGCCACAAACCACGACCGGACGCGGTCTCTTGCTTTTCGCCGCCATAATGCTAGCCCTTGCGCTTTGGCTGAGTGTCGGCCGAGGCGAGTGGCTCGCCTCGGGCATGTGGTTTGCTCTCGCCATTTTCTTTGCCTGCTACGGCTCGATCATGAGTGGCGTGCTTGAGCGCTGGCGCGCGCTGCTCCTTGCGCTTGGAATGGCCAGCGGGATCGTAGCCTTTGGCTACGCAGTATGGATGGCGGGGCTGCATCCGTGAGCTCAGAACCAGCCTGTGATTGCCTCTTCGAACTGCGGGATGCTCCAGAAGCCGTTCGCGATGACTCGCCTGATCGTGTACAGCGGCTCGACCGGATCCGTCTTATCTGCGAGCTGATAGGCTGCTACAAAGCCTGCCTGCTTGAGGTGAGGAATTGCCGCCTCGTTCCAGAGACCGTACGGGTAGGCGAAAATCTTGATTGGGTGGCCGGTGATCTCTTCGAGCTGCTTGGTCGGCTTTGTGATCTGCTGCTCCCAGTCGGCGTCCGTGTATTTTGTCACTCGGTGGTGGTCCCAGGTGTGAGCGCCGATCGTCATGCCCATCCGGTCGAGAGCTTTCACCTGGCCGCTCGAGAGATAATTCGCCTTATCCAGTGTGACGGTCATGATGAAAAAGGTCGCGGTAAAGTGGCGCTTCTGCAGCTCGGGCACGGCGTAGGTCCACTGATTGACGTCGCCGTCGTCGAAGGTGAGCATCACCGGCTTGTCAGGCAGCGGCCTTCCGCTGGCAAGATAGTCCTGAAGCTGGTCCGGGGTGATCGTATGCCAGTTGTGCTTTTGCAGATCGTCCATTTCCGCCCTGAAGCGGCCGATGGGGACGATGTATTCTTTGTCGGCCTGTGTCTCGCCGGCGGCCCAGTCACGGATGTGGTGGTAGGACAAAATGGGAACGTGCGAGCGGCTGACCATGGCGGCGGCATCGGGGGTTGGGGTCATCGCGGGCGATGGCGTCGGAGGAGGTGTTGACGTTGGAGCCGTCGTCGGCGTACCTGGGACGACCGTGGGCGGCACAACTGTCGACGGCACGGAAGTGGTGGTCGAGGTAGCGGCGGCCACCCGCAGGCTTGTGGTATTGGGCGCGGAAGTAGCTGCCGGCGCATGGCTGCTAGGTGGCATCATGCACGCCGCAAGGAGCGCACTGGCTAGGACCACCACAACTGGGAAGCGGCACCGGGGTATGCGAGATGGGCTCTGGCTCTTAGACATCGGCATTGTCTTCCCACATGTTTTGCCGGAGCGTTACGGCTCGATCGGCAGGCTCAGGGACTGCGCTCCCCGCGCGGCATGCTACGTCACGGGTGCTTTGGACCGCGGGAGAGTGTAACACGATTTGGCGATGGCAGAACCTGCCGTGCCGGGCAGGCGTGGCGTGACACGCCGCGAGTGGTATAATCGGATCGGCTGATCGTAGTCGTACAATGAGTGATTACACCTTTACAATCACGAAT
>JBBSGA010000627.1:0-1872 GCA_038254585.1 Chloroflexales bacterium | reverse complement strand
CATAGCAGGCTTGGTCATCCAGCACCTCGTCAAGTGGAAACAGCAGCATCTCGCGCCCTCCTTCACTCGATGGCCTTCGACCATCGGTGCAGCAGAACGGATGCCGTCGATGCCTTACACCTCAAAACCGACATGAGCCAATTGTTAAATGCCTCTCAAGCGCATGTGCACATGCTGTACCAGCGCAGCATGGCTCTTCTCGTTCGCACCTGAGAGAGCCGCTCAGTTTCCCATGAGGCAACGTAAGACGCGCGTCAGTCAGACGGAAGGAGTCTTCCACACCGCTCTACGATGCTCTGTGGTACGTTCGTAGCGACGCATAGATGACTACTGCAGAGGCAGTTGGAGCTGGAAGGAGTAGGGTGGCGATGCTCAAAGAGATGCTAACGCCGATGGCCGTCCTGGCAATCCTGGCGATCCTCGACTCATGTATCATTATCGGGCTGGTAGCGCTCGGCCTGGGCGCCGTCCTCGCGGCCCGCGACGTCGTCTGGGAATGCCGGGCGCCGCGCCTGGCGCTGGCCATCGTCGAGGCCGTGACGAGTATCCGGCTCGCCGGCGGCCTCGGCTCACGCCTTGCCCGTACCTGTCACGTCCTACGGTCCGCGCCGGGGTGGGCGATGATCGAGCTCTGTTCGGGCGCAGCCGCGCAGCTCGTCCGCGGCGTGAGCGCGCCATCCGGCACAAAGCACCCGCGCCGCGCAGGCTCAGCGAGCCCTGCACTAGCCTCTTCACCGCACGTATAACTCGCCTCCTGGATAGAAGAAAAGCGGAACGACGCTCCGTCAGACGGAACGTGCCTTATCCGGGCACGTTCCGTTTCAGCTCCTCCAGCCAGACGGTTGCCTCTGAGTCGCTCGGGGCACGCCAGTCCCCGCGCGGCGAAAGGGAGCCGCCGGAGCCCACCTTCGGCCCGTTCGGGATGGCCGAGCGTTTGAACTGGCTGATCTTGAAGAAGCGATAGAGGAAGACCCCGAGCCATTTTTTGATCGTAGGCAGATCGTATTCGTTGTGCTCTTCGACCGGCAGCGCATCCGGCCATGAGCCGCGCGTCTTGTCGCTCCATGCAGTGTAGCTCAGGAAGGCAACCTTGCTCGGCCGGAATCCATACCGGGTAATGTAGTACGTGTTGAAGTCTTGCAGCTCGTACGGTCCAATTTTCTCCTGGGTGCTTTGGGCCGGCTTCGCCCCGCGCGCGCCCGACTCGCCGCCGGTGTGCGGCACAAGCTCCGGCGAAATCTCGGTGTCAAGGATCGACTGCAGAATCACGCTCGTCTCGACGTCGAACTGCTTCGTGTCGATCACCCAACGAATGAGATGCTGAATAAGGGTCTTGGGAACCGAAGCGTTGACGTTGTAGTGTGACATCTGGTCCCCTACGCCGTACGTCGCCCAGCCAAGCGCCAGCTCGCTCAGGTCGCCGGTGCCCAGCACCAGGCCATTGTGCAGGTTCGCCAGCCGGAATAGGTGCGAGGTGCGCTCTCCCGCCTGCACATTCTCGAACGTCACGTCGTAGACCGGCTCGCCCTTGCTAAAAGGATGCCCGAGGTCGCGCAGCATCTGCAGACAGGAGGGCCGGATGTCGATCTCTCTGCCCGTGACTTCGAGAGCGCGCATGAGCCCGTGCGCGTTGCCGAGCGTCACATCGCTGGTGGCGAAGGCGGGCATCGTATAGGCAAGAATATTGGTGCGCGGCAGCCCGAGCCGGTCCATCGTCTTGGCCGCGACGATCAGCGCGTGCGTCGAATCAAGCCCGCCCGAGACGCCGATCACGATCTTCTGGATTCCGGTGCTGACAAGCCGCTTCATCAGTCCATGCACCTGGATGTTATACGCCTCGTAGCAGCGCTCGTCGCGAGCGGCCGGGTCGTT
>JBBSGA010000626.1:0-1884 GCA_038254585.1 Chloroflexales bacterium | reverse complement strand
GTCCGCCCCTCGACCTGCAGCTTGGTTCGGATTGACCAGACGTGTTTTGGCCGGAGCGGCGGCTTCGCTCCGATGAGTTTGCCTTTGTTCCAGTGCGTGCGCTGGGGCGCGGTTGCTGCGTTTTCGTGATCTTGCATGACCGAGAGCCCAGGCGCGTAGCGGGCTGTTTTCACCGCCGACGAAGTGCATCAAGCCATGAACGGCGGAATGCCAGAGCACAAGTGTGCCATGTAGATGCCGCGTCGCACCCCCCGGGAGTTTGTTCAGGGCCGTTGGTGATTGGGGCGCGGGCTGAATTGTCGGGTCATAATAGGTGTAGAGGATTGGCGGCGCGCGCAATTTCCCGTAGTTCGCAGCGACTGCGCCTGGCTCCAAGTCGGGTGGTTGCGTATTCCCCAACTCGGCTGCGTTCCCGGTATAAAGAATGCCATCCTTGCCGGCGGCGAGAATGGCCCCAGCAGCCTCGGCCAAGACCGGGCCGCCCGAGCCGAAATCCTGATCGCTCCAGTTGCCGCCCCTCATCGACGCCACGTGGTCGTTGATTGCTGCGGCAAATATAGGATCATCCTTGTGGCTGCCCGTGGACACGTTATCCACGTCGATATCGGGCATGCCCGGCATCGCCATGCCCATGCGCTTTGCGTGGCCGAGCAGTCTGGTCACCTGCACATTTGACGGCAGGTCAGCGGCGTCGCCCTCCGGGTTGCCCCCGGTCCGCCCAGTATCCGTCCACGGGGTCCACCACGAGGCGACCGTCAGTCTCGCTCAACCGTCCGTGGGCATTCTCAGCCTGACGATTGACTCGCCGAAATCGCCCTTTCCCGGCGAAAAGGATCCGTTGCCGGTCACGACGAAGATCGAGCCGTCCGCGGCTACCGTTGGGCCCGAGCCACCCTGCCAGATCCCGCCCCCCGAGCCGGTAACGGTCGAGCACCAGGTCGCAGCGATGCGCCATGAGACGACATCGACAGCAATCAGCCAGCCGCGCGCAGTCTCGGAAGTCTCCCGAATCGTGCCAAACGGGATCAGCACGTGTCCCTGTATTAAGGTCAGCGCCGCCCGCTGTTTCCGCTGGGCGGAGGCGAATTTCTGCTGCGGGAGTCCCGGCGGCGCATATACCGCGCCTTCGAGATTGAGCAGCCGCTGCGCCAAAGATCCGTCGGCAAGCCGCAACGCTGCAAGAAAGTGCTGACCCCTTTCCGCCGTCCCGTCCGGGCTGATCCAGGCACAGGCATAAAGGATACCCGCAGCCTCATCGATGACCGGCGTCGAGAGAATTCCCCAAGCGACGTTGATCAGCCAAGCGTCGATCTGCTTGGTGCTAACAATCGGCCGCCCGAGATTCGACCTCCACAATTGCCCACCTGTCTGCGCATCAAAGGCATAGATCGTGTTGCCCATGAAATATGACGTCATGCGTTTGACCATTAGCCATGCGCAGGCCGCCGACTGCCAGCGGTTGGGCTTCCGTTCCCCTCCCTCATGCTCGACGCACGCTACGAGAAAGTCCGCGAGGCCGGGGTGATCGTCAGCCAGGCGGTGCTGATCGCAAAGAGCTGCGCTGGTTCTACGACCGCCGCGAGCTCGCCGAGGTGCGCCGCGACATCGCGCAGTGGCTCGCCAAGTGGCAGGCGAAGTACCCGAAGCTGTGCGCCTGGGTCGAGGACAACATCGAGGAGACGCTGACCTACTACCGGCTGCCCCTGCCGCATCACAAGCATCTGAAGTCGACGAACATGCTGGAGCGGCTGAACCAGGAGATCAAGCGGCGCACGCATGTCGTGCGCATCTTCCCCAACGCCGAGAGCTGCCTCAGGCTGGTGCGTGCGCTCGCCGTGGAGACCCACGAGAACTGGCTCGAAGGAACCCGCTACCTCAACATGG
>JBBSGA010000625.1:0-1927 GCA_038254585.1 Chloroflexales bacterium | reverse complement strand
TTCCATAACTTGTTCCGACGATTCAGGAATAAGGTGAAGCATACTATTCTCCATTACGTTGGAGAACAGTATACCTGGAATATGGTAAAGATGCAATACTTCTCTGGTTGTACTTAGACTCGCGCGCATCGGACAGGCCGGTATCGGGCGGAGGGCGTGGCCGAGTGGATCGCGCCGGGATTTCTCGCGTAGACCTTGTAGCTCTACGGGTTTCTAAGTTCGCTTTAGCCGCGTTTGCTGGCGAACAGAGAGGAACATCAGACCATGCTGAGTCGTGCTGACCTGCTTTTTCGCACGCCGGTCTCTCATCCACACGGTCCCCCCGCTCGGTCGCTCCTTTCCGGTCTTCCTCACGGTCGCTTTCCGTATCGCACCTGGATCAAAGGTCTGCTCGGAGCCTCCCTGCCTCTCGGACTGCTCAGCGCCTCGCTGCCGGTTGCCGCGCCCGTCGATCACGCGCGCATTGCTCCGGCCGCTGCGTTCGCCCTGGCGAGCTCCGTCGGCGCTTTCCTTGGCGATGCCGCCATCGCCGACGCTGCGGCGGACGAGCTCGCGGCACTGGACGGCGTCGAGGGTACGCTGGGTTTTGGCGCGCCTGTCGCCAAGCCTGCCGTGGCCATCGTTTCCGCGGACATCGCGAACTTGCGTGGTGGCCCTGGCCTGAGCTATGACAAAATCGGGAAGCTCAAGCTGGGGACGTCGGTGACCTTACTCGGGCGGAGCTCAGACTGGTTCCGCGTACAGACGTCCGCCGGCGCCATGGGCTGGGTCGCCCAGGAAGTGCTCGACGTCGACGCGGGTATCGCCGCCGGCATCGCTCTCGTAAAAGACATTCCGGTCAGGCCGGCTTCGCTCCAAGCGACGACCACCGACACCGGCGTCAACGTGCGCCAGGGTCCCGGCGCGAGCTATCCAAGCCTCGGGAAGCTCGGCCGGGGTGTAACGCTTGACCTGATCGGTCGGCAGGCGGGCTGGTTTAAAGTCCAGAGCGCGGCCGGCATGGTCGGCTGGGTAACGGCCGATTTCCTGGCTATGGCCGACGGCGTCGCCGCGCGGGTTCCCGTGGCCAGTGAGACCCAGGCCGCAGCATCTGGAAGCGTGGCGACTGTCAGTGAGGCGCGAACGAATCTTCGCCGTGGCCCTGGCACCGACTATGACCTCGTGGCTAGACTCTCCGCCGGCGACCGTGTCACGCTCGTTGCCCGGCACGACGACTGGTTCAGGATACAGACGGCAAACGGGACTACCGGCTGGGTCTCCGGCGATTTGATCGACGCCGCTCCAGCTGCCGTGCGCGGGCTGCGCACGACGAATGACTTCCCGGCCGCTCCACAGCCGCAGCCTGCCACGACGCGGGCCTCTTCAGACGAGTCATTCGGCGCAACATCCCGCGGCTTCGCCGTGGCGCGTGTGGCCATGCGTTACGTCGGCAGCCGCTACGTGTGGGGTGGCGCCAGCCCGCGCGGCTTTGATTGCTCAGGCCTCGTGCTCTATGCCTACCGGCATGTCGGAATCCCTTTGCCCCACAAGGCGTCCGGGATGTTCAGCCGGCGCTATGGCGCGCGCATCCACAGCATCGGCGCGCTGCACGCGGGTGATATCGTCTTCTTCGCGAACACTGCCGGCCCCGGCATTACTCACGTCGCCCTTTTCGTCGGCAACGGCCGCATCGTAACTGCCACGTCGCGGCGCACCGGCGTCCAGCTGCAGAGCCTGGTCGACAACCGCTACTGGCGCTCGCATTTTGCGGGCGCGATCCGGCCACAGTAAGCCCCGCGCATAGACCCGCTGCAAACGAACGAGGCGTGGACGAAGCGGCACGCCTCGTTCGTCCGATCTCCCACACTTCGGCACTACCCCTTTAGGCGAGCACTACGGTCTCCAGTACGGGAGCTTGCATCCCATGCCTCGGATTGTATCGACGACG
>JBBSGA010000624.1:0-1927 GCA_038254585.1 Chloroflexales bacterium | reverse complement strand
GTCGTCTTGCCGTGGTCGACGTGGGCGATGATGGCGACGTTGCGCAGGTCGTCTCTGGTGGGCACGCCGGAAGCTCCGAACCGCAGATGATGGGGGCGCCCGCGCGGTGTTTCGCGCCTGGCTGACGCTCAGTGTACGCCGACGTCTGCTGCGCCGGCCCGGAACGCCGTTGGCCCTGCCGGAGAGCGCGCCGCAGGTGGACGCCCACAATGTGAGATTTGCCGCAGTTCGGCTCAGCCGCTCCACATCCTGCGCAACTCAGTCCTACGCTGATCTCCGACTCCCCTGCCCCGGTGAAAGGCACCTGGATGACGACTGCCGGCACCACAGCGCCCGGGCGCGCGCGCATCGCCGCCCGCACCCTGCGTACCGACCGGTGGTGGCTGCAGCCGCTGATCACGTTCGGCGTCCTGCTTGCCTTCGTGATCTATGCGACGTGGGCGGCGTTCGTGAACCGCAACTACTTCTTCGAGCCCTACATCTCGCCGTTCTACTCCCCATGCCTGGCCAAGAGCTGCGGCACGGTGCCCGGCTCGGCCGGGGTGCCGCACATCTCGCTGCTGGGCTCGTGGTGGCGGTTGTCACCGGCAATATTCATCCTCGTGATCCCGGGCGCCTTCCGGCTCACCTGCTACTACTACCGCAAGGCCTACTACCGCTCGTTCTGGGCTTCCCCGCCGGCCTGCGCCGTCGCCGAACCGCGCAAGCGGTACACCGGCGAGACGAAGTTTCCGCTGATCTTTCAGAACCTGCACCGCTACTTCTTCTACCTCGCGACGCTGGTCAACCTGGTGCTCACCTACGACGCGATCATCGCCTTCCGGGACCACCAAGGCCGCTGGGGGCATATGGGCTTGGGAACGCTGGTGCTGCTGATCAACGCGATCTTGCTCTGGGCGTACTCCATCTCCTGCCATTCGTGCCGACACCTCATCGGCGGCCGGTTGACGCACTTCTCCAAACACCCGGTGCGCTACCGGATCTGGACGCAGCTGTCCAAGCTCAACGCCCGGCATATGCAGATCGCCTGGGTGTCGTTGGTGTGGGTGGCGTTCACCGACATCTACGTACGCCTGCTCGCCAGCGGCACGATCACCGACCTGAGGTTCTTCTGATGGCAGAGCTGGAACGCCACAGCTACGACGTCGTCGTCATCGGCGCGGGCGGCGCCGGCCTGCGCGCGGCCATCGAGGCGCACGAGCAAGGTGCGCGTACGGCGATCGTCTGCAAGTCCTTGCTGGGCAAGGCCCACACCGTCATGGCCGAAGGCGGAATCGCCGCCGCCATGGGCAATGTATGGAAAGAGGACAACTGGCAGGTGCATTTCCGCGACACGATGCGCGGCGGCAAGATGCTCAACAACTGGCGCATGGCGCAGCTGCACGCCCAGGAGGCTCCCGACCGCGTGTGGGAGCTCGAGGAGTGGGGCGCGCTGTTCGACCGGACAAAGGACGGGCTGATCTCCCAGCGCGACTTCGGCGGCCACCGTTACGCCCGGCTGGCCCACGTCGGCGACCGCACCGGGCTGGAGATGATCCGCACGCTCCAGCAGCGCGCCGTGTCCCTGGGCATCGATGTCTTCATGGAGTGCACGGTCACCCGGCTGCTCAAGGAGCACGACCGGATCGCCGGCGCCTTCGGCTACTGGCGGGAGTCCGGACGCTTCATCTGCTTCGACGCCCCGGCGGTCATTCTGGCCACCGGCGGCATCGGCAAGTCCTACAAGGTGACGTCGAACTCCTGGGAGTACACCGGCGACGGTCACTCCCTGGCGCTGCAGGCCGGCGCATCCCTGCTGAACATGGAGTTCGTGCAATTCCACCCGACCGGCATGGTCTGGCCGCCGTCCGTGCGCGGCATCCTCGTCACCGAGTCGGTGCGCGGCGACGGCGGGGTGCTCAAGAACTCCAACGGCAACCGGTTCATG
>JBBSGA010000623.1:0-1937 GCA_038254585.1 Chloroflexales bacterium | reverse complement strand
CGCCGTCCTCAGTGTCGAGGAGGTGCGTCGTCTCCTCGGCTGCCTGCGTCGACCGCACTTTCGCGTCTGCCTGACCACGATCTACGCTGCGGGCTTACGGCTCAACGAAGGCGTCTACCTGCGCGTCTCACACATCGACAGGTACTGCATCTGAACATAGTGGATAATTCGCTGAGCTCCCTTCGACCGACTTCTCGGCCGTTCTCAGGCTGACCGGGCGCTCAAGACGGGGGTCCCTGCCGTCCTACGGGCGAGGAAGGAGCACGCGCTCCCCCGTCTGGCCCTCGTTAGGCAACACTTGCCCCCGCTGGTGGTAACGGCATCCGCAGCAACTCGCGTACACTCCAGCGCCGACGCGTCAACCCTGCGGCCATCGCCGGCGTCCGCTGTCGATACCGCTGCGGCTCGCGCCTCCCACCCCGCTCAAGTGGCTGAGCGAGCGGCACGCGCAGGGATGGATGGGGCCGCACAAAGTGATAGTAGCCACGCCACCACTCCAAGTGGACCAGCAGTGCTGCGCTTCCTGGGCGGTTGCCCACGTGCGCCGCGCCAGCGCTGCAACACCCTGCCGGATCGTCAGATTCACCCGTTCCACGAAGGCCGTGTTCAGCCGCCCGCTTAGACCGAGCTTGGTGAGTGCTGCCCGCAGGTTCGCAGTCGTCCCGCAGCGCATCATGTGCGCCACCCGCACCACCTTCCGCCGCCGATAGGTCTTCTTGACCTGACCATAGAGCAGCCCCGCGGCGACCTGCCACTGGCGGGCGCGGCTCCCGATGCCGGTTACCCACGTGCCGAAATGGGCGGTTAAGGCATAGAAGTACAGATTCAGGCCATCGCTGGTGAAGACTGGCACACAGTCCGGAGCCAGGCGCTGACAGAGTTCGTGGACCACCGCATGGGCAGCAGGTTGCGTCCGCGCGCCGAGGTACACGACCGGGATCAGTTTGGTGCGCGGGTCGATCGCCACCCACAGCCAGAGGACCTGGGCTCGATTGCGCAGCCGGGTCCGGAGTTCGTCAAGCTGGAGATGCGGCAAGGTGAGGTGCCGGGCGCTGCGGTCATGCAAGGTCGCGCTGTGCTCGCCAGCGCGCGTGAGCCACGTGGTGATCGTGCTTTCGCTGTGGCCAAACACCCGTCCGGCTGCAGCGATCGTGAGGCCTTCGGCCATTGCGGTCAGGACTTCTGCGACCCGCAAAGATGTGGTTTTGAGGCGATAGAGCGGGGTATACCGGCGGCCACTGAACGTCGCTCTGCACGCCTGACAACGAAAGGTCTGGATGCGCTCGCGCTTGCCGTGCGTGCCGTCACCCACGAGGGCGTGGACCGCGGCGTCCGTGATACGGAAATAGGCGCAGGCGGGGTTCGGGCAGGCGAAGCCGTCGGTGGCGATACGTTTCGGTGGACCCCGCCGGCTCTTGAACTCACGCCAGGGGCGAACCAGGGGAGGCGGTGCAGGTGGGGATGAAACAAGAGCTTGCCGGCAACGGCAGCTGGGACAATCGTCAGGCGTCCGCGGCTTGAGGAGGCGCTGGACCGTAACCGCGAGCGTCGCCGGGTCCGGGTTGGGATGGTGGTGACGGCGTCTGGAGAACGCCCAGGCAATCCAGCAGCGTGCCAGCAGGAATATGAGCCCGCAAACATCGGAGACCATCGCGGTTCCGTGCTCCACATCTTTCGCAGAAGAAGCCGTCGCGAGGAAGAATACTCAGGTGGTGGTGGCGGTCAATGGCGCAGGAGACGGTGGCTGAATTATCCACCGCGTATAGGGGGAGTACCGCGAACCCTTTCCGATCAACTTGAATCCCGTTCGGGTTCATTCCCCGACGCTTGCGTCGTTCCTCCTTGATGGTCTATTGTGGCAGAATGAGCCAGTATATTCACAAAAGTCACAACGTCTCAGTGCTGATCTACCACGCGGTTTGTCCAGCGAAATATCG
>JBBSGA010000622.1:0-1945 GCA_038254585.1 Chloroflexales bacterium | reverse complement strand
TCACCTCTGGTCCGAGACGTACGACCGCCAACTGGAGGATGTCTTCGCGATCCAGGACGAGATCTCGCGGGCGATCGTGGACGCCCTCAAGCTTCGCCTAGGGAGTGATGCCGGTCAGCTGGTGGCGCCGACCAAGAACATCGAGGCCTACACGCTGTATCTGAAGGGGCGGTTCTTCTTCAACAAGTTCAACGAGCCCGGGCTTCGCAAGGGATTGGATTTCTTCCAGCAGTCTCTGCTGCAGGACCCCGGGTATGCCCGCTCGTACGCGGGCATCGCCGACTGCTGGACCCAGCTCGCCGACGATTGGGTGGTCCCCGACGATGCCTACCCCAGAGCGAAGGCCGCGGCTACCAGGGCGCTCCAGCAGGACCCCGAGCTCACCGAGGCGATCACGGCGGTCGGGAAGGTGCTGTGCTGGTACGAGTGGGACTTCGCCGGGGCCGAGCGGCAGCTGCGCCGGGCGGTGGCAGTGAACGGGAACTACGCGGAGGCGCACTGGGCGTTCGGCAGCGTCCTGCCGACGGTAGGCTTGCTGGGCGAGGCCGTGGAGGAGCTGCGAAAGGCGCTCACGCTCGATCCGCTCTACCCGGAGTACAGCCGCTGGCTGGGTCGATTCCTGCTGTACGCCGGCGACTATCCGGCGGCGATCGCGCAGAGCCAGAAGACGATGGAGCTCAACGCGGACTACTTCCCGTCATATCTCGATATCGGCTCGGCCTACCTGGAGCAGGGCAAGGCCGAGCAGGCTCTGGAATGGTTTCGCCGGGGCCAGGGGCTGGACACCAGCGTCCGCTGCTACGACGCGTTGATCGTGCGGGCGCTGGCACCCCTCGGCCGGGGCGACGAAGCGGACGAGATTCTGGGCCGCCTGGAAGAGGAGTCGCGGCAGCATTACGTCCGCTCGGAGGTCATGGCGATGGGCTATGCCGCCGTGGGAAACTTCGAGCGCGCCTTCGCCTGCCTCGAGCGCGCATTCCAGGTCCGCTCGGCAGGCCTCATTTATCTGCACGTCGACCCCGGGTACAAACCGTTGCAGGCCGATCCCCGCTTTCACCAGTTGGTACAGCGAATCGGACTGCGGTAGGCCGGGCCTCCGCTCGTGATCCGACGCTGCTGCCGTCGCGCGCTGCTCGTTGCCCTGGTGGCCGCGGCCTGCGGCGTTCGCGGCGCTTGGGCGCAGAGCCGGCTGGTCTGGGACTCGGTGCACTCGGCGGCCTTGGAGCACAATCGACTGGGTGACAATGCGACGCGGCGGCTCCTCGTCTACCTGCCGCCGTCCTACGCCCGGAGCCCGGGCCGACGCTACCCAGTGCTCTACTTCCTTCACGGCTTCACGTCGGACCCGGTCGAGTGGGTCGACGGGAGCTACGCCGGGCTGAATCTCCAGTCGGCGATGGATAGCCTCCTGGCTCATGACTCGATGCCCGAGTTCATCGTGGTCATGCCGGACGCCAACAACCGGCTCGGCGGCGGCTTCTACACCAATTCGCCGGTGACCGGCGGCTGGGCGGACTTCGTGACGCGCGACCTCGTGGACTATGTCGACCGGCGGTACCGCACCTTGGCTGACCGGGCGCATCGCGCGCTGGCCGGTCATTCGATGGGCGGTTTCGGCGCGCTGGTGCTCGGCTTTGCCAATCCCGAGCGCTTCGGGCTGCTCTACAGCATGAGCCCCTGCTGCATGGACTTCGTGGGGCTGTTCGGTCCCACGAGCCCTCTTTGGGTGGCCGCCGCGCGAGCATCGACCTGGCCGGTCGAGGGCGCACCTGCCGGCACGGCGCTCGTCGTCGCCTTGGCGGCGGCCCTCTCGCCCGCTCCGGCTCGGGCGCGCGGATATGGGACGCTCCCATTCGAGCCCGACGGCGAGGGCCGGCTGCAGGCGCAGCCCGACGTCATCGCGCGCTGGCGACGCGGCATGCCGGTGGGGCTGGCCCACCGGCTC
>JBBSGA010000621.1:0-1970 GCA_038254585.1 Chloroflexales bacterium | reverse complement strand
TCTCGGTTTCCTTGCCGACGTCGCGGCGCAGCACCAACGGCATCAACTCGGCGAGGCGTCGCAACCCTCGATAGACAAGCCGTCCAACCATCGCAAGATCATCCCAGAGGCCTCGACAGCGGCGGACGAGTATTCGGCACCCACAGGTCAGCTCTCAGCCAGCCCGGAACCACGCCGTCAACGGAGTACGGATGCGATGAAAGATCGCCCAGGCCGTCGCGCTCGTCCGCGCCGCCCGCAGATCCAGCTGACACCATCACCACAAGCCCAGCCGCGACCGACCGCGCCACACAGGTAACAGCCGAAGCCCGAATCACCCAGGAATCACCCCACCGCAGGCAGGTCAGATAGTCCTGGCAGGCCGCATCATCCGGAAAACCACGCCCCAAACCTCACCACCGTGGCCGGATACCCCTCAGCCGTCGCTCATCACGAGCTGCACACAACCACAGCCCACTGACACTACATGGAGAGGTCATTCAGCTGAACAATAGATACAGCAGAGCAAGCAGCGGGACCGCGTAGGTGACTGATGTAATCCAGTACGAAGCTCGGCTGCAAGCGATGTAGGCGGCGTACGCCAGTAGGAGCAAACCAAGAATCACGCCGCCCGCAGCGTGCTGCGCGTGTGCCGCGGCAGCAAAAAGGACGATTGCGGTGATCGCATAGCACGCCGCGTCGAACGGTCGCCTGATCGATGGATTGGCCCCGAGCCATCGGTGGCCTTCCTGCGCCGCAGTGCGCTCGCTCCCTGAGATCGAAACGGCTCGCGTAGGTCGCGATTCCGCAGCGTGAACCGGTGCTTGATTTCTCCTAGGCGCCGGATAGCAATGCCCGCACGTTCCGTTCTGCATGTATTGCGCAGCGTGTCGAGGTACGGCGATACATGGAGCCGATACAGCGGTCAAAATTCCCCCCCAGCGTCACCCCAAGCACTCACTCGGAGCGGCCCAGATTATAGCTAGTTGGGGATGATGCCTGTCAAGGGGTCAAACGAACCAGCCATTGGGTCGTCTGTGCCGACAAGCAGCTGGCCAGGCGACCGGTCAGCTGAGCGCTCATGATCGCGGGTGCTGGTTCGCGGGCGGTGTAGCGCAAGCTAGTCAGGCTCTCCGCGGCCAGACCTGGTCGCGTCAGCCTTACTGTGAAAGGCGCTCTCAGGACATGCCCGCGCCCTCCCAGTCATCAGGACGGGCTCGCGAGACGTGGCCGTCGGGCGATCGATCAGGGGCTGAAGGCCCTCGCCGCGCCAGGACGATCCGCTCGCCGCACGAGCACTCTGCTGGCGCCATGCGCGTAGGTCCGGCCACATCCCATCCTCTCGCTTCCAGTGCCGATCGAGCAGACGTCTGGGTTGGCTCATCGGGACTGTCTGCCTCCGTGGTCCGTCGCGTCGGCAGTGCTGCCATATCAGCCGGCGATGCGCGGCGGTGACGGCGTCGTTGGCGAGCTTGATGAGGTCGAAGTGATCAACGACGAGGGTGGCGTTGGGCAGCAGCAGCAGTGTCCCGTCCGTGGTCCTCGTACGGGTCGCCTTGGCGTAGACCGCGGCGGGGTCGATCGCCACGAACTGGACCGTGGCAGGGAACTGCGGCGTTTGCGCTTCGAGGCAGGCGAGCACGCAGGCGCTGGTGCGTCCGGTGACGTGGCCAAGCAGGCCCGGATTTGCGGCTTCTTCTGACCCCATTCGTGGGTGTCTTGATCGTGACTGAGTGAGCAACACGCCGCTCCCGTCTAGGTTTCTGGCTTGTCAAGGGTCAGGAACCGGGAAACGTTCCTGTGCGGCACTCCGCACGCCGATGGCTGCTGCCTGCGTTTGAGCACTTGCAGCTGTCGGCGTTCAAGTAATTCCCTACTTGGAGAGGTTGGCGTTCACGTAATTCGGTTCTGGCGCACTTTCCGTGATGCTGGTGTTGCGCGTGTTGCCGATGAGACTGGCGCTTTGGGTTGATCATGCTGGACATGTGACT
>JBBSGA010000620.1:0-1975 GCA_038254585.1 Chloroflexales bacterium | reverse complement strand
TTGAGTGGTGTTTTGGTGGCGTTTGGTGAGGCGCCGGTCGCGCTCGCGCGTCCTGCGGCGGTTCGGGCGGGTGGGCGCTTGCGGCTCGCGATCATCCCTCCGCCGGCGGGGACTCTGGAGCCGCATATGTTGCAGGATCAGGGTGGTGCGGAGGCGACGAGCATCGTTGGCGAGTTCCTCAATCGCGCTAATCCGGATCTGACGCTCACGCCGGAGCTTGCGACGAGCTGGAAGCCAAACAAGAACGCCTCCGTCTGGACGTTCAAGCTGCGCTCAGGGGTCCGGTTTCAGAGCGGACAGACGATGCGTGCTGACGATGTCGTTGCGACGTTCAAGCGGCTGACTGATCCGAAGTCCGGCTCGCAGGCGCTCTCGGCGTTCAAGGGTGTCTTGTCTCCCGGCGGCGTGCGCAAGGTCGACGACCTGACCGTCGCGTTCCATCTGGATTCGCCGACGGCCAGCTTCCCGTATCTACCTAGCTCTCCTACCTATCAGGCGATTATCCTGCCGGCCGACTACCAGCTAGGCACGTTTACGAAGACGCCGCAGGCGACCGGCGCCTTCAAGATCGCCTCGTATACGCCGGGTGTGGGTGCGCGATACGAGCGCTACACCGGCTGGTGGGGTGGCTCATCGCTGCTGGACGGGGTGGACGTCACGTTTTACTCCGACGATTCGGCCACGGTTGCGGGGCTGCTTGGCGGTCAGCTCGATCTGATTGGCCAGGTTCAGTTCGCGACCGGTCGAGCGCTGTTCAAGAACCCGAAGGCCCACATCTTCGCTGTCAAGGGCGCCACCCACCGGCAGGTTCCGATGCGCGTGGACGCCCACAATCCGCTGCGTGACTACCGGGTGCGGCAAGCGATCGCCTTGACGCTCGACCGGCCGGCGATCATCAAGACGCTCTTCAACGACTTCGCCGATATCGGTAACGACTCTCCGTTTGCCCGCGTGTACCCGTCGACCGACCGGTCCGTGCCGCAGCGTAAGAAGGATGTGCGCAAGGCGCGGCAACTGATGGACGCAGCGGGGTATCCGCACGGCTTCTCGATCACGCTGACGACGCAGAAGACGCAGGAGTTGCCGGAGCTCGCACAACTGATCCAGTCATCGGTCCGCTCGATCGGGATCAAGATGAAGCTGAACATCCTGACTTCGACCGCGTACTTCGCCGGCTCGCAAACGGGCCCGCCACTTGGATATGGGTCGACCCCGTGGCTGAATACGCCGATGAACATCACCGACTGGGGCTTCCGCCCGGTGCCGAACGTGTACCTCACCTCGGGCTTCGTTACCAAGGGCGTCTGGAATGCCGCCCACTACTCCAACAGACGGTTCGACTCCCTGGCGAAGTCATACCTCAGCGCGATCGCAGTCAAGGATCAGCGCCGGTACTCAAAGAAGATGGAAGAGATCCTGCTCCACGACACGCCGGTGATCTTCCCCTACTTCTACGACTACCTCGCGGCAGGGTCTACGCACGTGAAGGGATATCGCGCGGACGCCCTCGGGCCCGTTTACCTGAGTAAGACCTCTCTGGCCTGAGCAAACTGGGATCGAAAGCTGACCGATGGGGGGATGGGCCTGTCAGGCTGATTCTTGACGTCGACACCGGCGTCGACGACTGCGTCGCGCTGCTCTACGCACTCGGCTCGCCACAGGTCGAGCTGGTCGCCGTGACCTGCTGCGCCGGCAACGTCCCCGAGCCGCAGGTGGCGGCCAACACACTTGCCGTGCTCGAGCTTGGTGGTGCCGGCGACGTAGAGATCGCGTCGGGCAGCGTCAGTCCTCTCGTCGCGGCGCCGACGATCGCTACGGGCCACGGCACGCATGGCTTGGGCTACGCCGCGCTTCCCCGGGCTCGAGCTTCGCGCTCGCCCCGGTTCGCCGCGGCCCTGATCGTCGAGGAGGCTCGCCGACGACCCGGCGCGGTCGTGCTCGTCGCCACCGGACCCTTGACGAACCTCGCGCTCGC
>JBBSGA010000619.1:0-1977 GCA_038254585.1 Chloroflexales bacterium | reverse complement strand
CCGCCCCAAAACTTAGTCTTTTTCAAGAGCGTGTCACGGACCGGGCTATACTGTACCAGCCGGACCGCCCGATATGTACCAGCCGGACCGCCCGATATGTACCAGCCGGACCGGGCGGTATGTACCACCCGCTGATTTGGTCGTTGCCCTTGTCTAACCCGCCAGGCCGTCACTACGGTTTGGAGGTTTCATGGAGCGACTACACATGCAAGAGATCATCGACATCGTCTTCCGGCTCAGGAAGCGCCAATCCCAGCGCACCATCGCAGTTGCGCTTGGATTGCACCGAGCCACGGTTCGCCGCTATAACGAGATCGCCGAAGGGAACGGCTTCCTGGACCTTGGTAAGCCCCTGCCGGAAACAGCCGAGCTGCTCGTCGCAATGGGCGGCCCGGTCCCGCCGCCTCGCCCGGAATCAACCGTCGAGCCCTACGCCGACCTGGTCAAACCCTGGCTGACGGACGGCGTCGAGCGACGGGCTATCCACCGCCTGCTTATCGAGCAGCACGGCTATACCGGCAGCTACTCGGCCGTGCGCCGCTTTGCCGCGGCCTTCCGTCCCACAACCCTCGAGGCGTGCGTCCGGATGGAGACCGCGGCCGGCGAGGAGGCGCAGATCGATTTCGGCACCGTGGGCAGGCTACTCGACCCCAAGACGGGTGTCTTGCGCGTAGCCTACTGCTTCGTCATGACGCTGTGCTTCTCGCGGCATCAGTACGTGGAGTTCGTCCTCGACCAGACCATCGGCACCTGGATCGGCTGCCATAAGCGCGCGTTCCTCCACTTCGCCGGAGTGGTTCAGCGCCTGGTGATCGACAACCTCAAGGCCGCCGTCATCAAAGCCGCCCTTGAGGACGCGGTCCTCGGCAGCTCCTACCGGCAGATGGCCCGCCACTACGACGTGCTCATCGCTCCCTGCCGGCCCCGAACGCCCGAGCACAAAGGCAAGGTGGAGAGCGGCGTCCACTACGTTCAGCGTAACCTGTGGCCGGGTCTTGCGGGGAAGAGCCTCGCCGCAGCCAACGCCGCGGCCCATGAATGGGTCATGGGCTATGCCGGGCACCGCGATCACGGCACCACGCACAAGCAGCCGCTGCCTCTCTTTCTGGAGAGGGAGGCGCAGACTCTGCGCCCACTGCCTGCCGAGCCTTTCGACCTGCTGGAGGTGCGCCATGCCCGGGTGCACAAGGACTGCTATATCGTGCTCCTGGGCAGCTACTATCCCGCACCCTACGCCTATGTGGGCAAGCGCCTCGAGGTGCATCTGCGCGAGGCGACGGTGCAGATCTACGACGCGGAGAAGTTGCTGGCCACACACCCGAGGGCCACGGAGCGCGGGACCCGCATAGAGCGGCCGGAGTTTTATCCGCCGGACAAGGCCCGCTTCCTGGCGCGCACCAAGGCGGCCTGCCTGGAGGAGGCGGCCGCGATCGGTCCCGCCTGCGCGCAAGTCGCCCAGGCCCTGCTCCAGGACAGGGTAAAGGATGCCCGGCGCGTGCTCGCGGCCCTGGTGGGACTGGCCGACCGCTATCCCGCGGAGCGCGTGGAGGCGGCATGTCTGCGGGCCATCGTGTGGTCCGACCCGCGCTACAGCCGCGTCCGCGACATCCTTCGTGACGACCTCGAAGACGCGGCGCTGCCGGGTACGCAGACCTGTACTGCGCCCATCGGTGCGGCGCCCGTCTACCACTATGCCCGAGGAGCCGACGCGTTCTTCGGGGATCTGGCGGCGACCACGCGGGAGATGCGACCATGCTAACCCATCCCCTGCTTCCTAAACTGCGCGAGCTCAAGCTCTCGGGAATGCTTGAGACCCTGGACGCGCGCACGCAGCTGGCCCAGGAGAAGCAGCTGTGTCCGGCGGAGTTTCTGGCGCTGCTCCTAGACGATGAGATCGAACGGCGGCAGCAGAGCCGGCTGATGCGTCAGGAGCATGAGGCGGGCTTTGAGAGCCCCAAGCGGCTCTCGCAGTTCGAT
>JBBSGA010000618.1:0-1989 GCA_038254585.1 Chloroflexales bacterium | reverse complement strand
GTAGCTTCCGTACGGTCCAATCGCGCACGCTGTGCAGCGCATCGTGAATATCGCCGCCACCGCGGGTGCTACCGCCTTTTAATCCCATCCGTGCAATCAGCACGATCCCGACCAGCCCGAAGATGATATTGGCGGCCCACATCGCGACCGCAGGTGGAAGAATTCCGTTGGACGCCACCGTCGCACCCGCCGTGAGCCCGATGTAGTACAGGGCGAAGACCGCCAGACTGACGCCAATCGTCATTCCCACGCCGCCGCGCGGGAACCTGAGTGCGATCGGTGCTCCCAACAGTACGAAGACAAAGCACGCCACCGCGAGAGCGAACTTCTTGTGGATCTCGATCTCGTAGCTGTTGATGAAAGTCCGCGCGTCGTCCATGCGGATTCTCGACACCTCTATGCTGCTGGGCGTGACCGGGCTCTCTGGACTGCCCATGTATCCGGCACTTGGTAGCGGGGCAGCGGTGATCCGTCCCGCCGCCTGCTGGATCGGCCGCTGGATCGGCTGCTGGATCGGCCGCTGGATCGGCCGCTGGACCGGCCGCTGGACCGGCCGCTGGATCGGCCGCTGGACGGGCTGTTGCGCCCCAAGTGCACGTACTCCGAGTGCGCGCAGCGCCGCGCAGTACGCACCACCCAACGTTACACGTCCCGGCAGGTCGGTTTTGGTCTTGTGGACTTGCGGGTCGAGCTTCATGCCGCGCTGCTGCGCGATCGCCACGGTGTGGAGAAATTCCTTCCGGGCGCCGAGATAGTCGCTGCGCCCCTTCTGGACCTCGCGCTGCATCTCGCAGACCGACATCTCCCGGTTCCCCTTGCTCTGTCCGGTCTGTGACTGCTGGAACTGGTTGGCGACCCCTTTCACGGTGACGAGATCGGTGTTGAAGAAGAGCCTCTGAAGCTGTGATGGATCCGCCGTTGGCACGTCCTGCATGGTCCCGTGGTATAGGGTCATCAGGAGATCGCTACGGTTCCTCGCGAGTACGATGTTCCCGCTGTCGGCGTAGATGGTCCGCCGCCTTGTGGGGTCGCTCAGGTCGTAGATGGTTACCACGCGCATCATGTTCGAGCCCTCATCGATTCGATTGGCTCGAAGAAACAGTTTCCCGGGGCTCACCTCGTTGATGACCTGCTCCCGCAGCGCGAACGTAGGCTTTGTCTGAGCGATGTCCGTCTGAAGAACGGCCAACTCGTGATTGGAGCGCGGCAGAACCTGGTCGTTGAAGATGACCATGAAGAGGGTCACGCCCGCGGCTGCCCAGAGTACCGGACGCATCAGCCGCTGCAGACTGATGCCGCTGGCCTTGAGCGCCGTGACCTCGTTCTCCGCGGCAAGCCTGCTGAATGCGTGAAGCGTCGAGACCAGCACCGCCATGGGGAGCGTCAGAGCGACGGTGAACGGAATCGAAAGAAGGAAGAACTCCGCGATTGCCGTCCACGGAATCCCCTTGCCCACCAGATTGCCGAACTGCTTGGCCACATAGTTGAGCAGCAGCAGCGACGTCAGGGCGGTGAGCGAAAAGGTAAGGGGACTTAGGTGCTCCTTGAGGACATAGCGGGAGAGTATCTTCACGAGGTGAAATTTACAGGGTGGGTGCCCCTAGTAACGGTGCTCCTCCTCGGCGCGAGCCTCGCGCTCGCGCCGAGGGCCGAGGCCCAGGTCACGGATACCGCGCGCGCACCGACCCGGATCCCAGGCCGCATCAACTTGAGAATCGGCCAGGACACACTCCCTTTCACGCTTCCCACAGTTCGATCCCGGTCCGACGCAGCAGCCTACCGCGCCGCCGCTGCCCAGATCGCCGCCGCCCGCGCGACAGCATTTCAGTTGAACAGTCGTTCGGTGCTCCAATCGGTATGGGGCCAGGTGGCGGCGCAGAACTTTGCCAGCGGCGCGCCCTCACCGCTCTTTGCGGGTGAGGCGGCCACGCGGAACATCAGAACGCCGAGCAAGACGGAGCAGATTCTGGGCGACTACGCCGATCTCGG
>JBBSGA010000617.1:0-1995 GCA_038254585.1 Chloroflexales bacterium | reverse complement strand
CATCCGATGGCCGGCTCGGAGCAGAGCGGCGTGGGCAGTGCCCGCGCCGATCTTTTTGCCGGCGCAACCTACTGCCTGACACCCGCGCCCTTCACGCCCGTCGCTGCCCTCGAGACTGCACGCGCGCTCGCTCGCTCCGTCGGCGCCCGGCCGTACGTGATCGAGCCCGAGCTCCACGACCGGGCCGTCGCCGCCATCAGCCATCTCCCGTTTCTACTCTCAACATCGCTAGTGGAGATCGCGTCGTCCGATCCCGAGTGGGATCTCTTTCGGGCGCTCGCGGCGACTGGGTTTCGCGACGTATCACGCCTCGCCTCGGGCGATCCGCGTATGCATCGCGATATCTGCCTGACGAATGCCGGCGAGATCCGGCAGTGGCTTATGCAGGCTGCACAGATGCTAGAGACGCTGGCCGGAGAGCTCGGCGACGGACCTGCGCTTCTCGAGCGCTTCGAGCATGCCAAAACAGTCCGGGATGCGCTACTGGCCGAAGGGCGCCCCGTGCGCGAGCGGGGCGAGCTGTAGCCGCCGGCCTACGGTCTCGAGGCTTCGACCTCCGACGCCGTATCTACCACTTCGGGCGCCAGTTCCTCAACTGCCGCCCTGCTCGCGGTCCGGGGCTCTCCGGCTCGGACCGCGAGCAGGCGCGCGTCGACGGCCTCCCCCAGTTCCTGCGCGCCGTCGCCATTGACGAGTCCCTGCCGCTGCAGGCGTTGGAGTGCCGCTCGCTCGATCTGGAGCAGATGCTCGCGCGTCGAGCGAAGCTCCTCTGCCTCTAGGGCCGCCTGGTCGTGGTACAGACCCTCGAGCTGCTCGCCCAGCTCCTCCCCCGCCGCCCGATACGCCGTCTCGAGCTTTGTGAAAACACGTGGCGACAGGACGGCGTCGTCCTTGAGGCGCCGCAGCTCCCGCATCGCCGCCCGCTGCATCAGCAGCTGAGCGCGCCGTGCGATGTAGGCATTGTGCTGGAGGTCGGAGCCGACGAGACCGAGGCGCCGCAGCAGTGGCTCGATCGTCAGTCCCTGAACCAGCAGAGTAAAGAGCACAACTCCGAACGTCAGATTGAGCAGCAGCGGTCGTGACGGGAAGTCCGCCGGCAGGCCGAGGACCACTGCCAGGCTCAGTGCCCCGCGTAGCCCTGACCAGAAGAGCGTATGGAGCCACCGGCGAGGCAGTACCGGTGGCAGGGGCAGCACGACGATGCCAAGACCGTAGACGACGACCGCGCGCGCGAGCAGCACCGCCCCGATGGCGACGCTCACCGGCCAGATGTCTGCCGCGAGCTCACGCAGATTCACCTGCAGGCCGATCAGCAGGAAGATCGCGGAGTTGATCAGGAAGGCGATGTACTCCCAGAAATTGAGGAGCGCCAGGCGCGTCGTCGGAGACATACCGCGGCGGGCGCCGACGTTGCCGATGACGAGTCCAGCCGCGACGACCGCGATCACGCCCGATACATGCAGAACCTCGGCTACCAGGAAGGTGCCGTACGCCAGAATGGTCGTCAGTGTGATCTCGATCAGATGATCGTCGATCTTGGCGTGGAGCCGCGAGGCCAGCGCTCCGGTCGTAATTCCGACCAGGAGACCGCCGCCCACGACCAGGACGAAGCTCAGGGCGCCGTCGACAAGGTGCAAGCCTCCCACCATGCCCCCGGCAATCAGGATGCGCGACAGCACGACCGCCGTACCGTCGTTGAAGAGGCTCTCGCCTTCCACGAGGAGCTCGAGGTCGTGCGGTGCTCCCAGGCGTTTGAAGATCGCCAAGACCGCGATGGGATCCGTTGCCGCGACGATCGCGCCGAAGAGCAGCGCGGCAAGCCAGTCGACTCCGACGCTCACGTGCATCAGGGCGCCGACGATGGCGGCGGTCAGAAGGACGCCCGGGATCGCCAGCAGGCCGATGGGCAAGAGCCAGCGCCGTAGCCGCGTAGCCTCGATATGCAGCGCGGCCTCGAAGAGCAATGCCGGCAGCAGCAGCACGAGGATCAGGTGT
>JBBSGA010000616.1:0-2001 GCA_038254585.1 Chloroflexales bacterium | reverse complement strand
GCCTCGGCGTGCCACGCGGTGTCGCCGTCGCCATCCGCCGTGGCGATGCGAGCGCGGAGCTGATCGACCGCCCGTCGCGTGCGCGCGATCCGCTGCGCCAGACCGCCACCAGTATTATGTAAAGCTTTGTCCGCAGTGCGCGGCGGCTCGGAGCTGGGGCCGGACTGCCGCGCAACGGTCTGGGCGCGATAGCCTTCGACGAGTGCGCCGACGACGGTCGCATTGACCTCTCCGGTTTCCGCCAGAGCACGCAGCATATCGGTCGCCTCGTCCGGCTGGAGGTCGCCCGCGCTGATGGCCATGTGGATCGGGCGCAGCGTCCACTCCGACCACCCGTAGCGCGTGATCAGCGCCTGTCCCTCGGGCGCAAAGCGCAGCAGGCGGAGGAGATCCTGGCGGCGGGAGGTCGAAAGCTGCAGCTGCTCCTCGATCACGCTCCAGGGAACCTCGCCGCCGGCATCGCGCTGGAGGGCGTCTTTGAGCGCGACAAGCGCCCAGGCGCGCTCCATGTCAGAGAAGCCCTCGCGCCGCTCGTTCTCCTCGAACTGATGCAGCAGCCGGCCGGTCTCGGTCGGCACCGGCACCTCGACGGCCCAGACCGTCGGCAGGCCCGCCAGCAGGGCCGCGCTCCACCGGCGCTGGCCGTTGACCAGGCAATGCGTAATCGCGGGATTGTGCGGATCGCGGTCGGGATAGACGATCACCGGCTGGATCTGGCCGTGCTCGACGAGCGACTGTCCGAGCTCGCGCAGGCCGGCGACGATCGTCGCCGCGGCGCGATCGCCGCCCTCGGCCATCTGCAACAGCTCGGTTGGAGGGGGCAGCCGGCGCAGCTGCTGCGGATCGGGTGCGATTGCCTCGACCGGCAGGTACGTCAGCGGCAGGCCGCGCTCGGCGGCGCGCTGCACGGTCTCCTCGGGCGCCGCGCCGATCAGGAAGGCGAGGTCATCGCCCGAGGCCGCGGGCGCGAAGAACTGGTCGAGGTCGATCGCTTTCTTTTTAGCCATCGAGGCGCTCCATCAACTCCTGGGCCAGCTCGCGGAAGAGCGCGGCCGAGCGGGCCGTACGGCGGTAGCGGAAGATGCTCTGCTTGGCGGCGAAGCACTCGCGCAGGGGAGCATCGCGGCCGAGCACGGCGCGAAAGACGTGCTGGCCGAACTGCTTGCGGATGTACTCCTGGATCTGCCGGTCGGCAGCCGAGCGCCCCTCGTAGTCGTTGATCAGGATCATCGGCGGCGGGAGGTGCTGCGAGTAGCGGCTCTGCACACGGCGGACGGTCTCGCCGAGCTCGCCCAGCCCCTCGAGGCTGAGCGCCTGTGAGAGGACCGGCGCGACGACGAGGTCTGCGGCGATCAGGGCATTGAAGACGACCGCGCCCTTGGCCGGCGGGCAGTCGATCAGCACATAGTCGATCGGCAGGTCGCCGTTGAGGGCATCTCGCAGCACAAAGAGCCCTTCGACATTCGATCCGAGCTCGAGCGCGGCTTTCGCCAGCAGTGGATGGGCTGCGCAGAGGGCGACGCCCTGCTCCTGGGTGCGCAGCAGCGTGGCCGCGAGCTCGGCCTGCCCGGCGAGGACCGCATACGACGACCGCTCGGCCGGCACCTGGCTCTTGGCAACTCCGAGCCACTGCGTGGCGTGGCCCTGGCTGTCGAGGTCGATCACGAGCGCGCGCCGGCCCTGGAGCCCGAGCGCCGCGGCCAGGTTGACGGCCGTCGTGGTCTTCCCGACACCGCCTTTTTCGTTCGCGATGGTTACAACGCGCATACTTCCTCGACGGAGCTTGCCGTCCTGTACATTTGTTCGCCGCTCTATTCTACACGATGTCGCAGAGGTAGGCTCAGGGGTATGAGAGCTCATGCTCGCCAAGACTACTGCTTATGTCGAGCGTAGCTCAGAGGGGCCACCGATTGAAATCGGCGTCTGATAACCGAAACGCGCTGAAGCGCGTTGGACACAGTGTACTTGTTCACTTCCTGAGCCTTTAGCACACGGTGTCCG
>JBBSGA010000615.1:0-2013 GCA_038254585.1 Chloroflexales bacterium | reverse complement strand
CCGGTGGTGCCCATGCAGCCGCCGACAACATTCGATGCAATGACAAAATAGCGGTTGGTGTCGATTGGCCGGTTTGGCCCCACCATGGTGTGCCACCAGCCGGATTTGCCGGTGATTGGATGTTGATTGGCGACATGCTGGTCGCCGGTCAAGGCATGGCAGACTAAAATGGCGTTCGACTTGCCGGCGTTGAGCTCGCCGTAGGTTTGATAGGCGATCGTCAGGGGGCCGAGCGAGACCCCGGCATCCATCTTAAGGGGAGTATCGACGCCAAAATGCGCAACAAGGCTCTGCGGCGCATCGACCTCGCGAAGACCCGCCGCTTTACTTGCCGGAATGAATTGCACAGCTCTGCCGATCATTCGATATGGCGAACGTTGTGACCGTTATATGCGAGCGCGCGAAAAAGAGAGTCAAGATCGAGCCGCCGCTTTGGCCAGCCGAGGGTGAATCGTCATCCGCCTCGCCGGTTCTGCTGCGTGATTCCAGGGCCCAAGCAACGCCCGAGCGGTAGCTTTGAAAGCCCGGCCGCCAACCCAGTAGCGTCTGTGCCCGTGCATTGGAGATTCGAAAGGACGGCAGAGGGGTATTGGCGCCACGCTTTGGATCCGGACCGCCCTCCAGGCGTGCGATATAGGTGAGGATCTCCCGGTACGTTGTCGGCGCGTCATCCACCACTGAGAGGATGGCGCTGGCTTGGGTTTGCTCCGCGGCGAGGACGAAGGCATGAGCCAGATCGGCCACATGCACGAGCAAGATGTAGTCGGAGCCGTCCCCTGACATTTCGAGCTCGCCCGCACGGGCCTGCGAGCGCCACATCTCATCACGGCCGGTGTGCGGGCCATAGAGCGCCCCGTCCCGCAGGATTGTCCATCGGCCCGAGTCGGCCACAAGGCGCTCCATGTCGATTGCGGACGCCGTCACGGCGGTTGGCGGGAGCAGGAGCGCCGTCTCTCGTCCACCAGTTCAACGCCATTCTCGCGACAAGCTTCGATGAGGTTGGCCGTCCCTTCCCGACGAATCCGGTCGTTCAAGGTCAAATTGGCTGCCTTACCCGGACGGGGCGCGACGGTGGCGAGATGGAGGGCTACGTCGCATCCCCCGACAGCGTGGCCCAGCGTCGCGCGGTTCAGGATGTCGCCGAGAGCTGCGTCGACGCCCACTCGCCGCAAGGCGGCGGCGGCGTCGGGCTCCTTGGTGACAATAGCGCGTACCTGGTGGCCGCGCTCGATCAGGCGCGGAATGACCTGACGGCCCAGCACGCCCGTCGCGCCCACGATCGCTGCCCGCACGGTCAAGCCCCCCGTTCGGGAAGGGCGCCAATCTGCTGCAGCAGGTTCGAGAGGTCGTAGTAGAACCGTTCGCCCGGCATCAGGCCGTCGCGGAACGGTATGACGACGGCGAGCGGAAACTTGATTGTTCGGCCGGTGGGCGCGTGACCGAGAAAGTCGCCCTGATGGATTCCGCTGTACTGGGTTTCGGCGATCATGAACGCGTCGTCCTCCGACCAATGGCGGCGTTCGCCGTGGACCTTGAGATCGAAGGCATCCCACCACGTGCGGTAATAGGTCTCCACCTCTGACAGGCCGTGGTAGACCCTCCCCAGAGGCAGGTCCTCGAACTTGCACTCCGGGTGGGGCGTCGCAAGCGTTCCCTCCAGGCGATGCTCGTTCTCCGCAGCCAAGTGTCGATTCACGAGCGCTTCCATCGTCTTGTCCATGCGCATCTCCAGTCCTTCGAAACGAGCCCAGTCCAGAGCGTATCCCCGCCTCGTGTCTGTCGGCGTCGGGCTGCCTTCTCCCTGCCTTTTCTGGACGACACGCCCGCGCGACGCCATCAAAGCGCCTCCAACATGTAAGATTAATTCGCAAACCTCTCGAAGCATATTGGTGCACCGGCCGGATTAGAATTTGCGGCCCTTGGAACCGGAGCGCAGCGGAGTCTTGAGCTGCGTTCCCGCTTCGTCGAGAATCGCGAACTGATAGCGCCCCGCGCCGTCCCGGCTGACAGAGT
>JBBSGA010000614.1:0-2022 GCA_038254585.1 Chloroflexales bacterium | reverse complement strand
GTATGCGCGGCTATTAAGGAAACGTGAAGGCACGTAGCACTGATGATTGCATAGGCGCCACGCAAAAGCGGTATGATATCTAGTAGACAATCCTGTTCATAGTTGACCGTGGAACGCTGCCCGCCATAGGCTCTCCGCACGAGGGTATCGCGTGAGGGGGAGCACCATGAAAGGACGACAGGCGCCGACCATCGTGTTGGAAGGATCGGAGCGAGCGGAGTTAGAGCGGTTGGTGAGGGCACGGACGAGTACCCAGCAAGAAGTCTTGCGAGCACAGATCGTGCTGCGGGCGGCTGCCGGGGCGCTCAATCGGGAGATCGCGATGGACCTGGGGATCGCGCGGCACACGGTACAGCACTGGCGCACGGGCTTTGTGGGCGAGCGACTGGCTGGGTTGAAGGACCGGCCGCACTGCCCCGCCCCGCGGCGCTATGACAGCGCCTGCCAAGCCGCCCTGGTGGTGCTGGCGTGCCAAGCGCCTGCGGAGGTGGGATGGCCGGGTCAGACCCATTGGACCATTGCCGACCTGGCGCAGTATGTGGGGGAGCACCCCGAACTGGGCTTGGGCGCTCCCAGCCGGAGCACCGTGGGGCGAATTCTCCAGGCGCATGGCCTGCGCCTGGACCGTCTTTGACTCCTGGATGCAGGAACGCGACCCGAACTTCGTCGCCAAAGCCGTCGAGATCATGGATCTGGAACTGCATCCCCCGACCGATGGCCCGACCTTTTGTGTGGATGAGAAGACGGGCATCGGGGTGCGCACTCCGGCGGGACCCAGCCAGCCCGTCACCCCCCAGCGACCCGCTCGACGCGAGTTCGAATACGTTCGCCACGGGACGGCGGCCGTGCTCGCGGCGTACTGCGTCCTGACCGGGAGGGTCTACACGCTGGTTCGCCAGCGTCATCGCGCCTGCGAGTTCCTCGAATTGTTGCAGTTGCTTGACCACCTCGTCCCGCGTGGGCAGGTCATTCACCTCATCTTGGATCCTGTCCGGATGCATGCCTCGGCACAGGTCGCCCTCTTCCTCTATTACCGACCGGGCCGCTTCCAACTGCATTGGCTGCCGGTTCACGCCTCCTGGCTCTCATTCATCGAGGTGTGGTTCGCCATCCTCAGCAAAAAGTGTCTCGCCCGCGCCGAACTCGCCGACTTCGCAGCCGCCGCGCAACACATCACTGATTTCACCGCTACCTACCATGCTCATCACGCCCATCCTTTCACTTGGAAGAAAGGTGTCCGCTTCTATCAACGGATGAAGGACCAGCTCGCCGCTGCGGCGTCACCAACCGAGCCACCAACCTCCACGGACCTGGCTGCCTAATATGGTTGACTATGAATAGGATCGTCTACTAGGGCGGCAAACTTGACTGGAGGAGCTGGGTCTCGAGGGTAGCCAGGTAGGCGGCAGGATCATGGCGGAAGCGATGCTGCGCGCGTCGAGCCTCCGCGCGAAAGTTCAACTCGTGGCGCATGGCTTGCCAGGCGAGCAGATCAGTCGGCATCAAGTCTGCCGCGTCCACGACCTGACATTGTCCGACGACGCTTGCGAGTAAGCGGACCTGGCCGCGCAGGACGAGGCCGGAGTCCCCCGTTTTGCGGCCGGTGGCGCGTCGTTCGTGATGGCGCGCGGTCCCGAAGGTGTGCTCCAAGTCGTTGTTGGTCCGCGGTAGTCCGGGAACGTCGTAGCAATGGAAGAGATCGGGCGCATAACTGGCGGTTACCTTGAGGAAGTGCTGGATCGCTGGTGTGAGGCCACCTTGGTCGGTGGCATGCGTCACTATCTCGGCAAGGAGATCGTCATATGCCGTCTCCACCACGCTCGCGGCCTGGTTTGTGGAATTCTCCAGGAGGTGCGCCGCTCGCCACACCCAGGCATAGGCGGCGCGAATGGCTGGCCAGAGGGTGGCCGTTGCTGCGAGCCCGTGGGTCAGCAGTCCCTGTAATCGAGCGAGCGGTGTTGGAAGCCCCCCTTTTGGGCGACCCGATCAATCGAGGCCGCGATCTCGGTCAACTGATCGTGC
>JBBSGA010000613.1:0-2025 GCA_038254585.1 Chloroflexales bacterium | reverse complement strand
GTCCAGAGCGGTAAGATGTGGGTCAGAGCTTGAGGCGTGGTGGCCGTTGAGACTCTTGGGAGCCGGGTCCATGAGGGCCCGGCTTTCTCGCGCCCTCATGCGGCATCGCCAGCGGTGGCGATTGGACGCAGCGACGCGTCGAGCTGCGAGACGTCGATGCGGATTAGGCGAGGACCCAGCCGAACGGCCTGGATTTCGCCGCGAGAGATAGCTCGACGGATCGTGCGCGGGCAGACGCCGCGGTATTCAGCCGCTTGGGCAATACTGACGAGGCGCTGAGACGACGTTATGGATCGGGGCATTGCGGAGCCACCCTCTTTCAGGGTCTGGCTCCCGCGCCCGTCTTGCCTGTGGGAGCGTCCGCGTGCCTCAGCCGCATTGACGTAGTGCCAGTCTAGGCCATAGCCGGACAGGGATGGCCTCTTACGTGACTCCGTGTCGCGGCATCGGGTGCGTGCGCTTCCGTACGCCCGCTCTCAGGTCGGCGAAGATGGCCGCTTGTGTCAAAGTGACTTCACGGCAGCGGCACGACGCGGGCACCAGACCGTGATCGTCGGCGGATGGCTCGGGCAGCGGCCACGGAATCGGGTAGAAACTCCACGCGCCCTGCCGGATGGGCTCCAGCCGAGTCTTCATCCTCTCGACCCGTGCCGCCACCGGGGCGCCAGCAGGTAGGGATGGCGCGGCCGGGTGGTCAGTGGTGCGCCGGAAGCGGATCACCGGGTAAGGGTCCGTCTGCATGACCTCCACGAGCACGTCACCGCAACCGGCGCAGCGGATCAGCAGGAGCTGAAACTTGCGCCGGCGTTCCGGTGACCCTCGTTCCAGTGCGTGTAGTTGCCTGCGTAGATAGTCGTTCTGCTTGTGCAACTCGTCTCGCCACTCGTCGTCAGAGATGGGTCTCAGCTCCTGCCAGTGCGGATAGCGCGTCGGCTATGGCTCGGTCACGGCCCTGGGCCGCGTGTTGGTAACGCATGGCGGCGGCGACGGTCGAATGCCCAAGACGGCCCATCAGTTCGCTCAGCGTGGCGCCGGTGGACGCGGCGAGCACAGCCCCGGTGTGGCGAAGTCCATGCCAGGTGAGGTCGGGTCTCCCGGCGGCAGCGCGGGCCTTGTAAAACGAGGAGTAGAGGGTCGACGTCGCCAGGTGGCTCACTCCGTCCGAGGCCGGGAACAGCAGCCCCTCCCGCCCGCCGGTGATGCTCTTGGACAGGTGCTCGCGTACCAGCGGCATCAGGTGCGGCGGTATGGCGACGTCGCGGGTGCCGGCGTCTGACTTCGGGGTGTCCACGATCGTCTGCCCGCCCGCGCGGACGACGGCGCGCCGGATGCGTACGACGCCGTTGGTCAGGTCGATGTCCTTGCGGCGCAGCTCGGCCAGCTCCCCGAACCGCATCGCGCACCAGGACGCCAGCAGCACCATGAGCCGGTACTTCTCGGGCATGGCGTTCGTAATGGTCTCCAGTTCGCCCAGCGTTGCGGGCTTGATCTTGCGGACCCGGCGTGCAGTGCCGGCGCCTCGAATATGGCACGGGTTGTAGTCGAGCTGCCTGTCCTGCACGGCGCTGGCGAGGATGGTGCGCAGCAGGCCGTACGTGTGTGCTCGCAGGGTCGGATGGTCCCCGCCGAGCCTCGCGTACCAGGCGCCCACGTCGTCGGCGTCGATTGCCTTGAGCGGCAGCCTGCCGAACGTGGGCACGATGTGCTTGTCGAGCAGACTCCGGTAGTGAGCGCGGGTGCGCGGCTTGAGCGTGCGCCGCTCTATCCAGGTGTCGGCGTACGCCTCGAAGGTCAGCGCTCGCCTCTTGCGTGACCCGTTCGGGGTCCATTCCCCGGAGCTAATCTGGCGGCGTATCCCGGTCAGCCAGGCCTCGGCGTCCTCGCGGGTGTCGAACGTGTGCGGCGCCTTGTGCAAGACGGCGTCCGGGCCGGTGTAGTTCGCTTGATAGCGACGGCTCGGCAGTTGCCGGATGCCGCCGAAGGACCGCTTACGACGAACGGCCATCGTCAGGGCGCCATGCCTCT
>JBBSGA010000612.1:0-2076 GCA_038254585.1 Chloroflexales bacterium | reverse complement strand
GGACGGGTGCCGCCCGCACCCTGACCCATGCCCGCATCTTGCTCAAGGCCGATTGCAGTGCCGATGGTCCGGCCTGGACCGATGACGCGATTCGTGTCGCGTTGGATGTGAGTCTGCCCACCATTGAACGCGTGCGGCGCACGCTGGTGTGTGATGGCTTCGAGGCGGCCCTCCAGCGCAAGCCCCATCCGCCGCGCCAGCGCAAGCTCGACGGCCACCAGGAAGCCCAGCTGATTGCCTTGGCCTGTAGTACCGCGCCAGAGGGCCACAAACGCTGGACCCTGCGCTTGCTGGCAGACACGTTGGTGGAGGTGACCGACCTCGATGGCCTTGCGCCTGAAACCGTGCGCCAGACACTGAAAAAAACGAACTCAAACCATGGTTGACCAAGGAATGGTGCATTCCGCCCAAGGCCAACGCGGCCTTTGTGGCCCAGATGGAGGATGTGCTGGATGTGTATATCCGCCCGCTGGACCCGAACCATCCGCAAGTCTGTTTCGATGAGACGAGCAAGCAGCAGGTCAAAGAGCTGCGCACGCCGCTGCCGGTCGCGCCGGGGGAGCCCGCGCGCTATGACACGGAGTACGAGCGCAACGGGGTGAGCAATCTGTTCATGTTCTGCTGTCCGTTGGTGAATTGGCGGCACGTGAAGAGCCCTAGCCACGTGAGACTCCTATGTAACGGCCACTTCGGGCGGCTCGGGAACCAGGACCAGGCCGAGCTCTTTGGCTCGTCGTGTCAGATTTTGCACGACCCGCTCGCGGTAGCGCTGTTCATAGGAGTCCTGCCCCGCATCGACATACTCCGTGCCATGCTTCAACATGCTATACACCAACCGTGCCAGTTTGTGCGCCGTCGCCGTCACCGCTTGCGGCTTGCCCAGCTTCGCGCTCATCCGCCGCAGATAGGCCCCCAGCGCACTGTGACTCCGATATAAGCTGGTCGCTGCACGCCGCAAGGCGACCGCCGCCCGATTGGCGCTCGGCTTCGATTTCGTACCGAGCACCTTGCCGCCCGAGATCTTGGTCCCCGGACAGAGCCCCAGCCACGAGGTAAAGTGTTTGACCGTCGGCCACCGCCCCATATCGGTCCCGATCTCACTCACCACCGTTAACGCCGTCGCCACATCGATCCCGTCGATGCGCGTGAGGTCCACCCCGGTCATGCGATAGAGCTCGGCATGGCCGTCAAACTGCAACGGATTGCCCGTGCGTTGGCGCGGCTTGGCGGGGGCGGGCGGCGGCTCCAACGTCACCGGCGAAAAGGTGGCAAGGTACTGCTCAATCTGCCGGTCACAGGCCGTGATGTGGGCGCGATAGGTCTCATACAACGTGACCGCCTGCTGCAGGGCAAAGAGATGCTCCGCGCGATAATTCCCCTCTAAGCTCTTGGCAATCACCTCAGCGCTGTGCTTACAGCGATAGTCGCGCAAGGCCGCCAACACCTGCGGGTCGCGTTCACCGTCCAGCATGGCGTGCATGATCGCCATGCCGGTGACACCGGTAATGTCGGCGACGACGTGGTGGAGCAGCAGGTTCATCTGCTGCAACGCCTTCTGCATGTGCTGAATGTGGGCCGTGGCATACTCGACCAGCATCGCGCGCTGGCGCAGGTAGCTGCGCAGCACGACGATCTGGTCGTCGGGCCGAAAGGCCCCACTAAGCAAGCCATAGGTATGGAGTTGCTGCAGCCACTGACAATCCAGCACATCGGATTTGCGGCCACTCACGTTTTTCACATGCCGGGCATTGACCAGCAGCACCTGAAAGCCGCGCTGTTCTAACAACTCGAAGACCGGGATCCAGTAGACCGCCGTGGATTCCATCACCACGGTGTCCACACCACAGCTGCTGAGCCAATCGGCCAGGCGATGGAGATCGGCGGTGAAGGTGCCGAACTCGCGAACGTTGACGGTATCGCGGCCCTCGGGGACGGCGACAAAGTGGGAGGTGCTGCCAATGTCGATGCCGGCGGCGTTGAGATTGAGGTGCGGCAAGGGCGTCGGCGCGGGCGGAGCCGGGAGGTCGTGGGGGGCAGCGGCAGGACGGTGGGCCATAGGTTTCTTTCTCCAGCGAG
>JBBSGA010000611.1:0-2079 GCA_038254585.1 Chloroflexales bacterium | reverse complement strand
TCGACACGCCCATGCTCTTCGCGCTGGGCTTTCTGACCATGTTCACGCTCGGCGGGATCAGCGGGGTGATGCTAGCCATGATCCCGGTGACCATCCACGTCTCTGACACCTACTTCATCGTCGCCCACATCCACTACGTGCTCTTCGGCGGCTCGCTGTTCACGATCTTCGCCGGCGTCTACTACTGGTTCCCGAAGATGACAGGGCGGATGTACGACGAGCGCCTGGGAAAGATCCACTTCTGGATGACCTTCATCTTCTTCAACGTCACGTTCGGCCCGATGCACCTCATCGGCCTGCAGGGCATGCCCCGGCGGGTGGCCGACTACGCCGAGAAGTTCGCGGCCTGGAACCTCGTCATCTCGATCGCGTCGTTCTTCGTGGGCGTGAGAACGCTGGTCTTTCTCTACAACATGGTCGCCTCGTGGCGCAGCGGCCCGCGGGCCGCCGCCAACCCCTGGCGTGCGCTCACGCTCGAATGGCAGGTCTCCTCGCCGCCGCCGATCTTCAACTTCGACGCGGTCCCAACCGTGGTCGGCGGTCCCTACGAGTACGGCGTGCCGGGCGCGGTGCACGGGGTCTTCAAGTCGCCGGCTGAGGCCAAGCCCTCCGGGGCGGTGGCCACAGCGCCGGCGAGGGAGTGACGTCCATGGCCAAGGTGCTCATCATCGCCAACGAGACGGTCGGCGGGCGCAAGCTCGTCGAGGCAGTACGCGCGCGGGCGCAGGCCGGCGACGCCGAATTCGTCCTGGTCGTACCCCAGAACCGGCCGCGCCACGGCGGGATCATCTACGACGAAGCCGTGCGCGACGCGGCCCAGGTCCGCGTCGACCTCGCGCAGCAGTTCCTGCGCAACGAAGGGGTGGAGCTGACCGGCGAGATCGGCGACGAGGACCCCTACGAGGCCGCGATGGACGCGATCGACGAGCACCGTCCCGACGAGGTGATCGTCTCGACGTTTCCCATGAGCGCATCGGGATGGCTTCGCAAGGACCTCGTGCAGCAGATCGCCGACAGCTCCAAGCTGCCCGTCGAGCACGTTGTCGTCGACCTGGAGAATGAGGGTCTCCCCTTCACGCTCACCCTGGTCGTCGCCAATCAGACCGTCGGCGGCGAGGAGCTGCTCTCCACCCTCAAGGCCAAGGCGGCTGAGGGGGAGCACATGTTCATCGTCGTCGTGCCCCAGGACGGCGGCGAGGGCCATCACGCAGGCGAAGCTCGCACCCGACTTCGCGGCGTCCTGGAGCGTATGCGCAACGACGGGCTGCTGTGCGCGGGCATGATCGGCGACCCGGACCCCTACGTCGCGACCATGAACGCACTGCGCGGCTTTCACGCCACCGAGGTCGTGATTTCGACGCTGCCCGAGCAGAAGTCCGGCTGGCAGCGGGCGAACCTGCCCGAGCGCATCCAGGAGACCTCCGGCGTGCCGGTCGAGCACGTCGTGGTGAGCCTGGAAGACGCGGCGAAGGCCTAGCGCTGGCGCCTATGGAGGCCGCATCGGTCACCCACGACGACCACGGCGACCACCACGGGCCGCCGGAGGCCAACCGCAGCTCCCGGGTCGAGCCCCAGCTGCTGGGGATGCTCCTCTTCATCATCAGCGAGGTGATGATCTTCGGCGCGTTCTTCACCGCCTACTTCTTCATCCGCGTCGTCAACAACAGTCCCTGGCCCGCCCATGGGATGGAGATCCCGACCGGACCAGTCGCGGTGAACACCGCGATCCTGCTGTCCTCGTCGCTGACGATGCACTGGACGCTGACCTCGGTGAAAACCGACAACCGCCTGGGGCTGAAGGCCGGGATCCTGTCGACGTTCCTGCTGGGCGCGGCGTTCCTGTTCCTGCAGGTCAACGAGTACATCCACGTCGGCTTCGCGCCGCACGACAGCGCCCAGGGCTCGATCTTCTACGGGCTGACCAGCCTGCACGGCGCCCACGTCTGCATCGGTCTGCTGCTACTGGGAATGGTCGCGGTGCGGGCGTTCCGCGGCCATTTCACCCCGACCGAGCATCGCGGGGTGGAGATCCCGGGCATCTACTGGCACTTCGTCGACGTCATGTGGATCGTCGTGTAC
>JBBSGA010000610.1:0-2135 GCA_038254585.1 Chloroflexales bacterium | reverse complement strand
GATCTGCGCCTTCGGCAACTTCTCGCTTACATGCAGTGTGCGGATCAATGCCCAGTCTTCCAATGTGATCACTTCTCCATCGTGGATAGGTGCTCACTTTTCGAGCGTCACATCTGCTCAGTTTTGAAGCGTCATCGACACGCTGGTAAACGAGAGCGCGTAGCGCGCCACGCTCGATGTGTCAGCACCCGGGCCTTTGCCGAGCCGTGGGTACTGCTCGCGGTCGGGCCGCGTAGGCGCCGAGAGACCCAGCAGCTCACTGGCCCCTTGAATGGGCAGACCCTCGCCGATCACGGGGGGCTGCTGCACGATCAGGTGACAGGTCAGGGCTCCGGAACCCGGCCCAAATGTAGGCCTAAATGCACTCAACGTCCCGCTGTTGTCGCCCGCCAACATACGGTAGGGAGGTGGTTCCTGGTTGGCCCAGCCATCGACCAGGTCGCCTGCCGAATCGCGCCGCTGCCCTGGCAGTCAGGCGACCTTCTGGCGAGTCCTCTCTATCTTTCCTGTTGCGCTCAGCGGACATTGGGTATGATTTGGAGCATGGAAGATATCCACGCAGTGTCCGTCCGTCGTGGCGAGCGAGTGGACGATGCCACCCTTGCCGACTTCTGGAGGCGCTTCGCCACCACCTCCGGCCTTGCGTTCTCCGCGTTCCAGCTGATCACTCGTGCCGAAGCCATGGGGCTCATCGACGTGACGGAGTCGCCCCCCCCGCTTAGCCCCTCGCTCCTCGACATGGCGGTAGGTCGCTTCGCCGACGCTGGAGTTGGTCGATGGTTGCGGACGGCGGCTAGCTTTGACCTCCCGAACGGTCTGGTCAACTGGGCAGAATACGCGCCCGCGTTGGAGCAGATGAATCGCGAGGTCGAACAGACGCCGCTGCCTGAGACGGAGTGGGGTGCTCTGGCCGATCTGCTTGGGCTTGACCTCCTGGCGTCCATGACCGGCGTGAGTCCCTCGTCGGTGCGTCGCTATGCGGCAGGTTCCCGAGAGACGCCCGATGACGTGGCAGGTCGCCTGCACTTCATCGCCCTCATCCTGGCCGATCTACGCGGCTCATATAACGACTACGGCATTCGACGATGGTTCGTTCGACCGCGGCGCGCTCTCAATGACACCGCCCCAGTCACCACACTGAACGGGCAGTGGAGTCCTGACGGCCCTGAGTCACGACAGGTCGCAGCGCTGGCCCGCGGCCTCGTCACGATGAGTGTCACATGATCGGATACCGGCATGTCGACTTTCGATATCCGTTCCTCTGGGAGGACAGTTCCCAGCCGCTCGGGCGCTGGCATGGGCAAGGCGAAGGCCCAGTCAACTACTTCGCTGACTCACCAGACGGGGCATGGGCTGAGTTCCTGCGCCACGAAGAGATCACCGAGCCCGAAGATCTGGCCGGAGTGCGGCGGTCGATCTGGGTTGTCGATCTCGGTGACGTTTTGCACCATCGGGACACCCAGCCGTCGACTCTGGAGGAGTCGCTGCTGATGGGCGGACTCGACACCTATCCGGCATGCCAGGCCGAAGCACGATCGCTTCGAGCACAAGGCGCCACGGCCCTCACTGCCCCCTCCGCCGCGATCCTGCCCGGCGAGGCGGCCGGATTCCACACCGAACACGGTCTCCGCCGCGCCCAAAGATGGAGCGGCGGCATCATCGCAACCTTCGGACCCCGTCCCGATCTCGAAGGCTGGCAAGCCTGCGCCGAAGGACGCCCGAACGTCCGCATCTTGAGCAGCGTGCGACATTTCTAAGTGCCGCAAGCACTCACAGGCGCCGACCGAGCACACCGAGTTTCACGAGCGAACCCTGCGTAGCCCGCGGGAATGCACTCAGGGTGGTGATGTTCTCCCCCGCCAACAGCCGAAAGGGAGCGTGCAAACATCGAAATCTGCCGAACGGCGGCGGACGTTCTGTTCTCACCGTACGACGCCCCAGCCCGGGGAACGTCAGCGGACGGGTGAAACGGGACGACCGCGGCAGACATGTGAGCCACCTGCGCCGGCGCCGCATGGGGTTCCCTATTCGGAGCGCATCAAGCCCTCCTGGAGAACCTCGAGATGCCGCTCGGCGTACTCGGCGTTGGCAAGCCAGACGCGGCCGTGTCCTTCCGCCCACAACCCTGCCCAAGG
>JBBSGA010000609.1:0-2138 GCA_038254585.1 Chloroflexales bacterium | reverse complement strand
CGTTCGACCGCGGGCTCCCGTGATGATCCAACGCATGGCGAGCGTGTAGCGCTGGTCGCCCTTGACTTCGACCGGGACCTGGTATGTCGCACCGCCGACGCGCTTCGGGACGACCTTGATCGTCGGCGCGGCGTTACGCAGAGCGGTCTCGAAGACCTCGATCTGCGGCCGCCCCAGCCGCTCGGCGGCCGCGTCCAGCGCGCCGTAGACGATCTTCTCGGCCGCGGCCTTCTTGCCGCTCAACATGACCTTATTAATAAAGGACTGAACCTGGACGTTGTCGAAACGGTAATCCGGGGGCGTCTGGCGCTTAGTATATTTTCCTCGTCGTGGCATCGTGCAGTCCTATCGCTTCTTGCCAGCGGCCTGCTGGTTCTTCTTCGTACCGTACTTCGATCGGCCCTGCTTGCGGTTGTTGACACCCTGTGTGTCGAGTGTACCGCGCACAATGTGATAGCGCACCCCGGGCAAGTCCTTCACGCGCCCGCCCCGGATCAGCACCACCGAATGCTCCTGCAGGTTGTGACCCTCGCCCGGAATATAGGCCGTGACCTCGATGCCGTTCGAAAGCCGCACCCGAGCGACCTTCCGAAGCGCCGAGTTCGGCTTCTTCGGCGTCATCGTCTTCACCTGCGTACAGACGCCGCGCTTCTGTGGTGCGCCCTTGCCTCGATGCAGACGGCCCTTCAATGAGTTGAAGGTGAAGCGGAGAGCAGGCGCCTTGGTCTTCTTAATCGCCGGTTTGCGCGGCATGCGCACCAACTGGTTGATCGTCGGCATGTTTCCTCCTAGCCACAGACCCGCACCCGCCGCGGGCGGCTACCACAATAAACGAGGCTCAAACACAAAAAATCGCACAGACCCCCTCGCAGCAACATTCTGGTTGCGCGTCAAGCTGGGCCTGGCAGAAGTGCATCTCGCGCGTCGTTATACGACGCTATACATAACCTGTATCGACCGTGGAGTATAGCATCGGGGCGCCGGGCTGTCAAATTGCGCCCGGCGCCGACATCAAAGGCCCGAGGCGACGATACGCACGTATTGGCGCACGCGTGCAGCCCGCAGCCGGCGCTTGTGGCCCACAAGCCACTTCGCCGCCTCGATGCTAGCCTGGACGAGGTAGGTCACCAGCAGAAAGGCTCGTAGCAGCAGGGTAACGCCGACTCCGAAGCGTATCCGGGTGTAGTGCAGCTTCGAGCGGTTGAAGTCGATCTGCCGCCGCGTCAGGTTCTGCTCGCTTGATCGTCCTTCGTAATGCGTGATCACGGCTCCGGCCAGATAGACGATGCGTGCATCCCGGCGCCCGTACAGCCGCGCGATCCGCGCCTGCCACTCGAGCTCTTCCGAGTACATGAAAAAGCTTTCGTCCAGACCTCCCACGCGCTCGATCGCCGTCGCCCGCACCATCAGCGCTGCGCCGACCAGCCAGTCGACCGCCTGTTCGCCTATCGCCGGCCGGTCTTCGAGGCGGTATCGGCGAGCCCATGGGTTGTGCGGCCACCACTGCTCCAGAATCGTGCTCTCCCAGAAGAGCGTCGCGATCGAGGGAAAACGGCGGCGCGACGACTGCAGTGAGCCATCGCCGTAGCGTAGCTGCGGCCCGACGGCGATAACCTCGGGATGGCTGTCGAGATACCGAACGAGGCGTGGCAGAGCATCGCCGGCGACCTCGGTGTCCGGGTTCAGGAGCATGGCATAACGCGGCGACCGGCGCGGCTGGTCCTCAGGATTGAGCAGTCCGAGCGCGCGAAGCCCCTCGTTTGTCCCGGCGGCAAAGCCGCGATTCGCCGGATTCGCGATCAGCACCACTTGTGGGAACTCATCCGCGACCATACCGGCAGTGCCGTCACGCGAAGCATTGTCCACGACGACGATGCGATAGGAAATATGGCTGTCACGCAGCGATTCGTCGATCGACGGCAGGCAGCGCCGCAAGAGGTCTCGGACGTTCCACGCGACGATCACAATGCCGAGGTCAAACGGCGTCATGGCTTCAGGCCATCCGCCGCCCACGCGTCTGTTCGAGGCGGCGGAGGTAGCGATATTTCACCCACTCGTAGTAGCCCATTGTCAATGCCAGCACGAGTCCAAGCCCACGATCGCGGTAGCCTTGCCACGTCCAGAATCGGCGTTTCACT
>JBBSGA010000608.1:0-2166 GCA_038254585.1 Chloroflexales bacterium | reverse complement strand
TCGACCGCCGCCGCGCTTCGGCTCGGCCAATTAGATCTCGTGTCGTATTTGGGGGAGCTCTGCGATCGGATCGACGCGGCGGAGCCGGCGCTTCACGCGCTGGTCCCGGAGGCGGGTCGCCGAGCGCGCCTGCTGGCAGATGCCGCGGCCCTCGATGCGCGCTTCCCCGACCCGGCGGCGCGCCCGCCACTCTACGGCATCCCGGCCGGCGTCAAGGATATTTTCCGCGTCGACGGCTTCGAGACGCGCGCGGGCTCCTTGTTGCCTCCCGCAGCGCTCGCAGGGTCCGAGTCCGCCTGCGTCAGATCGCTCCGCGCGGCCGGGGCGCTTATCCTCGGGAAGACCGTAACTGCCGAGTTTGCGTACTTCGAGCCGGGTCCGACCCGCAATCCGCATAACCCGGAGCATACACCCGGTGGCTCCAGCAGCGGCTCGGGAGCGGCTGTCGCCGCCGGCTATTGCCCGTTGGCTCTCGGAACCCAGACCATCGGCTCGATCATCCGCCCTGCGGCGTTCTGCGGCGTCGTGGGCTATAAGCCGACCTATGGACGCATCGATACGTCCGGGCTGATCTTCTGCGCGCCGTCGTTCGATCACGTCGGCCTTTTCACGCAGGATGCCGAGGGGATGATCTTAGCCGCATCCCTCCTCTGCGCCGGCTGGACGCCCGTCGACGAGCAGGCGCCGCCCGTGCTCGGCGTACCCGACGGTGCGTACCTCCGGCAAGCCAGCCCAGAGGGACTTGCCGCCTTCGAGAACCAGTTGGCGCGTCTGCAAAACGCGGGCGTCACCGTGCGGCGCGTACCTGCGCTCGACGACATCGCCGCGATCGCTCACCGCCATATACGCCTGATGCTGGGCGAAATGGCCGAGGCGCATGCACCCTGGTTCGCCGCGTATGGCGCCCTGTATCGTCCTAGCACGGCGGCGGCAATCCACGAAGGCCGGGATGTGAGCGAGGATGAGAAGGCGGCGGCTCGCGCAGGACGCAGCGCCGTCCGGGAAGAGCTGGAAAAGCTCATGGACGAAGCCCGAATCGACCTCTGGGCAACTCCTGCCGCGCCAGGCTCTGCCCCACTCGGCATCGCCTCGACCGGCGACTCGGCTATGAACCTCCCGTGGACGCACGCGGGCTTGCCCGCGATGACACTCCCGGCCGGATCGACGGAGAATGGCCTTCCGCTTGGGCTGCAGCTGGCCGGCCGCGCTATGTCGGACGAGCGCCTACTGGTCTGGGCCGCCCGCCTCGAAAAGCTGCTCGGGATGGGTGCATAGCGGTCAAGGATCGGCTACCGGCAGAGGATCCACGTCCATCGCGGCCGGCCTAGGCCGGCCGCTTCCAGGCGGTCGCCCAGGCTTCGATCCGTCCCACCACGGCGAAGACGGCGATGATCATCGCCATGATCAGCATGACCGTCGCCATCATCAGGTCGGCATTCTGACTGTTGAGCGCGAGATTCATCAGGTAGCCGAGTCCACGGTTGCCCGCCATGACCTCTGCGACTAGCGCCCCGGTAAAGGCGAAGCCGACTGCCAGGCGCAGCGTCGAGAAAACCCACGCCGCGACCGATGGGATGTAGACCAGGGTCAGGATATCGCGCGATCCGCCTCCGAGCACACGGATGCGCTCTACGAGCACCGTGTCGACTTCCTTGATGCCGTTGTAGACCGCGAAGAAGATCGCCACAAAGACCATGACGAAGGCGAGCGCGACGCGCGAGCTTGTGTCGAATCCGAACCAGAGGATGAAGAGCGGCGCCAGCACGATCCGGGGAATCGCATTCATCAGCGACATCGCCGGCTCGATCAGCTTGCCCAGCAGGTGCCGCTCGGCGGCAATCCAGCCGAACAAGCCCCCCGTCAGGCAGCCGAGGAGCAGACCCAGCAGCGACTCCTCTACGGTTGCCAGCAGATGTTTCCAGATCGAGCCCGAGACAAACTGGTCGACGAGGCTGGCCACGATACCACTGGGCGTGCCGTAAAAGAAGGCGTCGATCCATCCGACGCGAGTCGCAATCTCCCAGAGAGAGCTTTGCAGAATACGGATAGACACACCGCCCTCGGACATGGCATGATGTGGGTGTCAAGATCACTTCCTGCCTACAAAGGACGGTGTATCATGCCGAGTCTACCACCGCTGTCCAGCGCCGACGAGTCCTGCGCCTT
>JBBSGA010000607.1:0-2177 GCA_038254585.1 Chloroflexales bacterium | reverse complement strand
GACGTAGCGCAGGTGAGCACAAGTGGTATGTCCGTGATCGGGTTTACGGCCGCGGCCGGCACGATCGCCTTTTCGGGCGAGACAAATGCACGTATGGCCGAAGTCTTCACCATGACGTGCGACGGGCATGGCGTGACCCGCCGCTCGCACGCCGCCGACCACGTCTTTGCGCGCTATGACGTCAGCTTGCCGGAGCATCACCTCTTTGCCGGCGCCGACGGCTGGCAGGTCGAGGGCTGGGTCCTCAAGCCCGTGGGCTGGGAGCCCGGCACACGCTCTCCGCTCATTCTCTACGTCCACGGCGGGCCGCACATGGATTACGGCAACTCGTTTTTCCACGAGTTTCAGGTGCTGGCTGCACATGGCTATGGCGTGCTGTACTGTAATCCGCGGGGCTCGCGCTCCTATGGCGAAAAGTTCACCGACGCCGTACGGCAGCATTTCGGCGAAAAGGACTGGGAGGATCTGCTCTGTGTGGCGGATACCGCCGCTAGCTGGGACTGGGTCGACCCTGAGCGCATGTGTATCGTGGGCGGCTCGTACGGCGGTTACATTACGAACTGGGCGATCACGCATACCGATCGCTTCGTCGCGGCGTGTACCCAGCGCTCGATCAGTAACCTCGTCTCCTTCATGGGCACGTCGGATATCGGACCGGAGTTCGGCCTGGAGGAGTTTGGGACGATGCCCTGGGAAGATGAAGCACTTCTGCTCGAGAAGTCGCCACTGCGCTACGTCAAGAACGTGCGCACGCCGACGCTGATCTTGCATCAGGAAGGCGACCACCGCTGCCCGGTCGAGCAGGCCGAACAGCTCTACACCGCCCTGGTCTGTCTAGGTGTCCCAACCAAATTTGTGCGCTTCCCCGGCGAAAGCCACGGTATGTCCCGCGCGGGGCAGCCTCGCCGGCGCATCGCGCGGATCCATCATATCCTCGACTGGTTCGATCGGTACACAAAGTAGGTGCCGCCGCATTATTCTTTTCGTAGGCTCGTACACTGCCAATGCCGGAGAAGCGTAGTATTATGCGCGCGTACAAGGACGGCTGGTGTCCTCGTTCTTTGCCGCGTCGATCCCCTATGCGAGTTCCTCCAGCAACTTCCGGCTCAACGCCCTCGGACCGGTGCCATCACGCCGCAGAACGATTCGGCAGGCGGGGCGCGCGAATGCTGCGGCTGTTGATGGTCCTGTCGTCCGTCTGCCTCGTTTTTGTGGGGCGACTAGAACCGGGTGATCTTTCCGCCAGCGCGCGCTCATCGCTGCTCGCGGGTGCTCTCGCCCCTGCGAGCGGGTCCACAATGATCTACCTTCCGCTAGTTGCGAGCTCGTCCGTCGTCGAGCAAGATCCTGCTATCTGGCTGGACGCCACCACCCCACCTGCGCCCGAGGTCGTCTTCTTTCGCCGTAGTATCATGCTCGATCAAACACTTGGCGGTGCCGAGCTGGCAATATTCGCCGATACCCGGTACGAGGCGTTTCTCGACGGCACATTTGTCGGGCGCGGACCTGCACGTTTTTCGCGGGTTACTCATGAGTATGACTCGTACGTGCTTGGCGATCTGGCGCCGGGACCACACCTGCTTGCCGTTCTAGTCCAGTGGGCGCCTAATAGCCGCCGCTCCGAATCGACCTCCCCATCCCTTCAGGCGCACCTCCAGGGGACGACGTCACACGGATTGAGTATTGCAGCACGCACGGATTCCAACTGGAAGGCCTGGCGCTCGAGCGCCTGGCGCTCAGATGCGGCGCCTGTGCATACCTGGGGGCTGATCGGTCCTACTGAATTGGTCGATTTGCGCCAACTGCCGGCTGGCTGGATGTTGGCGTCTTACTCGGACACGTCGTGGAGCACGACGGTAATCAAGGCCGATCCTGAAGCAACCTGGCAGCCGCGCTCGATTGCCAGGTTGGAAAGCGCCCCGATAACAGCTACTGTGCGGGAGGCAGGTCTGTTATCACCCGATCGGTTCATTGGCGAGTTGACACCGCCGGTGTCCGATCCATATGCGCTCCAGTTTCGGGCGCTGGCCCCGACCACGTTTTCCGTCGACGCGGTAGCTCCGCCCGGTGCGATGCCATCCGGAAGCATCACGCTCGACGGCGACCCGCTCGTTTGGCAGTCCAGTGCCGATCGGCACCCGGACGTCTATCGTGCTTCGCACGCGATCGGCGCCGGG
>JBBSGA010000606.1:0-2190 GCA_038254585.1 Chloroflexales bacterium | reverse complement strand
CTGCGGATACAGTCTCGCCAGAACTGTTTGCGCGAATTCGCGCGGAGGGCGCCCGGCGTGGCGTCGGCCATCACGTCCACGCAGCTCAGACGCCTGCAGAGCGCGACTTCATGGCGGAGCGGTATGGGTCGGGGTCAATCGAATTCCTCGAACGGCAGGACTTTCTTGGCAACAACACGATCGTCGCGCACGTTCTCTTCGCTTCAGAGACGGAGATCGAGATCCTCGCCGCCACAGATACGCCTGTCGTCCACTGCCCCGTGAGTGTGGCCAAGACGGGTCAGTTCCCGCTCGTGCGCCAGTTGTACAACTCTGGCGTCAGAGTCGGGTGGGGCACAGACTGGGTGACGATGGATCCCTGGGACGCGATGCGCACGGGGATCCTCTCATCTCGGCTTGCTACGGGCGACATCGGCTTCCTCAACGCGCATGAAGCACTCTGGAGAACAACGATGGGGAGCGCCGCGATCCTCGGTTGGCAGGACCGCATCGGCTCGCTCGAGCCGGGGAAGGACGCGGACATCATTGCAGTCGACGTCGACCGGCCGCACCTCGCGCCGCTTCACCACCCGGTACCGACACTCGTGTACAACGCAAGCGGCCGTGACGTCACCGACGTTTGGATCCGGGGTGTGCGCATCGTCGACGCAGGACGCCTTACTGCAATGCCAGCCTCGCGCCTCGTCGAAGCGGGGCAAGAGGTTGCGGAGCGTGTCTGGCAACGTGGCGGCCTCCTGCCGGTCGGCGTGGGGGCGCCGGCAAGGGTAGGCGAGTGACGCTCTGGAACGATCCTCCACTCCGTCGTGAGGCGCTGATCGCAGCAGCCCGCGGAGATCGCGAGTTAGACCTCGTCCTCGCCAACGTGCATTTCGTCAACGTCTTTACCGGCGAGGTCTACGACGCTGACGTCGGCATCTTCGGTGGCCGCGTCGCGCATATCGAGCCCCGCCCGGGCACGCTTGAGGGAGCGACGGTACTCGACCGCTCCGGAGTCTGGGCGATCCCGGGATTGATCGATACACACGTGCACATCGAGAGCAGCATGATTGGCCCGGCTGCTTACGCGGCCGCCGTCATTCCGCACGGAACGACTACTGTTCTGATCGACCCGCACGAATTTGCGAACGTCAGTGGTCTCTCGGGCGTCGACTACATTCTCGACGCCAGCGACGACCTACCTCTTCGCACCCTCGTGATGGCGCCGTCTTGTGTTCCGTCGGCGCCGTCGGTCGAGACGGCTGGCGCGTCGTTCGACCGTGACGAAATCCTAGAGATGCTCGGCTGGCGCCGTGTTGTCGGCCTTGCCGAGGTGATGGACTACGCCGGAGTTCTCGGCGGGTCGAGCCGCATGATGCGATTGCTCGAAGCCGTCTCGGCAACCGGTGGCCTCATCCAGGGTCACGCGCCGCGCGTGCGCGGCCGCGACCTCTCCGCATATGCCGCCGCAGGGATCGACTCGGACCATGAAACGCAGGAGAGTGACGAGGCGCTGGAGAAGCTCCGCGCCGGCATGTACCTCGAGGCGCGCGAGAGCTCGTTGTCTTTCAACGCCGCGGCGGCGGCCGGCGCCCTTCGTGACCTCGGCTACTTGCCGAACGTGACGCTGTGCACCGACGACGTCACACCAGAGGACCTGCTGCTCAACGGGCACATCGACCACGTCGCGCGCGCGCTCGTCGATGAAGGCCTCGACCCGGTCGATGTCGTGCGGTTCGCGACGCTGAACGCGTCGTTGCGACTCCGGCGAAGCGACCTCGGCGCGCTTGCACCCGGGCGGATCGCCGATATCGCACTACTTTCTGATCTCGAAGGGTTCACGGTCGCGGAGGTTTATCGGAGCGGAGTTGCGGTTGCACAGGACGGCCGCCCGCTCTTCGCCTTGTGTGACCGACCCAGCCATCCGTACGAATCGCAGAGCACGGTCACGCTGCCCCCTTCCCTGAGCCTCGAGGCGTTCGTCGTTCACGTCCCGGACGCAGCGGAACGGACGACCGCGCGCGTGCGGACGATCGATTTTCGCCACGGCGGGACGCCTCGCACCGTCTACGGCGAACTCGACGTTCCCGTCGCCAGAGGTCGACTCGAACTGCCCGAAGCAGACGGAGATTTGACCCTGAACACGCTCGCGGTGGTCGACCGGCACCAGACCCATGGCGGCGTCGCTACCGCAGTTGTCAGGGGTTTCGGGCT
>JBBSGA010000605.1:0-2223 GCA_038254585.1 Chloroflexales bacterium | reverse complement strand
TGGGAGCCGCGGGTATTCACGATTCAGGAAGGCGCCGGCGGCGACTGGAGCCGCGTCGTAGATACCAGTCTGATGAGTCCCCACGATATTGCAGCGCCGGGCGAGGAAGTGCGGCTGGAGGCGACACACTACACAGTCGGGCCGCGATCCGTTGTTGTCCTGCTGCACAGCTGGCCCAGGTACCCACAACCACTGCGGTACAGAGCCCGGCGGTAGCCATCCACGAACTACAACCTAACCGGCCCAAGCCATAGAGGCATGCCCCCGGCATGTAGGGGCACAGCATTTGCCCTTGCCACGTGCGCAGCTCCCGACCTGGCAGACCGCCCGAGACCAGCGCACCCCTTGCCCGTGCCGCAAATGCTACGTCCTCTGGTCCGCGCGAGCGAGGTCAAACGCTCATCTGCTACAGGTATCTCCAGCCTTTGACCGCTAGGGATGATGTGCCAGGCCTCATGAAACTGCCAAATTACGAGCAGGCAATTGTGCCTCGGCGCAAGATCACGGACTACCTCCTCTCGCCGGCGCACCGAGACGGGCGCAGTAAGGCTGCGTTCTTCACGCGGTTTGGCTTTGCGATAGACACGTGGGAAGTATTCGCCCACGCATTGCGCCGGCACGCGGCGGACCACAATATTCTGGAGATGGAGGAAACGGCGTTTGGAACGAGCTATACTATAGAGGGCTCGCTCGTGACCCCTGATGGCCGCGCACCGCGGGTCCGAGTGGTCTGGTTCATCGATTCAGGAGCACCGTCCCGCGTCTAGTAACGGCCTATCCATGACGAGGCATCGAACGATGATTGACGAACTTGCCGGCGTCGTGCTGACGACCGATATCGCCGAGCACAACTTGCGTGCAGGCGACGTCGGAACGGTGGTCCTTGTGCACCAAGGCGGCCAAGGCTACACCGTCGAATTCATGACGCTCGGCGGTGATACAGTCGCGGTCGTGACGCTGCGTGCCGAGCAGATCCGGGCGATCCGCTCGAACGAGATCGCGCACGTGCGGGAGCTAGCAGCAGCGTAAACGGAGCACCCCGGATCGCCACGCGCATGCCGCCTTGGTCGCTCGACAACATGCCGCCGAAGATCGGCCGCGATGCGCGGCTCACGCATACGGGCGGACCTGAATGCCCAGACGATCCATCAGTTCAGCCAGCGTTACCCCCGAACGCGCGCAAGCTCAACCAACGCGGTGAGGCGTTTCGCGTCACGCTGCTCGATCTCATCCGTGATCTGAATCAACTCGCGTAGCTCATCAGGGGTGATTCTTTCGGCACGACGCTTGGCTACAAGCTCGTCGAAGCGCTGCTGCACCCCGGCAGGAAGACCTTGATTTATCTGGAGGAGCAGTCCTGTTTCGGGCTGGCTCAGGCGCGGTCCTCTCCCTTGCGCGCACCGCCAGGACCTGGGCAACGAACGACTCCAGTTCTTCCGGCGGCAGGTGCTTCACAGCCCGCAGAAGTTGCTCGGTGGAAATTTGCACTTCGATCGGAATAGTCGCCATTGCCGCCCCCCCTCGTATCGCTGCGCTACGTAGCAGACCGGTTTTTCCTGTACGGGTGTCCAACATTGTACTATTCGCACCGGCGCCAAGCTACGTTGGCAAGCGCCAATCTCACACTAGACGCCGCCATCTGCCTATGAAATGGGGCGGGCTGAATGGACGGTGCGCCCATCAATTGGGGCTACGCCGTCCATGCCTGATGGTGAGATTTGGCGCATCGATCACGGCCAGGCCGCCCACGGATACGCCCCGTACACCCGCATATGCACCGCGCCCATCCGTGTATCCGTGTGTGCATCCGTGGACGGCCTGGTCTCGCTCTGGCCGGCGCATGTCCCTCCGCACCTGACGGCGCTCCGTCAGCCTACTCGCCCGCCCCACCTCGCTCGCCCGCTGCCACCTCGCCCTCGTTCAACCCGTACAGCGCACAAACCATATCGTCGATCTCGTCCTCGAACACAGTTACATTGGCGCATATATCAGCTCGCTGAGCTCGACAATTGGTGCCTATTTGCCGGATGTCACATCGGGGGTCGATTGAATTGATAGGCAGCTTGATTGCCAGCTCGGCCATTATGGCAGGAGCTTTCAGTACCCTACCTCGGGTCGATCCAATTGAAACCTACGCGCGCACGTGCGATCTCTTCGCGGTGATCACTTTCAGTACCCTACCTCGGGTCGATCCAATTGAAACCCACGAGCCACGCATCGCTC
>JBBSGA010000604.1:0-2254 GCA_038254585.1 Chloroflexales bacterium | reverse complement strand
TCGATGCACTTGGACAGATTGGTGCGGTCATCGGAGGCGTGGGTTTCGCGGCCGCCGGTTACCTGGTGGGGAGTGGGGTGTTCCGCATTCGCCAGCCTAAGGGTTCGCCTTCGGTGCAAGCACCTGATGCCAAGGTCATTACGCGGCAGTGCTCAGGGTAATTGCTAAGCTGGTTTGCGTCTGATTCAACGCCACAGGTTCGGGTTTTGATTACGCCGCATCTGCGAGACTTCCGGCATCACCAGAAAGGTGTCTTTGATGACTACCGAGCCGGGACGTTCGCAGGGCAGTAACGGGGGGCGTCGTTCGAGGCGGTTTCTCTTGCCCTCGCAGAAGTATGAGATCTGGGTTGGGTTGTTGCGCGGCGAGTACTCGACGATCGAGGCGGCGGACCGGGCGGGGGTGGATCGCTCGACGATCATGCGGGTGCGTCAGGTCACCAAGCAGGGTGCGCTGAACGCGCTGGCGGCGTCTCGGCCCGGGGTCAGGACCGGCGGCCAGGATCCCGAGCTGGCCGAGGCCAGGGCGGCGATCGCTCGCCTGTCAGAGGCGCTGAAGGAGATGGGCGTCAGGTTGATGTTGGCGGAGGGAAAAGGCGCTGGGACTGAGTGGCCGGGTCCCCCGCCGGGTCGATGAGGCCACCAAGCAGCAGCTGGCTGCACCTGACAGCGCGGAGCATGCTCGCCGGCACGGTGCAGCGCCCTCCAGAACCGCCGGTAGCCGTAGGCCTCGTAGTTGCGCTTGTGCGTGTCGCGGATCACCGCCAAAAGCCGCTCATCCTCGACCGCCCAGTCAGACCGCTCGGCAGTCTTGCGCTGGTAGTACGCGGACGCCGACACGCCCAGGGTCTCACAGATCGGCTCGACCCCGAAGCGCTCGCGGTGCTGATCGACCGAGGCGCTCACCTCGTTCGGTCCTGGTCGAGCTCCTTGGCAAACAACACTGACGCCGAGCGCAGGATCTCGTTCGCGCGACGCAGGTCGTGTTCTCGCTGCGCAGCTGCTTGATCTCCTCACGCTCCGCGCTGGACAGCCCCTCGCGCTTGCCGGCGTCGATCTCCGCGCGACGCACCCGCTTGCGCAGCGCCTCGGGCGGCACGCCCAGATCGCGAGCTACCTGCGCGATCAGACGCCCAGACTCGAACACCAGCCGGACGCCGCGGTCCATCAACTCAATCGGGTACTTCCTCGGTCGTGGCATGAAGCGGAGATCCTCTCTCAGGGCCGAAACCCTCGTTTCAGGTCTCCGTCAATCAGTGCCTGCCTCAGTCCCCCGGAGCGCCGTTTGGGGGCGCGAAACGAGACGCGCCACAGGGGCGCTTGAGCGCGGTCCCGCTGCGTCGAACACTCTAACGATCTGTGCCTGTAGCCGTAAATTTTTTCGCGTGTGACTCGCCGGCTTGGAGGGAGCCGACAGAGCCGGCGCCCTGCCGCCGTAGACCTGAAGCCTCCGCTTGCAGGACTTTCTCGTGAGACGAAGGTAGGAACTGGACTCGGGACGTTATGTAGCGCATAATTGCCTCCTATGGGGGCAACGATGGAGTTCGTCAGGATCAATCCCGCGACTGACCGCAGACGGTTGGATGGGATGTCTGACGAGGAGCTTGTCGCCGAGGTGCGTGCCGGGAACAGCGCTGCCTTCGAGACGATCTACGATCGCTTTTCGCGTGGCGTGATGGCATTTTGCATGCACATGCTCGGGAACCGGGAGGAGGCCGAGGATACCCTGCAACTGACCTTCGTCTCCGCCTACCGGGCGCTCTGCAAGGGAAGCCAGGAGATCTCGCTCCGGCCATGGTTGTATGCGATCGCGCGCAATCGCTGCCTCACGGAGCTGCGCGCTCGCATGGGGATGGTTCGGGTCGACTTCCCGCTCGAAGGTCGGGCGCAAGACGAGCCGGCAGTCCAGTTCCAGCAGTCCGAGCAGCTGAGCGAGCTGCTGGACGACATTCGGCGGCTCCCCCCGGACCAGCGTGCCGCGCTCGTGCTCTTCGAACTCGGCGATCACTCGCACGCCGAGATCGGCAGCGCGCTCGGCGTTCGCGGCGACAAGGTCAAGGCGCTCATCTTCCAGGCTCGCGAGTCCCTCTGGCGCGGTCGGCAGGCGCGTAACAGACCGTGTCCCGAGGTCCGCGCAACCCTGGCGACGGCACGAGGGAGCATTCCGTCGCGCAGTAAGGCACGCGCCCACATCGACCGTTGCCGAGGCTGTGCGGCATTCGAGAGAGAGGTGCGCCAGCAGCACACCACGCTCG
>JBBSGA010000603.1:0-2259 GCA_038254585.1 Chloroflexales bacterium | reverse complement strand
GCAGCGGAGACCCGTAGGTTCCTCGACGCCATCTTGTAACCCCCACGCCGCCGTCGGCGACCACGGCGTTTGCCATGCGGACGTTGCGGGTGCCACGTCTGCACCGCCAATTCGCGGTGCGGAGCAGCTATCTGCGGTGCCCGTCCCGGCAGCGACGTCCCAGTCGACCTCCTCAGCGACCTGCGTTCGACCTCCTCCGCGACCTGCGTTCGACGTCTCTGAGGACCGCGTACGAGGTCCGCTCAGCGCCCCGCGTGCAGCGCCTTCCAGGTCGAACTGCCGACCGTTCCGTCAGCTGTGAGGCCATTGGCCTTTTGGTACTGGACCACAGCGCGTCGGGTGCTGCGGTCGAAGGTGCCGCTGATCGTCACGCTGCGCTGTAGTGACGCAGTGAGTGAGCGCTGCAGCTTGCGCACGCCTGGGCCGGAAGACTGCAGCTTCAGGTGCGGAGATCGGCCCGCAGACAACAAGGCTGTCCAGGCACGTCGCCCGAGAACTGAGTCATTGTTCAGCTTCTTCGAGACCTTGAAGTCCCCAACCGCAGCCGCTGTCCTTGGGTTGAACGTCCCGGTCGCAGATCCCGGGTTGAAGCCGCGCTTGCTCAACAGGCACTGCGCGGCGGCGACCGGCGGGCCTATGTCACCGGACTGCAGTACGGGGTAGTCGGCGAAGTTGAGGTTTGTGGGGCATCCCTTGCCGACCGCGCCAACCGCACCCATGTCCAGATAGTCGCGGTCGATGGACATGCGGTAACCAGCGTACGTCTCTGAGACATTGCCGGCGTACTGGTGTATGCGTTGGTGACTGCCCCACTGTGTGTCGGGGACGTAGGTGCCGCCATCGACGTTGGCAGCACTGTTCCACCACGCCACCCAGATGTCATCGGGGCGGATATATCTCGTCGAGTTGTAGTGGGCGGAGAGGTCCGACATTCCAGAGGCCGCGCCCGAGTAGACGCCTGCGCGATATCCGTTCGTGTGCAGGCTGTGCGCCCAGCCGGACAGGTAGGTCAACACCGCGCGGACACAGGAGGACTTTGTGTTGTCGTAGCCCTCCATGTCGGCGAAGAGGGTGCTCGGCGCGGCAATCCCCAGCGCCTTCGCCTGAGTCACGGCATCTTTGCCGTCGGCATTGCCCTGCGCACGAGCGGTTGGAACGTCGCGCGACACGCGGTTGTAGAAACGCGAGCATGGTGCCTGCAGCCCCACGTAGGTCGGAATGAGGTGCCAACCAGACTTCACCTGCCGTGAAACCCACGAGGCGGTGAGGTGCGGCTGCCCGCAGCCACGGTTGACTCCACCGATGTAGACGCCGACGGCGCGGTACGGCGAGGAGCTCAGCCAGGCGTCCATCGTGGACTGAGAAGGCGCCGTGCAGGTGTCGAAGCCTCTGCCGAGATAGCTCCCAGGGGCAGTGACCGCCGACGGCGTGACCCAGCTGCGCTTAATCGGAGCCGGGGATTTGGCGGTTGCCTCCACCGAAACCTGCGCTTCGGTGACGATGCGACGAAGGAGCGCCGCGTCCCGAGCACCGTACTGCGCCGTGACGAGAACTCCGGCCGGCACGATGATGCTGGCAGAGCCATGACTTGGCAGTCGATTGCCCGGCGCCGCACCGGAGGGCATCGCGGTCACGAGAGGTCTCGTTCCGGCGCGCACAGAACGGGAGCTCAAAGGCTCGATCTGCAGTGCCGGCGAGCCACCGATCAGGTGAGCCGGGCAATTATTCTGGTCACCCGCTGCGCCGAGGTAGACAGCTGGCCGGTCGAAGCGCACACATGCGTGCGGGTGTGACGCCAGATCGACGATTCTCCAGTGGCTGGGCACGCGCACCTGATAGCCGCGATACTCGATGACGCGCATTCTGCTCGCTAAAGCTCTGACCGCCATACCGCTCGGGGCCGCGACGACGTACACCGCAGGCAAGAACACGAGTGCTGCGGCCGTGATGGCTGAGATTCGGCGCCAGCCGGAGGCAGCAAGGCGTGGCTTCGTCAGCATGAGGACCCTTCGCTAGACCAGCGGGGAATGTGACGGATGTGACCGCTGTGGTCTCTTCACCATAAGCAGGGTCACGCTGCCGCTGTCAACACTCCAGCTCCGTTGGTCACCGTGAGGGAGCTCTGTAGACGGGCGAATGCACGCTCTCTTGGCCGACGAACACGCTGGACCCGCTGCGGCTGAAGGCCAGCGCCTTCTTCGCGACCGACGGTCGGCTGATACAGATCCCGGCCCAGCGCTCCAAGCGGCTCGTCGTGCT
>JBBSGA010000602.1:0-2266 GCA_038254585.1 Chloroflexales bacterium | reverse complement strand
TTCCAGGCGATGCAGCGCCTTCAACGCCACCCGCGCACCTGGTTGGAGGCCGAGTTGATGGTCCCACTGCGGAACCTACCGGTACCACCTGCGGAACCATCACTGACCTCGGCCGTTCAATACTCGCAGCGAGCCCCTGGATGGGCGTACCATCCCCATGGCATCGATCAGGAGCGACGGGTGCAGCCCAACGCGGCGGAGGAATATCTCCTCGACTTTGAGATTGGTGAAGACGGGTCGCTTCGCCTGTTCTGTGCCCGCGCCACCGGCACGCCCGGCGATGGCAGCAAGCTTGCTTTCGAGGGTTTAATCGCGGGCCTCACTGCTCAGGTGGTGGTGGGAGCGCAGACGATCGCGGCCAGAACCAACTACTTCGGAACGTGGAGCTTTGGACTGGCGGTGACGGATCTCCGAGGCGCGTCCAGCGCGGCCGCCCGTTCGGCTAGCCGGTGGATCGATCAGCCGACGTGCTTCTCCGAGGATCGCTACCTTCATGTCACACAGGCTTCCCATGAGCGGCTCCGGGCAGACCCCGCCATCGTCGTCGCCGATATCTTCAAACCCCTGAACCGTGCGCTCGGTGGGTATTTCGACTTCATCTCGATTCAATCTGCCCTTGTGGCATGCTGAACATGCAGCGCAGCAGCCGATCGACGTGGCCTTAATGCCGTTCGGCGCTCCCCGATCGGTCTCACCCATTGACCGCTCCCCACTACCTGCACAAACAGTCGTGCTAGGGCGAGAGCAACAGGGGCAGTGAAGGTGTGGAATATCGATCGGGCTCGCTGTGCCAGTGGTCAACCAACCGGAAGCCCGACAGCGGCTCGATAATCACTGACTATCGCATCGTAGCCTTCCGCTGAAAACCAGCGCCAGGCTTGCTCGGCAGCGTCGGACCGATCGAGGGTACGGACTAACTTCGATGCGTCGGCAACGGGCGTACGGGACGCGTAGGCGACATAGGCCGTGATAATGTCGATTCCCCACCACGCGCAGTCGTGCGCGCAGCGCTCCAGTTCGCCGGTCAGATCCATCACGAGCGGAGTGCCATGGACGAGATCGCAGCGAACCAGGTAGGCGGAGTAGGTCTGTGCGGGATGAAAGAAGGCCTCGCCCAACGCGGCTTGCAGCATGACGCTCCGCACCGTCAGCACTTCGGCTTTGTGGCCGCAGTCTTCAGGGACAAGAAGACTTTCCACGCCGCTAAAGATGGCAGGGATCTGTGTCTTCCAGGTCGGGGCTCTCGCCGCAACATCCATCCATTCAAGCGCGGTCTCGACGCGCTCTTGCAGCAACGCCGGCAGGGCCTGAATGGCTCGCCCTTCGTTCTCCAGCGAGGCAACGAGGTCGGGTGGGAGTTGCGGCAAAGCGAGCGCGCTCGGCGCCCGATGCCCCTGATATCCTCGGCGCTGCGTAGCATCGTCCAGTTCGATGATGTAGGCCCCGCTGACCTGGAAGAGCAGTTGGTTGTCGTGCAATCCACGATATGCCTGGCGAAGGTGGAAGCGGAGCAGGCTCAGGGCACGGACGGCTTGCTGCATCGCACGTTCGACGATCTTCGACTCCGTGCCGCCCGTCGCATCGACCTGACAGGAGAGCGAGTATTGCTCAAAGACCTTACCGCCGGCCGATTGCTTGAGGTGATCGTCGTGCGCCACGGGGACGAAGCGGGCGATCCCCACATCGAGCGCGCTGGTGAGGGTGAGATGCTGAACGCTGAGGAACACGCGAGCGTGCGCCGGTTCCCGTGCCCATTGATCCATGAATGTCGCCGCAACCTGTTTGCTATCTGGCCGTTCCCCCTGGCGGAAGGATGTCTGGTAGGCGGCAATCGCTTCAAGGAGCGTGCGGCGGAGATCGTCTGGACTCAGGTGCTCGAAGTGCTGATGCCAGATAAGCCTCGCCTCCAGGCGATCGAGCCGGTCCCGGCCTTCCGCATCGAGGGTGACTCGTCCGGTGGGGCCGGACTCGTCCAAGGCGGCAGTGTCGCGTGGAACTTGGCGGCGCGCCAGCTTGAGGACGCCGGCGAATTCGCTCATGAGCTGCGCGCGATCCGGCGGGCGGGCGGTGTGCGCGACTATAGGAGCAGGCGGCTCATTCATATGTCATTCTAACTGCCGCCACAGCTGAGGAGTCGGCGTTGTACTGGACGGCAAACGCCCTGCCCGCCGCGAAGGAAACAGTTGCACTGTATTGTTAAGTTCGCGGCAAAAAAGGTACACCGCTGTCTTCCAGCCGGGCCTCAGGCGCAGGGCATGAAGGTGTC
>JBBSGA010000601.1:0-2292 GCA_038254585.1 Chloroflexales bacterium | reverse complement strand
GGGCGACACGGTGCAGGTGAAGCGCTCGCCGGGCAGCACGTCCGCAGCGTGAGCCGCACAGCTGGAAAGCGTGCCGAACAGCGCGAAGACAGCTAGAAAACTGTTGTTCATCACTTCGTCTCTAGCCTGCCTTCATGCCCGCGACGACTCACTTTCGTAGTCGCTGCTCGCCACCAAAGCTCCAGAAGCACCCTCCATCCTAGCCCAAATTGGACAGTGACTCGTGCTCACGATGTCTCCCGGCATTGATTTAGCTGGGTTTCTCGCGTTCGGACCACACTGTAGACTGAAAATGTGGTGCCACGTGAGATAGGCTCTTGCCGACTCTATGCTTGCGAATCGGCGCACAACATGGTGTCCTCATGCGGACGCCATGTTCTTCCGCATCAAGACCTCCGGCCCACGCGCTTACCTCCAGGTCGTCGAGAACCGCCGCGTGGATGGCATCCATCGCCAGCACGTCATCGCGACCCTCGGCCGCGCCGACGAGCTCACCGCCTCTGGCGGCCTCGCCGCCCTGCTCGCCTCCGGCGCCCGCCTCTGTGACCAGGTGATGCTCCTCTCCGCTCTCGCTGCCGACGCCGACAGGCCGCGCCTGTCCATGCGCCGCATCGGCACGCCGCTGCTATTCGGCCGGCTGTGGGAGGAGACGGGCTGCCGCGCCGTGATCGAGCGACTGCTCGAAGGGCGCGGCTTCGAGTTCGACGTCGAGCGTGCGGTGTTCGCCACCGTCCTGCACCGGCTCGTCGTCTCAGGCGCCGACCGCGCGTGCGAGAAGTGGATGGAGGACTACGTCATCCCCGGCGTCGACGGCCTCGCCCTGCACCATCTCTACCGGGCCATGGCCTGGCTCGGGGAGGAGCTGCCCTCCGACCAGCAGGCGGGCGCCACCCCGTTCGCCCCGCGCTGCGTGAAGGACCGCGTCGAGGAAGCGCTGTTTGCCAAGCGCCGCGACCTGTTCAGCGAGCTTTCCGTCGTCTTCATGGACACGACGTCGCTGCGCTTCGAGGGCGCGGGCGGCGAGACCCTCGGCCGGCGTGGTCACTCCAAAGATCACCGCCCCGACCTCAACCAGATGATCCTCTGCGTCGTGGTCGACGCTGAGGGCCGGCCGCTCTGCACCGAGATGTGGCCGGGCAACACGGCAGACGTTCGCAGCCTTGTTCCGGTCATAGATCGCCTGCGCTCGCGCTTCGCGGTCGGCCGCGTCTGCGTCGTGGCTGACCGCGGCATGATCTCGGCGGCAACCATCAGCGCCCTTGAGGAGCGCGGGCTGGAGTACATCCTCGGCGCCCGCGAGCGCACCGACCGGCTGGTCCGTGACGTGGTGCTGACCGATGAGCGCGCCTTCACGCCCCTGCTGGTCGAGCGCGCCAACGGCGCCGAAACCCAGCTCTTTGCCAAGGAAGTCCGTCTCGAGGGCCGCCGCTACATCGTCTGCCGCAACGAGGCGGAGGCGGAGAAGGACCGCGCCGACCGCCAGGCCATCATCGCAGGCCTCGAGGTGCAGCTGCGCAAGGGCGACAAGGCGCTGATCGGCAACTCCGCCTATCGCCGCTACCTCCGCCGTGTCGGCACACCTGGCGAGGCGACCAAGGGCAAGCCTGGCTCCGCTTTCGAGATCGATGCCGGCAAGCTGGCCGAGGAGGCCAGATACGACGGCATCTTCGTGCTACGCACCAATGCCCGCGTCAGCCCGCTGCAGGCCATGCTGCGGTATCGTGAGCTCCTGCGAGTGGAGGATTTGTTCCGCCAGGCGAAGTCCACCCTGCGCACGCGGCCGATCTACCATTCCTCGGACGCTGCCATCCGCGGCCACGTGTTCTGCTCCTTTCTCGCCCTCGTGCTGCAGGACGAGCTGTTGCGCCGCTGCCGCGCTGGCGGCTTCAAGCCGGAATGGAGCGACATGCTGCGCGATCTCGACCGCCTGCAGCAGGGTAAGGTGGAACAGGGCGGCAAGACCTGGACGATACGCACCGAGGTTGGCACCGCTGCGGCAACGTCGCTCCGTCTCTGCGGCATCGCTGTGCCGCCGCGCATCCAGGGCATTCCCCCGCCGGCAACGGCCACGGCCGTCCCAGCACCGTCCCCGAAGCGCCGAGGACGACCTCGGCGTGGTGCCACGCGCTCCTGATTTTCCCGTTTTCTGTGGCCGACTCAGCTACTTGCTGAATCGCGGTGTTGAAGTTGGGCCTGACGGCCTGCCCGCATTGCGCGCACGCGCTGAGCCCGGCCAACCAGCCCGACATCCACGCCTACGACCACGTCGACCTGCCGCCGATCCGCCCCATC
>JBBSGA010000600.1:0-2296 GCA_038254585.1 Chloroflexales bacterium | reverse complement strand
CCGTTGAGCGTCTGGCAGGCTTCCCACACGGCCGGCCTGCCGTTCACCTGCGGCCAGGCCGGTGGCTGGTATTGCTCCGGCGTCTTGACGTCGCCGCCCAGCTCCAGGCGGTCGTTGACGACGATTCCCGGCTGAAGCTCGCGCACCATACGCATCAGCTCTTCGGAGCGCCAGTCGGCCTTGCCCTTGCCCTGCGACCAGCCCCAATCCTGTTTGGCGTACGAGAAGTCGAACCAGATGATGTCGACCTTCCCGAACTGCGTGAGGATCTCGCGCGTCTGGCCGTGGAGGTAGTCGGCATACTTGCGTATGTCTCGACCACGCTGGGCCTCGCGGAACGCCACGTCGTCGCGCATGGGGTGGAGTCCATCGATCGGAAACTCCGGATGGTGCCAGTCGATCAGCGAATGGTAGAAGCCGGCCTTGAAGCCTTCCGCGCGGAACGCCTGCACCATCGGCGTTAGCACATCCCTGCCCCACGGCGTCTTCGTCGCCTTGTAATCGGTCAAGGCCGAGTCCCAGAGGCAAAAGCCGTCATGGTGCTTGGTCGTGACGACGAAATACTTCATGCCGGCATTCTTTGCCTCGCGTGCCCACACGCCCGGGTCGTACAGGTCCGGATAGAAGTGATCGAAGTACTTCTGGTAGTCCTCGTCGCGAATGCGCTCGCGATTCTTGACCCACTCGTGCCGAGCGGCGAGCGAGTAGATGCCCCAATGGATAAAGAGTCCGAAACGATCGTGGACCAGCCAGGAGGTATCGCCCTCCGTTGGCTCAGGCAGTTTTGGCATCGGTGATCTCCCTCCTAGGCATAGGCCGCCAGCATACCGCCGTCCACCAGGTACGCGCCGCCTGTGCAGAACGAGGCGCGCGGTCCGGCGAGAAAGAGGATCATCTCGGCGACCTCCTCGGGCCGGGCCACGCGGCCCAACGCGTGCATGCCGCCCCACTCACGTACTGCGCCGGCCGGATCGTCGCCGCCGAAAAGCTCTGCGGACTCGCGCAGCATCGGCGTATCGACGGAGCCGGGGCAGACCGAGTTCACCCGAATCTGCTCCCGCGCGTAGTCAAGCGCCATACTGCGCGTCATCGCGAGGATACCACCTTTTGACGCCGCATAGGCAGAGACGTTCGCCTCGGTGGCCAGCCCCTGAACCGAGGCGACGTTGATAATCGCGCCCCCACCTCGCTTCCGGAGCTCCGGGACAATGTATTTCGAAACCAGGAAGACGCTCTTGAGGTTGATCGTAAGCGTACGGTCCCACTCCTCCTCGGGCATCGTCTCGACCGTGCCGTAGGTCTGGATCCCGGCGTTGTTGACGAGCACGTCGACCCCACCGAAGGCGCGCACCGCTTCCTCGGCGATGCGCCCGGCATCGTCCTGCTTGCCCACGTCGGCCTTGACGAACACGGCCCGCGTATCCGCCCCGCCAAGCTCCGCCGCGAGCACCTTGCCGGCCGCCGCGTCGACGTCGACCACGACGACCCGTGCACCCTCGCGCGCAAAGGCTCGTGCCGTGGCCGCGCCGATCCCTTTGGCCGCTCCGGTGACGACGGCAACTTTGTCCTGAAACTCCATATGCCACCTCTCGATGCCTTCCGGCTTGACACCGATCGTCTGCGCGAAGCGTCGCAGGCGCGGCTCTCCTCCGTATCCGCGCACACGGCAGCCGCGGTCTCCCTATCTTGGAGGCGCCGCTGCAGCCTGTCAAGTTGCGAGCATCGAGGAGAGGCGGGGTACAATGGGTCTCCACGGGCAGCTTTGACCGGCGGCCGGCTGCGGTTGCGCGGGTGGCTCATCATCTTGAATCGAGGTTGCGATGCCAATGCTTCCAGGGCTGCGTCTAACTCCAGAGTACAAGCACCGTGTGTGGGGCGGGCAGCGGCTCCGGCCGAGCGCCGAGCCGTACGGCGAAGCGTGGATCGTCTACGAAGGAAATCGCGTCGCAGGGGGACCTGAGGCTGGCCGCACGCTGGCCGAGGTGGCAGGGCAGCATGGGCCGGACCTGCTCGGGCAGCGCGCGATGAGCCGGACAGGGTCCCGCTTCCCGCTGCTGATCAAGCTGCTCGACACCGCCGACTGGCTCTCACTCCAGGTCCATCCGAACGACGAGCAGGCGGTGCGGATCGAGGGCGCAGACCAGTTCGGCAAGACCGAGGCATGGCACATTTTGGAAGCCGAGCCCGGCGCCGAGGTGCTCTGCGGTTTGCGTCCCGGCACGGCCCCCGAAGCGTTGGAGCAGGCGATCCGGGATGGCGATGTCTACGCGGCACTCGTCGTGCCGCGTGAGGGGGT
>JBBSGA010000599.1:0-2317 GCA_038254585.1 Chloroflexales bacterium | reverse complement strand
CTCCTTGATGCTGAATGGCAAGCAGGCCTTCAAGCACTCCTAAGCCGGCGCTTCGAAATCACACTCTTGCATCTACTTGCGCCTGAAGAGATCGAACCATCAATTGACGGTGATCTCCGGCTCATCGACGCCGAAGGAGGCCAACCTGTTGACCTGACCGCTGATCTTGATCTCCTCACTCGCTATCACGCGAGCTTAACGACCTGGCGCGACGAGATCAGCACCTTTTGTAGCAGCCGAAGTATCGCCTACGTCCCAGTCACTACCAGCCTTCCAATCGAGACATTACTACTATACCTCTTGCGCCAGCGTGGCATCCTGCGCTAACTTCGGGTGTGATGCAGGTTGTTGCAGACTATGCTGTTCGCGCCTCTTCAGCCTGGCGACGGCGACTCCACGCTCGACGCCAAGGATGATCGGCTGCGGGCCGACTATCTCCTGCGGACTTCCGCACTGCTGGCTGCACCGGGTGAGCCGTGGATTCGGCTGCCACGACACCTCGACGGTCGGCGCAGCCGTCAGGCCGGGCCGAGGGCGTAGGCCGGCGCTCTCGTCGCCGCTGCTCGCGCCGGACGCGCACCTGCCGACGCTGCTCGACTTCGATCTGTCCCCACACCTCCACCCAGCGATCATTGCAGACCGCATTGCGTAACGCCAGCATGGGATTGACGTTCTGCAGTGCCCAATGCATCCCCGCTCCTTTCAATCGCGCCTCCACCACCAGCTTGTTGGCACTCTCCCCGCTGCCACTGCCAATCGGCCAGCCCTGCTCGCGGAAGCTCGGATACTGCATCTGCCCCTCGCGCTTCTCCAGGTAGGTCAGCAGCTTGCCCAGCTCGCCCGGCTCTGCCTGCCCCGCCACCAACGTCCGCAGTCTCGTGAGCACCCCATCTGGACCCTCGTGTTTGAGCTCGTGGAGTTGCTGGGCCAGCGCCTCTTTTGAGAGCAAGCTCCCCGCTGCTCCCACCGTCTGCCCAATCGCCGCCACGTACTCGGCGGCATGCGGAAAATCGAGAATACGCACGGCCTCTGGAGCGTGGAGGTCAATAAAGCCTTGGATCCACTCCGCACCATCCACCACCACGCCCACCCGCTCAGCCGTCGTCACCCCACGGCGATGCAGTTCACCGGTCGCGGCCTCCGCAAAGCTTGTGCTATCGCTCAGGCGCGAAAAGTAGGACAAGTCGCGCGTGTGCACCACCAGCTCCCCCGCTTCCTGCACGGCTGGCGCAACCGCGCCGACCGCCAGCGTCTTGACCTCGCCCCAGACACCATGGCGCAAGGGCACCATCGCCCCGTCCACATGGAAGACGACGGTCTCCGGCCCAGCAGGAGGGTCGGGATAGTCGTGCAGGATGGTGGCGACCTCGGCCGTTTGCACCGCCACCGCCGCCGCTCCCGCCGCCTCGCTCAGCCGCAGAGCGGTCGTGCGCGCGAGAGTAACCCCAGTGTGAAAGGCGAGTTCAGCGGCGGCGGTGGCCAAGGACGGCAGCCAGGTACTCAAGCGCACCAGGCTTTCTTGCAGCCGAGGGGTGAGCGAGCCGGGGAGCAGGGCAAGTTCCTCATCGAGGGGGAAAAAGCCCGGTCTCACAGACCGAGCAGACGCCGTAGCTGCGTTCCAAGGTGAGGGTTTGCCCTCCGTGCGTCTGGAGGGTGCGTGGATGAGTGCCGCGCGGCTCAAGGGGGCTGCCACACTGGGGACAGGCGGGAGGTGAACTCCCGCCAGCGGCCTGCCAGTCGGCGGCAGCACTTTCCAGCGCCAGGTCTTCGAGCATGCGGGCACGGACGCGGGCGAGACGCGCATCAAGTTCGCCTTCAATCTCGCGCAGCGTGGCTTTGGGATGCTGGAGCCGCCAGTCGGAGATGCCGCTCATGATCTCCCCGCTGAGTTGATGCCAGCGTTGCTCAAACCGCTGTCGATCCATCTCTCCTCCTCATGCTGAGTCACTCCAGTAAGTGAGACCAAGATCCTACAGGATCCGACCCTCTCCTGTCCACGCAAAAACCTGCATCACACCCTCAGATCAGGTAAACAGTTACCGGAACACGGGAGCATGCAGTGCGCAATGTTATACTGCATGATTGGTAGAAACACAACGTGTACTGCGGCGGGAGTTCGGTGACGAGGCTCTATGCCGACGAGAATTTCCCACTCAAGGTTGAGGAATGAGTATGACAACATTTGCGATTGCTACTGAAACTGCGCCTGTGGTGAACGGTCCGCCGCAGGGGCGGTGGACATACAGCGATTGGGAGAAGCTAGGAGACGATGGGAACCGCTACGAGATCATCGACGGAGTGCTCTACATGACGACCG
>JBBSGA010000598.1:0-2347 GCA_038254585.1 Chloroflexales bacterium | reverse complement strand
GCTCGAGCGCAGCATCGAGCCAGAAGCGATCGACGTCCGGCGGCTCGACCGCGCCCGCCTCGTCCGGCAGCTCGACCGGGAGTGGCACCCGCCGTGCCTGCCGCACGTTGAGCGCCGTCCGCCGCGCAAGCGTCAGCAGCCAGGCGGGGGCGCTACCCCGGTCGCGGGCGTAGAGCGGCGCCTTGCGCCAGATGCGCACGAACACCTCTTGGGCGCAGTCCTCGAGATCGGTGCCGACGATCGAGCGGCAGGCGCGTTCGACCGCGCGCCGGTAGCGGTGGCGAAGCTCCTCGAAGGCGGGTTCACTGCCGGCGCCAATCGCTTGCAGCAGCTGCGCGTCGCTGGCCTCGGCCGGCGTCGCCATTGGCGTCGGCGGACTGAGCGGCTGCGGGATCACATCAGGAGGTACAGGCGCCATCACCGACTTGGATGCGGCCACGCGCACGATCGAAGCCGCAGTGTGGGGCCGCACGTCGGCGCGGCCCCACAGGGGCAGCTACTTGACGTTCACCGTCACGGAAGACTCAGCGCCGATCGTCGGCGCGTGCGTGTTGTCCTCGAGGATCGCGATGAACTTGTGCTGGCCTGGCTTGATCCCCTCCAGCGAGACATGGAAGGAGCGGCCGCAGCTCATCCCGAGCATCGTCCCCATCCCCATCATCCCCATCGACGTCGTATCGACGTTGGCGTGCCAGTGGCCGTAGCCCTTCACGTCCGCCTTCCCGTAGAGGGCGCAGGAAAGCTGGAAGTTCTTCACGGCGACGACGAGGTCGAAGCCTCCGTGCACGGTCGCGCCCGACTTGGGCGAGACGACGCTGACCGACGGCTTGCCGGCGAAGCTCAACGGCTTCACCGCCGCCAGCGGATGCGCCGGCTTGTAGGTGAAGCTGATCTGCTTCATCGCCTTCATGTCGTCGGCGTGGTCGTTCGCGGCCGGGATGAACTGGACCGTGTGCTTGCCCGGCTTGACATCGAGCATGCTCACCGAAGCGCGCGGCCCGCAGAACATGTTCACCAGCGACTTGTCCAGCTCGATGTGGTAATGGCCGATTCCCTTCCGATTCGCCGTGCCGGCGAAGCGGCAGTCGACCTTGAAGTGCGAGAGCGAGACGACCGTGCTGAGCGCGTTGCCGGAGAGCGTCGTGCCGCTCTTCGGCCCCAGCACGCTCAACTTCGCGCCTGTGTGGGCCATCATCATCGGCGGCGGCGCCCCCAGCGCCGCCGCGGCCCCGTACACGACACTCAGCACCGCGATCGCTGCAGCGCCGATCCTGGCTTTGCTCCAACGCATCTGCATCACCCTCCTTGACGACGTGGCCGAAGGCGCGCGCAGGCGCCGGGGAGGCCGTTTTGGCCTCACCCGGAGGTACAGCCGCCTTCCGCCGTTCGGATGCAGACGCGTTCAGGAAACGATGAAGCTGCCGCGCATGATTGTGCGATGCGGATCGCAGCGGTAGCGGTAGACGCCCGGCTCGAGCCGGACCGTCCAGGTCGCGCTGCCGGTCTTCTGAACCGCGGTCAGCTTATTCACTCCAGGGCCGAACAGGTGGAAGTTGTGGATCGGCGAGAGATCACGAATCCGGACCGTGTACGTGCCGGCCTTGAGCTTCTTGACGACCGTCCCTTGCGCCGTCTCGAGCGTGATCGTGAACCCTGGCCCGACGGTGCCACGAAGCGCCGCGGCTTGCGCCGCTGCACTGCTGCGTCCGGGCACGGCGAATCCGGCGACGAACAACGCCAGCGGCAAGACAAGAGAGACGATGCGCTTCATCCTGAGAGTTCCTTTCGTCCGGTGACCTCGAAGAGCGTGTAGCCGCCTACGAGGAGATACAGCCCAGTGGTTAGCTGTGGATGTCCGCCCCCAGGACCGATGCGGGCTGCAGCGCGCGCAGCCCCAGCAGATCGTTCATCTGCAGCTCAAGCTCGACGCGCGCGGCGACCGGCGGCGCGCCACGAGATTCGCAGTCAGGCCCGTCCGCGCTCCGTCGACGGGAATCAAATCAGCGCCCGCGGATCATCTAACCCGTCAGAGCATCCAACCCAAGACAGCGAGGGAGACTCGATGGACAAGGCAGCGATCATCGTGCTCGCGGATACCGAGACGCACGGCGAGCTGGCACGGCTGGTCAATGCGCTCTCGACCGCGGACGAGTTCCGCGAGCACGGAGACGAGGTGACGATCATCTTCGACGGCGCCGGTGTCCGCTGGGCAGCCGAGCTTTTAACCTCGATCCACCGTTTTGATGGTTGGGGGTCGTCCGGGATGGCGCGCAAAATGACCTCCTGAGCAGGCAAGACGGGCTGTACGCGCAGCCGCGGGTCCTGCGCCCAGGAGGTCATCCGTATG
>JBBSGA010000597.1:0-2348 GCA_038254585.1 Chloroflexales bacterium | reverse complement strand
GCGCGGCCGACCCGATCTGACGGAGTACGTCAAGCCGCACGCCGGATTCACGATCCGGGTGGTGCCGCCGGGACGCCCGTCCAGTCTTTACCACGCCGAATCGGTGCAAGAGGACTTCCTGATCATCAGCGGCGAGTGCATCCTCATCATTGAGGAAGAGGAGCGTCATCTGCGGCCGTGGGACTTCGTGCACTGCCCACCAATGACCGCACACACCTTCGTCGCCACCGACGACGGTCCCTGTGTGATCCTCGCGACGGGTAATCGACGGGACGATCTGGAGCGCATCTATCTACGCTCCGAGGTCGCCCTTCGCCACGGTGCGGGGTCAGGGGTCACAACGACTGACCCCGAGCGGCACGGGCGATGGGAGGTTCGACACCCGAAGGATTGGGACGGACTTCCCTGGGCCGACCACACGTAGCCGACGTCCCTGGTGCTGCGGCGTCGATGGCGGATGCCGCAGCACCCTCGGGCATGAAGCTGCCCGGCAGTCGCCTGGGCCACGTCCGTAAATGTCCCTTGAGCGGGCGTAGCCTCGGCAGACTCGATGCACATCAGGACGATCCCGATTCTTCGACAGCCGCCTGCCGCTGCTGGTATTCGCAGAGTCGGAGCGGCGACCGCGGGATTTCGGCACCGAGGCGCTGCCTACGTCTTCGGGGTCGCATAGCCAATCGTCGCCTGGGCGAGAGTTTCGGAATGGCGCCTGAGTATTGGTCGGATACCCGGATCAGCCGATCAGGACCACGAGTACTCATCGTGCTGAGGCAGGTCGTCGAGGATCTCATACCAGGGAGCTTTCGAGCCGACGAACATGTGCGCCATCGGCTTGAGCGCGGGCTCGTCGATCAGTGACCCATAGGGCACACGGATCTTGCCTTCGTAGCCCGTCCAATACAGCAGCGAGAAGCACTTCCCGCAACGCCTTGCGTGGTGGCCGTGGGCATCGCCAATCAATATCAACGTGTCCGCACCCTTGGTCATCCTCAGCTTCTCCGGCTCGATCTCGCCCCATGTTAAGAACGCCGAACCTGTCATCGCTCGGCAGTTCGAGCAATGGCAGTTGTACGCGGCGACGAACTCGTCCGAGACCTCGTAAGCGACGGCATTGCACGAGCAGCGGCCTCTTAGCACGACAACATCCTAGAACGTGCCACACATGCGGAAGAAGGCGCCTACGCACCTCCGAGAGCGAGTGTTCCGGAGTGACGCCAGACCGAATCCCGTTAAATTGGGCGCTCCCTACTCCGAGGAGGACGATGTGCCTGTCAGCGAGGCAAGTTCCGCCGATACCCCGTTCGGCCGCTACATCACGTCCGCCGGGTGGTTCGTCCTCAACCTCGGTGACGCGCTCGGTGTGCGGAACGAGGAGAAGGGCGGCGTGGCATATCCGCTCGAGTCGCAGGAGCATCAGTTCGAGAACTTCGGGGTCCACCTGCGCGTCCTCTGGCCGGGCGACCCGAACGCGCTGTACCACTCCGAGGGAGTGCAGGAGGGATTCCTCGTCCTGTGCGGGGAATGCACGTTGATCGTCGAAGAAGAGGAGCGCCAGTTGCGGCAGTGGGACTACTTCCATTGCCCGCCCGACACCCGTCACGTCCTTGTCGGCGCCGGCGACGGTCCGTGCTCGATCCTGATGATCGGCGCACGACCCGACGATCCAATTCTCTATCCCGTCAGCCAGGTGGCAGCGCAGCACGGCGCGTCGGTCGGCAAGGAAACGGCGATTCCCGACGAGGCGTATGCGGACTGGCCGGGCGACTATCAGCCGCTACGACTGCCGTGGCCGGTCGATTCGACCGCCAGCCCCTGACTCGTGGCGCTGACCGCCACGCCGCGCTACTGGAGAACGGCGCGCGACTGCTGATGCATCAGCACTTTGCGCTTCACGCGCTGGAGTGCGTTGTCGATCGTCTTCGTGTCGCACTCGAGTAGCTCGGCCATCTCCTCGTAGGACGAGCCCTCGAGGTAGAGCTTGAGTGCGTCGTGCTCGAGCTTCGAGAGGCCTGTGCCGAGCGTGAAGACAAGGCTCTGTAGCTCCTCGGTCGAGATCACGCAGACCGACGGCTCGTTGACGCCCGGCCCGGGGAGCGCATCACCCAGCGTGCACTCGCTGTCGCCGTCCTGGCCGGCCGGCGTGTGGCTGAACGAGACATACGTGTTGAGCGGCGCGTGCTTGCGACGCGTCGCAGTCTTGATCGCCGTGATGATCTGGCGGGTAACGCAGAGCTCCGCGAAGCTGCGGAACGACGTCTCCTTGTCGGAACGAAAGTCGCGAACGGCTTTGTAGAGCCCGATCATTCCCTCCTGGATCAGGTCGTCCGAGTCGCCGCCGGCCAGGAAGT
>JBBSGA010000596.1:0-2371 GCA_038254585.1 Chloroflexales bacterium | reverse complement strand
TGCTGGGCACCTTCGCGCTGCCGATGACAATGCGCTTGGTCCCGCACGTGTCGGAGGCCGCGGCCGCCGCGGGCGCCGGCGCGTTGGCCACGCAGAAGCTGAGATCCGGCGCACGCACCGTTGGCATGGGCGTGGCGGCAGCCGCCGGTCCGACCGGTGTTGGAATGGCTGGCGCTGCGGTGGCCGGTCCGGCGAGCGTCGCCAGGCTCGCCGCATCTCGCCGCGGCACCCTGAGCGCTGCCCAGCCCGGCCCACCAACCACACCGGCTAGCGCCTCGACCGGCCAGGTGGGTCATGGCTGATGAGGCCTACCTGATCGGGTCCGCCGACCAGGCCCTGTGGATGGGGCTGGGCCCGACACGCCTTGGCGTCCTGGCCACAGCAGCCCTCCTCGCTGTCATGGCCGGGTACGCCGGGACTCCACTGCCGTTGGCCGCGCTGCCGTTGGCCGTGGCCGCAGCCTGGTGCTTCGGCATGGTCCGGGGTGCGTCGCTGCACGAGCTGACCCTGGTTGGTGCAGCGTTCGCTTCGCGGGTCACGACAGGCCACCACCGAACCCGGGCCACCCTCGACGCTCATGCGCCAGCAAGGCCTGCCCCGGATCCGGCTCCAACAGCACTGGAGATGCCTCGAGTCTGTGGGCGCTTGGCCCTTGCTGCGTTGGAGGTGGACGGCCTCGAAGTAGGCGTGCTGTGCGAGCGCGGGAGACAGGGCTGGGACGTGCTGTGCCTGCTGCGCGTCGTCGGCGACAGCGGGTTCAGCCTGCTCGACGCATGCGAGCAGACCCGGCGCCTGTCCGGCTGGGGTGAGGTGCTTACAGCCCTGGCCGGAGAGTACGCCGATCGGTGCCGCCTGCAGTGGGTCGAGACCGCCGCTCCCTCACCCAAAGGTCACGCGGCAGAGTCCGAGCTGTCCGCGGCCGTGGCCGCACAGTCGCTATGCCACCGGACGCTGCTCGCCGTACGGGTCAGCACCGGCCAGCAGGATCGGACCCTGGCGATCCGGGCGGCCGAGCCGCTATCCCGCCTGCTCGCCTCCCGACTGCTGAGTGCGGAGCTCATTGGCGAGCCCCTGAGCAGAGTCGACGTCCAGCGGCACTTGCGGCAGGCCATGACTGGCACGTTCGAGGCCCCCGACCTAATCCGCACCGGTCCGGCGATCGGGCCGGCCTCACACGCCGAGGCCTGGGATCACCTCCGCACGGACGACACCTGGCATCGCAGCTACCTGATCACCGGGTGGCCCCGGATCCCCGTCGGGCCTGCCTGGCTCTCGCCGCTGTTGGCCGAGGGACCGACTCCTGGGTGGCGCAGCGTCGCGATGCACTTCCACGCAGTCCGCCCGGAGCTCGCCAGCCGGCGCGCCCGAGCCGCACGACAGAGCGCATCGCTGGACGTCGATGACCGCAACCGTCTTGGCTTCGGTGTCGGGGCCCGCGAACGACGCACCCAACTTCAAGCCGACGCGGTCGAGGAGGAGCTCGCCGCCGGCCACGTCCAACACCGGGTCGCCGGCCTGATCCTTGTCTCGGCTCGCAGCCAGAGCGACCTGGACGAGGCCTGCCGCCAGACCGTTGCCGCAGCCAGTGCCGCGCGCCTGGACGTACGAGCCCTGCACGGCCGTCACGCGGATGGGTGGGCCGCCGCCTTGCCGCTGTGCCGGCTCGGGCACCGTTCCCCCGCGTGAGCCGGCCATGACCCACAGCCTGGACACGGTCGACGCGCGGCTCGCCGCCGCGCATGAACAGCTCACCGCGGGTGTCGCTGCACTGAGTAATAGCGACGGCTGGCAGCGGATGCTGCAGGTCGCCGCCCGCTTCCACCGCTACAGCCCGAACAACGTCCTACTCATCAGCGTGCAGCGACCAGAGGCCACCCTCGTGGCCGGCTACCGGGCCTGGCAGCAACTCGGCCGCCAGGTGCTGCGAGGCGAGCGAGGCATCGCGATCCTCGCGCCGGTCCTCACCCGCGCCGACAGCGACCCGGACAGCCAACCCACAGATCCAGCACGCGTGCTGCGCGGCTTCCGAGTCACCCACGTCTTCGACGTTGCCCAAACCGAGGGCGACGCCTTGCCCGACAACGGACCACGATTGCTGGCGGGCGGCTCGCCGCGCGGTCTCTGGGACGCGTTGGCCAGCCAGGTGCACGACGCGGGGTTCACCCTCGATCGAGGTGACTGCGGCGGCGCCAACGGCTACACCGATCACGTCCAAAACCACGTCCGCGTCCGCGATGACGTCAGCTCAGCTCAGCATTTGAGAGCCCTGCGGGCTCGTCGTGGGTCGCGAAGATGGCCCCGCTGCGATGGGTATGGGATTGGGCTGCGCGGGGCGACCATGGTGGGGCTGGTCCTGGTCAACGCCGATCTG
>JBBSGA010000595.1:0-2375 GCA_038254585.1 Chloroflexales bacterium | reverse complement strand
GTCTTCCCTACCCCGCCCTTGTAGGCGGCCACGGTGATTATCACTCAGTTTCTCCGATCAAGTTTCTTTTTCAGGTTGCGGCGGCAACGCTACGCAGCTACGCAGCGGGCCAGCAGTGTGGATGTCTGCGTACTCGGACTGCTGACAAAGTGGTGTGCTAACATTCCGCGTACCCGACCGTAGTGATGCGAGTACTGCATTCGCGTACGCAGCATGCCGACAGGCCAGCGGTCCGGCAATACGACATGGCGGACCGCCAAATATGCAGCTATCCGGTCAACTGGCAAGTCGGTCGTGTTGTCGATGTCGCTAGGTTTCGATCAGCAGGGTTGCTGTCCACCAACGCGGAAGTTCGGCGTGGTGCGTACGCACGTTGGCAGCATGGTGCGGAGTCGGGTAGGCGAGTTGCCACACCGACCCGCTGCCGCGCGTGGCTGCCGGGGATAGCGGTGGACCAATGCAATGAGCTGGTTGGACTGGCAGCATGGCAGCATGGCGGCATGGCAGTATGGCGGCACGCCGGCCGCGCAGGTACGCGCGTGGCCGCGTACGCGGTTCGCCGCCGACCACGGACGGGGGACGAGAGGAAGTCAGGGGAGGGAATACGTCGACCGTCGTCGAGGAAGGACGCGGTACAAGCGCTCGTTGCTGCGGCGTCGCACAAGGGGCAACCGCCGGCGCCACGCCGGGGCCTGTGGTCCTTCATGGCTCGCCCGACCGAGTCCGCACGCAAATGGGCCGGCCTACTGGCGTGCCGAGTTGCTGCCCCACCAGCTATGTGGGGCGCCGCGTACGCGCGTTGTCGGTCATTTGTCACCTCGTGTGCAGGTCGCGGGCGATTGCAATCATGCGCCGAGCGCCAAGTACACGCATAATGCGCGAACAGCGCGTGGTCCAGCCGCCTGATTGACCGTCTCGAGGCTGCGGGAACCTGCAGGCTTGCCTAGGTGAGCGGCCGAAAGAAATTCTACCGCTGGAGCGGAGATACACTCGTGGCGTTCCGGCCGTGATGATCCATGGCGTCCCCCTGGGCGACATCTGACCCGTCTGGACGGCCTGTTGCGCTCGGCGGACGCGGGTCAGGCGCGTTTGCGATGGGCGAGCTGGGGTCGCTCTCGCGGACGAGGTTGACAGGTCCACAGAGGATCGCGTCAAGTGCCGTAAGGGACGCGAGTGCTTCTCGGTCTGTTGTCGTGAGCTCGGGCGTGCTGTTGATGCTGTTGATGCTGTTGATGGGGTTATTGGCACGTCGCCGCTGGGCGATAAGCGCATTGATCTGCCGGAGCGACTGGCCAACCATTGGAATTGCAGACGCTGTAGCACTCCCCGTACGAGTCGCGCGAAGGACCATGGCCTTGCGGAACCGGGTGCTGATGTTGCGGTGCAGGGAAGCGAGGTGCTCCCTGTATGCTTCCACGTACCCGGCTGGATCCCGGGCCGCCCATTCGCCGTCCCAGCGCCAGACGAAGACGCCTGCCTCGGGGCTGGGAGCATCTGTCTGGCCGACGGTCCCGCTCGGTTCGAGCCCGCGACTGGGGCCTTGTTTGGGGCCGGCGACACGGTGCTTCCGGAGCTTGCGTCGGTCGATGTTGTGGGTCGAGAAGCCGCCCAAGGCATAGCGCATCTGCCGCTGGATCTCAGCATCGGTAACGCCGCCACGGACGATTCTTTGCGCGAGCTTCCACGTGATTCGCTCGGAGCGGAAGACGGCGAGCTCTTCGCGGTCGAGTCCTCGGATAGCCGTTCCCAGCCGGAGCACGATAGACACGTAGCCCTTGCTCTTCTTCCTGCGCCGGGCAATCTGGGCTGCCGTGAGCCCACCACGGTTAAGAGCCGCGTAGTCCAACGCACGATCGACGATATGGCGCCCAACAGCTCTGCCATCGCGCCAAGTGGACACGGTTGTTGACGCTGCCACCGATCCAGTCGTTGATGCTGCTGTGGACTCGTCCTGCGAATCGTCCGGCGACCCTTCAGATCCTGCCTTAAGAGCCAGCTCAGAGCCGGAGCCGGGCGGGGAAGTGTTTGAGCGGCTTGAGCTTATGGGCACGGGCAGGCCTCTTCACGAGTGTGAAAACAGTTTACCCGGTAAACGGCGATATGTCAAAGAGGTAGGTTGGGAGAATGCGCCTTTTCCCAACCTTGCGCACGGAACGTGGTGGTCTCATCTTGTACGCGTGACACCTGACGTTCAAACGTTTAGTCCTCCTCCGGACTTGCTAGATCATCCGAGGCTACGGGTCGATTCCAGCGTCGTAGCCGAGGCGCTAAGCAGCGCTGACGATGTAGCCGGGGCGTTCTTCGCCAAGTACGCCGGCTCGACGCTTCGCACATACCGGCTCAAGCTTGAGGCGTTCAGCCGCTGGATGGGCGTG
>JBBSGA010000594.1:0-2398 GCA_038254585.1 Chloroflexales bacterium | reverse complement strand
TGCTGGCCCCCGCGCCGCGGTTAAATTGATTTGCCGCCGGCACCGCGTGGGCGGCCGCCCCACTATCCCCCGCCGGCCCCGCGCCTCGGCACGCGTCGTCGCAGCCCGCTTGGCTCCGAGTCCAAGTGGGGCTTGATCTATGCCCTTCCCGCGCTCGCCGTCGTCCTGATCTTCGTCGCGTACCCGTTCGCATCCATCGTCGTCCATGCGTTCACCCGATGGAACGGGTACAGCGACCCGACCTTCATCGGCCTGCGCAACTTCGAGTTCCTGCTTCACGACGAAACGTTCTGGGCGGCCCTTCGCAACAACGTCTTCTTCGCGTTGTCCGTCCCGTTTCAGCTCGCGGTTCCGCTGGTGCTGGCCTTCCTGATCCAGCAGCGCATCCCCGGCTGGCGCTTCTACCGCTGGACGTACTTCCTGCCCGCCATCTACTCGACGATCGTGCTGGGGGTGCTCACGCGCCTGATCCTGCAGGTCGACGGGCCGCTCAACGAGGTGCTCAGGGGCATCGGGCTGGGCGAGCACGCGCACGAGTGGCTCGGCGATCCATCGACAGCCCTGCCGGCCATCCTGTTCGTCTTCATCTGGGCCAACTTCGGCTACAACGTGGTGATCTTCCTGGCCGGCATGAGCGGCATCGATCCGCAGCTCGCCGAGGCGGCGCGCATCGACGGGGCGAACCAGCGCCAGGTCCTCCGCCACGTGTACATCCCCGGCCTGCGGCGCGTCATGGAGATCGTGCTCGTCACGAGCACGATCAACGCTTTCGCGTACATGTTCACGTACGTCTTCACCATCACCAACGGCGGGCCGGGCTTCTCCACCTACGTCGTCGAGTACGACATCTACAACACTGCCTTCACGGCCCAGCGGCTCGGCTATGCGTGTGCGATGGGCCTGGGCCTCACCCTCGTGATCCTGGTGCTCGGCTTCTTCCAGATTCGCGCACTGACCGGGGGCAGGGAATGAAGTCGGCCATCGGGCCGCGGCCGCTTCGCTGGTTGACGGTCGTGGGCATGACGCTCCTCGGCATCTCGGCGGTCGTGCCGCTCCTGTTCATGATCCAGGCTGCGTTCCGTACACAGCTCGACTGGGCAGTCTCCAAGATCGGATTGCCGACGACGCTCACGCTGGACGCGTTCGCTCGAGCGTGGGTGCAGGCCAGCATCGGGACGTACTTCATCAACTCGGTGATCGTCACCGTCGGCGCCGTTGCCCTCTCGGTGGCGCTGGCGTCGGCGGCGGGGTTTGCCTTCGCGACCCTCCGGTGGCGCGGGAGCCAGCCCGTCTACTTCTTCATCCTGTCGTGGATGGCCATCCCGCCGCTCCTGCTCATGGTGCCGATCTACGTCGAGATGGTCGACCTCGGGTTGGTCGACACCTACTTCTCTGTGATCCTGCTGTACACGGCGCTCAACCTGCCGTTCAACATGTATCTGATGACCGCCTTCTTCCGGGCGGTGCCCGGGGAGCTCGCCGAGGCGGCTCGAGTCGACGGCGCCAGCGTCCACCGCATCTTCGGCAGCATCCTGCTGCCCCTGTCGGTGCCGGCGATCGCCACGCTCGTCATCTTCAATGCCCTCTACGTCTGGAACGAGTTTGTCTTTGCCCTCCTGCTCCTTCATGACGATCGGGTGCGCACGCTGACCGTCGGCGTCAACCAGCTGCAGGGGAAGTTCTTCTTTGACTATCCGGCTCTTCTGGCGGGCATGCTGATCACGTCCTTGCCGATGGTCGTCGTTTATCTCGTGTTCCAGAAATACCTGGTCCGCGCGATCGCCGCGGGAGCGCTCAAGTAGGCGCTGCGGGCCGACCTGATTGAGCGAAAGAGCCAGGGAGGAGTCGACCGTGGAGATGTGGGGCCAGCCTGTCACCCGGCGCGGCCTGCTGCAGAGGCTGGGTGCGCTCGAACAATTGGCCGGCGTCCGGCTCGTGACGATGGGGGACGGTCGTGAACGAGGCGTTCGCGTACTGGAGGTGAGGACCGGGCGCCTGTCGTTCGACATTTTGGTCGACCGCGCATTCGACGTCTGGCGCTGCGATCTGGGCGGCATGCCGGTGGCGTGGCTCTCGCCAGCTGGAGCGACCGGGCCGTGGTATGGCGAGCAGGACACCGATTGGGGCTGGCTGCGCACCTTCCAGGGCGGTCTGTTCGCGACCTGCGGGCTCGACCACACTGGCGGACCCGGCCAGGACGCAGCCGACCAGGTGTTCGCGATCGAGACCCCCACCGAGCACTTCGGCCTCCACGGACGCGTCGGCGTCACACCGGCGCGACTGGTGGGCTATGGCGAACGCTGGGATGGAGATCGGTGCACTTTCTGGGCTGAAGGCGAGGTGCGCCAGACCTACTTCTACGGTGAGCGGTTGGTGCTGAGGCGCCGCATCGAGGCCG
>JBBSGA010000593.1:0-2401 GCA_038254585.1 Chloroflexales bacterium | reverse complement strand
GTAGGCCACGAGCGGAACCGTCAAGACGAGTTGGCCGCCGGCGTTCGCCAATGCGGCACCTACCGCGCCGTGGTGCGGGATCAAGAGGTATGCGAGCCCCAGGTCGACGCCGGCGGCAGCTGCTCCGACGAACGTCGGAACCCACTGCAGCCCGATACCGAAAAGAAATGCCATGCTCAGCTGGAGCAAGGGGACGAACGGCAGCACGCAGAGCATGATCAGGAAGACGGGAATCGTGTCGTGGTAGGCCGAGCCGTAGACGAGTCTCAGCGTCTCCGGTCCAAGCGCTGCGGCTGCTCCGGTCAGCGGAATGGTCATCGTGAGGAGCAGACGGCAGGCTCGCCCGAAGCCGGAGCGCATCCGAGCTCTGCTCTGGGCCCCGTGTAGCGTCGCGAAGGCCGGGGCAAGGACGTTGCCGATCGTCTGCGGCAGGATCACCAAGGCGGTCGACGCCGAAAACGCGATCGAATAGAGCGCGATTTGCCGGTCCGAGGAATAGTGGGCGAGGAAGAAGAATTCAGATCGAAACCAGACGATCAATGTCACCGGAACACCGACCGAAGCCACAGCCGCGTAACGCCACGTGCGCCGATTGAGCGCGGGGTCGCGGGACGCCTCGGGAGCGACTCGTCTCAGGAGCCGCTGTGCCTGAAACGATGTCCAGATCAGAGCGAGCACGGTGGAAGCTGCCCCGACGGCAATCATTGCCGTGACGCCGCCACCGAGGAGGAGCACGAGAATCGTTGTGGCGCTGCCCGCCGTCCCGACCGCGAGGGTGATGATCGACATGGCGCGCCAGTTCTGCAATCCCACGAGAACCGAAGCCGCGACCTTCTGCAGGACCGAAAGGCCACAAACGAGACCGGTCAGGATCCACGCATCTCGCAGCGGTTGCCCGCTCAGCCCGATCCCGATCAGCGCGGCGGCTCCAATGAGCGCCGCCACAGTCTCGATCTTCCACGCCGCGCTGACGAGCGGTCGCAATGTCTCAGCACGTCCCGCACCGAAAGCCTCGCCGACGTGTCGCACGAGCGCGGTCGGAAGCCCCAACGTCGCCGCGGTCGTGGCAAAGACAGCGGCGAACGCGATCAGGCTCTGGCGACCCATACCGTCAGGGCCGAGCGCGCGGGCGGCCACCCCCGAGACAACGAGTGTGTAGAGCTGCGGCAAGAGCCGGCTGGCTGTCGCCCAGAGTCCCGAGCGAAGGACGGATCCTCCGGTAGTCGCCTCGGCGCTGCCCCGGTTCATCGAGGGTGGCTCCTCGCTCGTTTGAGCCGGCGGAAGGTCAATTCCACCTGGTTTGGCTTCTGGAAGCTCCTCCACTACGGCCTCCAGGCCTCGACACGAGGGTCGGAGCTTCCGGAGCTGCTCAGTGACCGACGCGCGTAGGTTGGGAGCACGGCGGAGATCGCCGCTCGAGCGCGTGTGCGGATCCCGAACGAGCGGTCACGAGCGACAAGCCAGGCAAGCCGCCGGGAATCTGAATCACCGTTCACGATCGCCTCTCTTGCGCGAGCAAGCGACAGGCGCGGTCGCAACTGGGCGACGGTCTCCTGGGCCACGGATCGTTCTTCGCGACTCATCTCTTGGCGTTGCAACGCGCGCTCGAGAACTTGCAGTCTCCCTGCGAAGTCACGTGAGCGCCTTTCGGTCATCGCTCCGGGACGCAGCCGGTATCGACCCAGCGGCTCGTTGACGCAACCGATCTTCGACCCGTCGAAGACGAGCCTGAGCCAGCAGTCCCAGTCGTCCGCGCAGTCGATCGACTCATCGAAGCCACCTACGTGAAGCAATCGATCACGCCGAACGGCCGAGCCGCTCCAGATGAAGTTCCGTTTGAGAATCTCCGATCGCTGGTCAGCGCAGACGAAAGGTCCAAGATCGTAAAACTGGCCGATGGTGCGTCCCGCAGACTCAATGAACACGTCTGTCGCGAGGATGTCGAGATCCGGCCGCGTCGCCGCCAATGCGCCAAGAGCGCTCAGGCGATCGGGTAGATACGCGTCGTCGGCGTCGAGAACCGAGATGAAATCCCCTGTCGCAAGGGCCACGGCAGCATTTTTCGCCGCCGGCAACCCTCTATTCTCCTGCCGAACCACCGCAATAGCGTGGCGGTACGGCGCAAGCGCATCGTCGATCGCGTCGGTAGACCCGTCGTCGCAGACGATTATCTCCTTCGGCTGCACGTTCTGCTCGAGCACCGACGAGATCGCCTCCCCGATGAATTCGGCAACCTGATAGGCCGGGATGACGACGGAAAACGACGGCGTTGCGGCGGCGGCACACACCGGGTCGTCTCGGGGCGGCGCGAGAAAGCGGTCAATCATGGCGTCCCTATGGTAGACGGGCGATTCGCAGCGTCATTTCGCGGAACGTCGTCTGGTCGGTGGACACAGGAGAT
>JBBSGA010000592.1:0-2421 GCA_038254585.1 Chloroflexales bacterium | reverse complement strand
GTCATTCGTCTCTATGTGCAGAACCAGGGCATCGCTCACGAGTACCAACGCCTCCATGTGCAACAGCTCTCGCTCTTGTGAGTGTAACGGGTCAGCAAGGACCTTTCAGATACCCCGCAGCTTGCTGCGGCGTAGTTCATTAAGAAGGTCTCCTGCTGCACTTGCGCGATCCGCCGCCGCAGCGAGCCGAGAGTCACCGATCGCAGCTCGCATCCGTCGAGCAGCACACGGCCGGCATCAGGATCGTACAGCCGGGCGAGCAGCGCAATGAGGGTCGACTTTCCCACGCCCGATGGCCCGAGCAGCGCAACGCGCTCGCCCGGTTTGATATGGAGACTGACGTCTTTGAGCACCGGGTACCGCGGATCGTAGCCGAAGGTCACGCCCTCGAAGCGCACGTCGCCGCGTAGAGACGCCTCAAGCGGACGGCTGCCCGGCGCATCGACCACCGAAACGGGCGCATCCAATACCTCGAAGATCCGCCTCCCCGCGGCGGCGGCCTGCTGCAGCAGGTCGTTGATGCTGACCAGATCGTCGATCGGGCCATAAAAGTACCGGCCATAGCCTCTGTAGGCCAGCAGTCCACCGAGCGTGAACTGTCCGCGTAGGATGAAAAAGACGCCACCGCCGAGCATCAGTACGTTTCCGAAGTTGGCGACCCAGCGAATCACGGGAAAGACGCGGTTTCGGACCTTCACCGCCTCCACCCGTTCGTCGTAGAGGCGGCGTCCCAGCTGCTCCATGTCCGCGGACTCGCGCTGCTCCTGGGCGAACGACTGGATCACTCGTATGCCGCTGAGGTTATCAGCGAGGCGCGCGCTCATATCGCCGAGGCGCTGGCGGGCGGCGCGGTAGATCGGCCGCACGCGCCGGTTATAGCGCGCCAGCAGAATGCCCACGAGCACCATTGGGATCAGGACGATGAGCCCGAGGAGCGGCTGGAGCACGATGAAGATCACGACGACGCCGACCAGCCGTAGCGCGTTGGCCAGCACGGAGTCAGTGCCGCGGACGACGACGTCCTGGACGCTCTCCACATCGCCAGTCAGCCGAGCCAGCAGATCGCCTGTACGCCGCTCGGAGAAGTAGGCGGCCGATTGCCCCTGAAGCTTATCGTAGAGGCGCAGGCGCAGATCGAGCGTCAGCCGCTGGCCCGCCTTTTCGAGCAGCACGCCACGGACCGCGGAGCAAAGCTGGCCGACGCCGAAGACGAAAACTAGGAGACCCAGCTGCATGCCGATGTATGCCCAGTCGCGGTGTGCCAGTCCGACGTCGACGACCTGCTGCCACACGAGGGGAGGGTAGAGCTCTGCCGCGACCGATAGGACCAGGCAGACCATGCCTGCCGCGACGGTCCGCCGGTAGGGTAGCACCAAGCTGTAGAGCCGTGCCATCAGGCGTGGCTCGCGTGGCCGTGCTTGCATGCTACCCCTCACGCCGTGCGCCAGCGATAAACGACCGCGCCGGCCACGCCGAGTAGGCACAAGGCGGCGCAGGCAAAGAGCGTCCACGACACGCCGATGGTGTTCGAAAACGTGCCGATCAGGAAGCCGCCGATCGGCGTGCTGCCCGCAAAGAGCAAGATGTAGATGCTCATGACACGTCCGCGGAGCGCATCCGGCACCGTCAGCTGCAGGAGGGTGTTGGCCGTCGTCGCGAAGATGATCCCCGCGAAGCCTAATGCCACCAGAAGCGCCGCTGACAGCATGAAGTTGGTCGAGAAGGCCACCGCCCCAAGCAGAATGCTGAAGCATGCCGAGCCGATCAAGAGCCGCCGCGCGGTCACCTTCCGAGCATAGGCAGTGGTCAGCGCCGCCACCAGGGAGCCGACGCCTAGGAAGGCCGAGAGGCCGCCGAAGCCAGCCGCGTTCGTGTGGAGCACGAAGCCGGCCAGCAGGGGCAGCACGACGCTGAAGTTGTAGCCAAAGGTGCCGATCGCCGCCACGACAATCATGATCAGCAGCACGTCGGGCGTCCGCCAGACGTAGGTCAAGCCCTCGACCAGCCGCTTGCGCACCGGTCCCGCGGCCTGGCGCGGCCCGGCGAAGAAGCTGCTTCGGTCCATCATCAGCAGGCCGGCGATAACCGCGACGAAGCTGATCGCGTTGAGGTAGAGCGTCGGGGCAATGCCGATGCGCGCGATCACGACGCCGGCTAGGGCCGGGCCGACAATCCTCGCACCATTGAACAGCATCGAGTTGAGTGCGACGGCGTTGACCAGGTGCTCACGTCCTGTGAGCTCGGGCACGAACGCCTGCCGCGATGGATTATCGATCGCATTGATCGTGCCCTGGATCAGCGCGAGCACGTAAATATGCCAGAGCTGGATTAGACCCAGCGCCACGAGCGTACCGAAAACGGTAGCCTGGATCAGCGCCAGCGTCTGCGTGATGATCAATAGGCGCTGTTTCGGCAGCCGGT
>JBBSGA010000591.1:0-2442 GCA_038254585.1 Chloroflexales bacterium | reverse complement strand
TCGGCCGGCGCGGGCAGGTGGCCATGCGCACCGAACTGATCATCCGCTTCGACTACGGCTCCCTGGTGCCGTGGGTCACGCGCCTCGAGGACAGCACGCGCTGTGCCGTGGCTGGACCCGACATGGTAGTCTTGCGCACGCCAGTGCCGCTGCGCGGCGAAAACCTCACGACGGCCGGCGAGTTCACCGTCATGGCAGATGAGACGGTCCCGTTCGTTCTCACCTACGCGCCCTCCCACTTGCCGCTCCCCCACCCGGTCGATGCGGCAGCGGCGCTCGCCGAGACCGAGAAATTCTGGCGCGGCTGGGCCAGCCGCTGCGGCGCGGCAGGGGAATGGTCTGCGGACGTGCGCCGTTCCCTCATCACGCTCAAGGCGCTCACTTATCGCCCGACGGGCGGCATTGTCGCCGCGCCCACCACCTCGCTGCCTGAGCAGCTCGGCGGTCCACGGAATTGGGATTATCGGTTTTGCTGGCTGCGCGATGCCACCTTTACGCTTCAGGCCCTGATGCATGGCGGCTACTACGGAGAAGCGCGGGCGTGGCGCGCGTGGCTGCATCGTGCCGTCGCCGGCGAGCCGTCACAGGTGCAGATCATGTACGGCATCGCCGGCGAGCGGCGCCTCACCGAATGGGAGGTGCCGTGGCTGCCCGGCTACGAGAGCTCGAAACCGGTCCGTATTGGCAATGCTGCCTCGGAGCAGCTGCAGCTGGATATCTATGGCGAAGTGATGGATGCGCTGCATCACGGACGCAGCGGCAAGCTGGCCACGAGCGAGGCGGGCTGGGCGCTGCAGCGCGCGCTCGTCGATCATCTCGAAACAATTTGGGACAAGCCTGACCAGGGCATGTGGGAGGTGCGCGAGGGGCCGCGGCAATTTACCTATTCTAAGGTGATGGCTTGGGTTGCCGTCGATCGCGCCATCAAGAGCGCCGAACAGTTCGGCCTCGAGGGCCCCGTCGACCGCTGGAAGGGACTCCGCAAACAGATCCATGAGGAAGTCTGCCGCAACGGCTTCAATCCCAAGATTGGCGCCTTCGCCCAATCCTATGGCGCAGAGGAGCTCGATGCCAGCGTTCTGCTCCTGCCGCTCGTCGGCTTTCTGTCGGCGAGCGATCCGCGGGTGCGAAGCACGGTCGAGGCGATCGAGCGTCATCTGACTGTGGACGGCTTCGTCCGGCGTTACGACACGAGCGCCGCGAGCGATGGTCTGCCGGCGGGCGAAGGCGCTTTCCTCGCATGTAGCTTCTGGCTTGCCGACAACCTCGTGCTGCTGGGCCGGCTCGATGATGCGCGCCACCTTTTTGAACGCCTGCTCTCCTTGCGTAACGACGTCGGCCTTTTGTCCGAGGAGTATGATCCGCACGCCAAGCGGCTCCTGGGCAATTTCCCGCAGGCTTTTTCCCACATCAGCCTGGTCAACACCGCGTACAACCTGACCCGCACCAAGGGACCGGCGAAACAGCGGATGTCTCCCGATCACGCCTTCAATCACGCTGCTTCATAGCCATATTTTTCGATCGGGCCGCCGCGCCGATGCGAGGCAGGCCAATCCGCCTACCGTTTGGCGGTTTCTTCGAACTCGACTTTCAGCGCTCCTTGAACAGCAAGAACATGGGGAGCGACGCGGCCCCCGGGCGCGCGCTCGAACCGCAGGTCGACGGTACTGCCCCCAACCTTGAGACCGTGAAGCTCGACATGCTGGATGGGCTCCGGGAGCACCGGGCGCACGATCCGAAGCTTCCCATCAAATCCCTGCGGCTGGAGCCCGAGCAGCTCCGCGACCATGAGCGGCACCGCCCCCGCTGACCACGCCTCAGCGGGTCGGCGCGCGGACAGTGGGCGGGAGAAAGACCCTCTTCCCGTTGGGTCCCGGCGAAGAACTCCGGCAGACGGCCGTAAGGCGACACCGCGAAATAATTGAATCGAGTCTGGGTTTTGGGATTCCCAAGCTTCGGTATGACGTTTTATCACGGGCGGCAAACCCTTCGTCCCACGCGGACATAAGCAGGAGGGGACGGGTACCGTTGAGCGAAAGCTCGTACTGGCTGAGATAACAGCAATCGCGATAAAAGAGGCCGAAGCCGGGTGGCCCCTGCGGCACGCTGCCGTTCTGTTCCGTGACAAGAAACAGGTCGCCGTTCTTGAGGAGGAGAGGATGCTTGATGTCGACGGAAAGAGGGCGGTCTGCCATTGCTGGAACCGAAATTTTGATAAACTACGCCACGGCACTGTTCTTGAAGGTCTTGATGTTGTAAACCGGGATGCCCGACTAACGGCGCAAAATCGCGCAGAGAAGCACATCCTCAGGGGCGTTGACTGTTTGGCAGACGGGGGCATATTATCGAAGATCGAGCGGTTGTCAAAAACACGATCAAAGACAAGGCGCTATCCTGTTTTTGGGAGACGCGCCGCGCTGCTGCCTGAAATATGCAATTTGA
>JBBSGA010000590.1:0-2466 GCA_038254585.1 Chloroflexales bacterium | reverse complement strand
TCACGTCGCCGCTGGCGGCTGCCTGGTCGATCACCGATCCGCGCTCGAAGGCGCGAGCCCGCTGGCGCGTGACGCTCGATCCGCCACCGGGCCGCGCCGCCGTGCTGCGGGACGCGCTCCAGATCAAAGTCCTGGGCGAGCGTGGAACAACGCCCGGGAGTAGCATCGTCCGCATCGAGCTGCGCAACCGCGGCTCCATGCCCGTGCTGCTCACGCCGGATGACCTGGCGATCACGCAGGGGAACCGCACGGTGCTCGGTGCCGAGCCGACGCCAGCGCGCATCACCGTGGAGCCAGGCAAGGTCCGCATGCTGGAGCTACCGCTCCGCGGCATCGACTGGCAGGAAGAGGTACGCGTGCGCGTCGGTGGGGCGATCTTCCGCCTTCAGTTCGGACGAGATGCGACACGCTGATAGGGAGGGCCACGATCAGATCAGCGGCAGACGATGGCAGGACAGCTCGGATGGTGCAGGTTGTCGCGGCGCCGGCTGGGCGCTGCTCCACACGCTATGGAGGCACACGGTATGGGACCGTTCACGCAAGCATTGCAGTCGTTCATCACGCAGCTTCAGGCACTGGCCGTGCCGCTTGGGGTCATCGGCCTGCTCTGCGCGGTGCTCGCCTTTCTCATCACGCCGCTGATGGGTGACGCGCTCGGCAACCATCGCGGCTACATCCAGCGCGCCCTGCTGGCGATCGCCTTTGTCGGCTTCATTCCAGGTATTGTCGCCGCCCTGTACGCACTGGGTGGGGGCTCCGGGGGCTAATGCGTGCGAGTCGTCGGCCACTTGGGCGCCGGTCGATTCCGGCCCAAGCGCGTCGTCGCACGCACCCCTGGGAAGGAGGCCAGGTGCCATGCCGTATCAGCAACTCGAAGAGCTCACCTCACGCAAACGTGAGAAGGTCGCGCTGTTTCTGACGGCCGAGAACATGGCGGGACTGCTCAGCATCGGGCTGCCCGCCTACGTCGTGACCGGCCACACGGCGCTCTGGCTGCGCATCCTGATCCTGCTGGCTGCCGCCGGGCTCGGCGTTGCCCTGACCAGCGAGATCAACGGACTCGCGGTGTATGAGCGCGTGTTGTGGTGGTCGCGCGGCCGGGCACGCCGGCTCGTGGGACGGCTGCTCCAGCCGGGTGAGTTTACGGCTGTACCGGTGGCGCATTCCGACAGGCCGCTGCCACTGGAGGGGTCCATCCGACGGGTGCAGGAGCGTGCATCAGATCCGGCACCGGCCCAGCCATTCAGCGGGACCGTCCGGACTGCTGCGCCCTCCCGCTACCGCGACCAGCGTGGCCGCATGGACAGGGAAACAGCTTTACCCGTGGCGCCGGGCGACCGCCAGAGCAACGGCCAGGGCGTACAGGCGGACGTAGGAACGGCTCTGATCGTCCAGCCTGTGGCCAGTGAAATCTAGTGGAGACGGTGGCCGGGGCCGTAGTGCCGGCACCGAGAAAGAGCCTATGTACACGTTCAAGTTGACCTCGCTGCCCATTGAGCAGATTGACGACCTCCAGGCGTTTGAGTGGCGGCTCGGCCAGTTTTTCGCGGCACATGCCTATCCCGTGCGCCTGATCACGACCGCGCGGCCTTTCTCGATGGCCGAGCCGATACGCGCCCTCAGCCACGAGCTGCGGGACCAGAAACGGCTGACGCGCATCGCCCAGCCGCTGCTGCGGGCGGTCGACGATCTCCTGGCGGGCGGAGGCGGCGATCCTGCTACGGCGATAGCCAGCCTGGATGACGCGGATCTGGCGCTCCTGCACGCCATCTTCGACGTGGCGCCCAGGTTACAGGCACGGCTGTCGGGCGCGTCTCTCACGCACTCCGGCGATGACGAAGCAGCCGCTGCCTCCGAATGGACGGCTATTGCGGATGCCCTCAGCCGCATCCTGTGGTCCTTGCCCTGGCGGACGGACCTGCTGCATTTCTACCAACGGTTAGGGGAGCGCCATCTCCGTGCCATCGATCACTATCTGCTCGCCTGGGCGCCGCCCGATGTCCACCCGGAGGCGTTGCAGGCGCAGATCAAGCAGGCCTTCGGCCGAGAGGTCGAGCTCGTCGATGGCATGCCGCCGATCATCGGCTGCGCGTACGAGACCCACGACACGTACCTGGCGCCAACCGAGCCGGGGGCTCCCTACCTGGCGGTGCTCCTTTCCTACGAGCTGCGCGGGGCGTGGGATGCGACGACGCTGCATGAGCTCCTCGACGTGGACTTTGATGTCTCGGTCGTGGTCGATGTGCAGACGGTGCCGCGGAACACAGCGCGGCGGAAGACGGAGCTCGCGTATAACGCAGCCAGGCTGGTTACGCGTGACGACCAGGTGATCGACACGCGCGTCGAGCAGGTGTTTGCCGACGCGCAGCGGGTGCTACATGCGACGACGCAGCAAGGCTTTCACCTGGTCACGATCGCCGTGCTGGTGAGCGGCGACACGCGGCGGGTGCTCGAACAGCACGTCGC
>JBBSGA010000589.1:0-2471 GCA_038254585.1 Chloroflexales bacterium | reverse complement strand
GTGCAGGCAGGTGGCGGCAGCGAAGCCGCGGCTGCCGGATGGGAGACAGCTCATTTTCACGACGTGTGGAACAAGCAGTCTCACTTCAGATGACCCCCGGGAACCGCTGGCGTGAGACCCTGTCGACATGTTCGACGACGTGTGGATCGAGGTTATGCGTAAGGGAGCGGCCGAGCAAGAGCAGCAGGTTGCCGATCACGCCCAGGACGTGAATCTGCAGGTCCATATCCTCACCGCTGTCGCCGAAGCACTGCTCCAGGCGGAGGCTGACCAGCTCGATCCATGGGCGACGGTCTACGCAGCCGTGCCCAAGGAATTGCTCATCGCGACCGTTGCACAGGTGAAGGCCCTGGCGCGGCCGGTCGACTTTGACTATCTGGACCTCGTGGAACCCAAGTACGTTCCACTCCGGCAATCCCTTCTCCAGCTCTATCAGACGCTCGAGTTTCACGCCTTTCGCCGGCGCGAGCCGGCACTGCTGGCGCTTGCCCATGTCGTCCGCCTTGCCCAGCGCAAGCAGCGGGTGACCACGGTGACGACAACGCTCGGCCGCACCACCGTGCATGCCCCGCTTGCCCATATCACGGAGCGCTGGCGCCGGCATGTGCTCGATGGCACGACGATCCGCCCGAACCACTACGAAGCGGCCGCCTTTGACCAGCTGCGAGCGGGCCTCCGCTCCGGCGATATTGCTGTCGCGCAGAGCCGGCGCTACCGCCCGTTTGAGAGCTACCTCCTGCCCCCTGACTATTGGAGCCATCTGTGCGCCACCGGTGCGAGCCGTCTGGCACGCACGGAAGATGCTCAAACGTATCTGGGCGAGCGCGGGGAACGCATCCATACCCAACTGACGGCCCTTCAGGCAGACGTCGGGCCGACATCGGGGCTGACGGTTGACGCCACGGGTGCCCTCTCGCTGGCGCGCCTTGAGGAAGCCGTGCCTGCGCTGGCGAAGAACCTCAGCCGACGCTGCTACCGGCTCGCGCCGCGAATAGACCTTGTCGATCTCCTACGTGAGGTCAACCTGTGGACTGGCTTTCTGGACTGCGCCACGCATCAGACCACGGGCCAGCCACTCGACCGTGAGGAGGCACTCCCGTTGCTCGCCGCTATTCTGGCGAGTGGTCTGAACATCGGCCTCACCGCGATGGCGAAAGCGACCGCGTTCTCGGAGCGCCAGTTAGCCTGGGCTGCGGACTGGTTTCTGCATGACGACGCGCTCCAGGCCATGCTGGTGAAGCTGGACAACTTCATCCTGCATCAGCCGTTGTCGCAGGCCTGGGGCGACGGAACGCGCTCCTCTTCGGATGGTCTGCGGGTCCGCCTTGGCGTCAAAGCGGCAAATGCCGACCGCAACCGGGAATACTTCGACGACGGGCGCGGGATCACGATCTACCTCCATCTGGCCGATGTCGGCCCGCCCTTTCGGCAGCGGGTCATTAGTACCAATGAGAGCGAAGCCTGGTACGTGATCGATGGCCTGTGCAACCACGAAACGGAGTTCAATCTCCACGAACACGCCACCGATACCGGCGGCAGCAGCGAGCATGTCTTCGGCATGTGCGCCATGCTCGGCTTCCGGTTCACCCCACGGCTGGCAGCACCGTTGGACCGCACCCTATGGACGATCGGCAAACCACCCTCCTACGGTCCGCTCGATCCACTCGTCAAAGGCCGTGTGTCGACGCGGCTGATCACCGCGCATTGGGAGGAGGTGAAGCATCTGGCAGGCTCAATCCGGCATGGCACAACCCCGGCCTCGGTGCTGATGCGCAAGCTGGCGGCGTACCCGCGGCAGAATCAGGTGGCGCAAACGTTAGGGGAGATCGGCAAGGTGGAGCAAACCCTGCACCTGATCGAGTGGTTCCGTGATGAAACCTATCGACGACGGGTCGAAGTGCGGCTCGACCGGCATGAAGGCGCGAATGCGCTGGGGCGAGCCCTGTTCTTTGGACGGCGGGGGATCATGCGGGACCGGGCCTTTCAGGAGCAGATGCACCGAGCAAGTTGCCTGGTGATCTTGATGGCGGCGGTGATCGCCTGGAACACGGTCTACCTCACGGATGCGATTGAGAGCCTCCGGAGTCAGGGGGTCGCGATCGCGGACGACCCGCTTCCCCATATCGCCCCACTCGGGTGGCGCCATATCAACTTCCTGGGTCGATATTCCTTCAAAAGTCCGATCTATGACTTGCAGAATCGGCGGCCGTTGCGAAGCGGGACGATTGTCGACCTTGACGAGCCGCCAGGTGATGATGGAACCGATACGCAGGGCTACTGGTAGAGATTCGCAGACGATGATTCTCGGACGAACGGGGCAGGCGGAACAGAGAACCTGCTCCAGCCTGCCATCCTTGTCGAGCGGTTTGACGCTGCACAATCAGGAAAATTACCGCCATTCCTTAGCGGGAATTTTCCCCCCGAAAATGTTGGCACCCGAACGCACATCTGCCTCCTCCTCGCGGCCTGCT
>JBBSGA010000588.1:0-2489 GCA_038254585.1 Chloroflexales bacterium | reverse complement strand
GGCGTCCTCGCGCAGCTCCTCCGCTCGAGCACGCTCGGTACCGATCGCATCCCGCTCGCGTGCAATAGCCGTGAGCAGATCCTCGACCTGCTCGGTTTCGGCGCTCAAGAAGGAGCGCGCGCGGTCGACAAGCTCCGGCTGCAGCCCGAGCCGCGTCGCGATGGCCAGCGCGTTCGACCGACCGGGGAGCCCGATCTCGAGCTCATAGGTTGGCCGTAGAGTCTCTTGATCGAAGGCGACCGAGCCGTTCTCTACGCCGGGCGTGTTATAGGCGTATGCCTTGAGCTCGGCGTAGTGCGTCGTGGCGACGACAAGACATTCGAGCTCAAGCAGGCGCTCCACGATCGCTCGTGCGAGCGCCGCTCCCTCCGTCGGGTCGGTGCCCGCTCCGAGCTCGTCCAGAAGCACGAGTGCACCGCTGCCGAGACGGCGAGCGCCGAGCTGCTGGAGAATGGCGATGATGTGGGACATATGCGACGAGAAGGTGGAGAGGCTTTGCTCGATACTTTGCTCGTCGCCGATGTCGGCGAACGCGCTGGCAAAGACCGGGAGCCGGGAGCCTGGCGACGCAGGGATGTGCATGCCGCACTGCGCGATGAGCGCCAGCAGGCCAACCGTCTTCAAGGCAACCGTTTTTCCACCGGTGTTGGGCCCTGTGATCAACAGAACGCGCATATCGCCGCCGAGCCAGAGATTGGTCGGCACGACCGTGGTCTGGTCAAGCAGCGGATGGCGGGCCTGGATCAGACGCAGAGCAGCGTCCGGGAGGCCTGCTCCAGTCCCTCCCGACGCGGCCATCTGTGGCCCGATCAGCGGCTCGACGCAATTGAGTGCTGCGCTGTAGCGTCCTTTTGCAAAGAGCAGATCGAGCTGCGCCAGTGCGTCGACGCCGGCCCGGATACGGTCGCCGTCCTCGGCGATCAGCGCCGAGAGGGCATGCAGAATCCGCGTGATTTCTTGCTGCTCGGCGATCTGGAGCTCGCGCCAGGTATTGTTCAGGTCGACCGTCTGGAGCGGCTCGATAAAGAGCGTTGCGCCCGAGTTCGATTGATCGTGGACGATGCCGCGCAGAACTCGCCGCCCGGCGGCTTTGATCGGAACGACATACCGGCCTTCACGGACCGTGATAATCGGCTCTTGCAGCGCGGGCGCATACTGTGAGGAGACGATGATCGATTGGAGGCGCTCCATGAGGCGGCTGTGTGCGATCCGAATCTCGGATCGGATGCGCCCAAGCGCGGGGGAGGCGCTGTCCAGCACTTCCCCACCCGGGTCGATCGAGCGGTCGATAGCAGCTTCGATATCCGGCACATCCGGGAGCAGGACTGCGTGGTCCAGCAACGGCCCGTAGGTCTCCGGCGGCAGCTTGAGCAGGGATGTGCGCAGCTGGCGCATCGCCGCCAGCGTTCCTGCGACATCAAGGAGCACAAGCGGCTCCAGCATGCCTCCGCGCTGTGCCAGCCCCACTGCGGACCGGACATCCCGCGCGCCGCCGATCGAGATTTCGGGGAAGTTATCGTACAAGTGCCGGGCAGCAGTCGTCGCCCGCTGGGCGCGGGCGACTGCCGCGAGGTCATCGTCCGGTCTGAGCGCTAATGCAAGCGCACGGCTGGCCGAAAAGGATGTGTGTTCGGCCAGCCGTGTCAGGATTTTCGGAAACTCGAGGGTCTCGAGTGTTCGCTGATCGATACTCATATAGGCCTATGTCGGTCTGAAAAATGGCTGTGCCGCTTCGGGCAGGAATGGAGCTACCGTGGAATAGAGCTTCGGTAGGGCATAGTCGAGTAAGAAGGGCATCAGGGTCGAGCCGCGCACGCTGCGCTGAAACGCTGCTGTAAGCGGAAATGACGCGGTCCTGGCCGCGTCATAGCGCACGAACGCGTAGTGCAGCACCATCGAGACGATCACGCCGACCATAGCTGCCAGGATGAGACTCAGAAATGTTCCGAGGATACGATCCACGTAGTCGAGCCGGCCGGGCAACCGTACATAGCGAAATGTGTAGGCACCGGCGGCAAAGAGAATAATGAAGCACAGGACAAGTATTACGAAGAAGCTGATCGACTCTGCGATCGGCTGCGTAGTGCCGCGCCGGGTGAAAAATATAGCCAGAAATCGGAAATAGAGACTCGCAAGCACGATACTCGCGTAGAAGGTTACCAGCGCAATGATGATTCGAATCGTTCCTTGAAAGAACCCGGTCGCGATGATCGCGATCAGCAGCACCACCAGTAACAGATCTACAAAGCTCACGAACAGCCTCCCTGGGTCGAGCGGTTGGGGGCAGGAAGAACGCGATGCATTATAGCATGGCAGGGAATGCTATTTCACGTCAGACAAGGTTTCAGGATCGGCAATCTTTCTTTACAGTGTTGGCGAAATCAGGTCGCATTCTAATGCTCTACAAAGCCTTATTCCGAATTGGCTCGCAAACACTGTAAAGTGCCCAGGAACCTTGTCTAATGCTATAATGCGACGCAACCGCATTG
>JBBSGA010000587.1:0-2500 GCA_038254585.1 Chloroflexales bacterium | reverse complement strand
GATGTGAGTCCACATGACCTTCGACACCGGTTTGGATATCGCATGGCAGAGTCGGTGCCACTTCACCGCTTGGCGCAGATCATGGGGCACGACTCGCTCGATACAACGCTGCTGTATATTCGTGGAAGCCGACGCGACCTCCAACGAGAAGTCGAGAAAATCGCGTGGATGTGAACGAGACACGTGCCAAGGAGCAAGCTCATGCCGCGACAGGTCCCACCGCCACATGTGCCAATCTACCAGGTCAAAGTCACGCTCAAGGGCAGCAAGCCGCCGATCTGGCGGCGAATCCTCGTTGCGAGTGACACGCGCTTAGGGAAACTCCATCGCATCCTGCAAGAGGTCATGGGCTGGACGGATTCGCATCTGCACCAGTTTATCGTGGGGCAAACCTATTATGGTGTGCCCGACCCTGACTTTGATCTGGATGTCCGAAGCGAGCGCACAGTGCCGCTCAATCGCGTGCTGCAGGCACCGAAAGACAAGATTATCTATGAGTACGATTTCGGCGACAGTTGGGAACACGAACTCCTGCTCGAAAAGGTGCTGGCGCCGGATCCAGCGATCCGGTATCCAATTTGTGTGACCGGCAAACGTGCCTGTCCGCCCGAGGATTGTGGCGGCATCTGGGGATATGCGGAGTTACTGGAAGCCTTGGCGTCGCCCAATCACCCTGAACATGCAAGCATGCTGGAGTGGGCCGGTGACGATTTCGATCCCGAAGCCTTCGACCCGGAGACCGTGAACAGTATGCTGAGACAAATCAGATAGCTACCAACTCCAGGCACGCCGCGACCATGCCTGGCAATCAATGGCCACGCGCCTGGAGTGGCCGATGTCCTATTTTTGCCCGTATCCTGGGGCTACCCCAAAGAGAGCCTGCGCCGGCAGGCCGCTGGGTAACACGAGCACGAGGTGGTCTGGTTTTCGTCGGTCGTACTGGTCTAGAATTCTGGCTCACCCGCAGCTTTGGTGATCGCTGTTCCGCCGATGGGAGCGCATGGCAGGAATGAGGTAGACCAGGGCCCCGTTCCCCACTTTCCACCAGCTTCGGCCTCGCAATTGCCCATGCTTTGGGACGCCTCAGCCGTGATCACCAAAGCTGCGGGTGAGCCAGAATTCGCTTGACAAACACACAGGCCCCCGAAACACGCGCGTGGTCGCCGTACGACGCGAAGTGGGCCAGTGCCCGCACCGCCTCGCGACCGCGCAATGCGCGACGGCAGTTGATCGCCGATCAGGTCGAGCGTGGTGAACTGGTGGGCAGGCTCGGGCACGATGACGCCGATGGCGACCCAGGCCAAACGTGACGAGCGCGCACACCCGGCACGGCGCGCCTTCCAAGCGCGCTCACATGGGCTGGGCGAGCAACGGGCGGCTTGGATGACGAACGTACGCCAGACTTGCGACAACGTACGCCAAGCTTAGGGTCCGTCACGATATAACCTATCCAAGTATGGTGCCTAATCAGGCGTAGATCCCACTCTAAACTGGGCAGGTTATTCTTTGACGGACCCTTACGACACGTGATCGGTCTGGTAGGCATGTCCTCGTGCAGCGTCGCTGACGCAAGCATAGCGGAGGCGCACGGCAGCACGCAGCGGTCCTCAGCCACGCCGCTTCTGTGACGGCGGCTCGACCTGCCGCACGACCAGGTCCGCGCGGCCGGCCTCCCGGACCACCTGCTCGACGTGCTCGCGCATGGCGTCCGTGTGCACCTCGATCACATCGCCGGGCCGCGCATCCTGCAGGATCGGTCCAAGCAGGATCGCCCAGGGGAGATCGGGCAGAATGTAGGTCGTCGGCCTCATCGTCGCTCCGTCTCCGTGCTCAGTGCGAACCAGCGCTAGCAGGAGCGCGCCAATTGTACGGCATGTACGAGCCGACCAGGCGGAACGGCTTGCTGTGGTATGCCGTCACGTTGACGCGCCCCTGCGCAGGACCTGTGCCCGAGCGGACGGGACCAACTCCGACCTGACCTCAGCCTGCTGTCCATCGACACGGCGCCCCACCCGCGCGGACCCGGTGCAGCCTGCCACGCCGAACCTGCGCCCGTCAAGGGCGCGCATTCGCCCAGCCTGTCGGCAGACCCTTGACGGCGCAGGATCGGCGCGGCGCAACGGCCGCAGGTCCGGCGGGATGGGGACGCCGCCGAACGCGCGATATACAGCGTGGGCAAACAAGATACTGTGGCCTCCGCCGGCAATACGTGGTGGCGGCTGCGCCACATCGATTGAATAGGGGGACCGGGAGGGCGATGCCAGCAGGAGCGCTTCACGCTATAGTCAGTCAGAAAAAGATCTGGACTCCTGGGACGGTCTTGGCGCTCTGCAATCGGCTTCCGAGTCCAAAACATTACCTGAACGACTATAGTTGGACAATGTTACATTAGCCGTATGCACAGATTTGCTCAACTTACTTTGGTGCCGCACGATGGTGACTCCCGCACGTCCTGTGCGCGGACTGCGAGGCCACCATGCTCACTTCCACTCCCGAACCT
>JBBSGA010000586.1:0-2511 GCA_038254585.1 Chloroflexales bacterium | reverse complement strand
GGGGGGGGGTCGCGCCGGGATGGAAGATTGCGTGGACCCGTCGGTGGGCTTCGTCATCACCGCGAAGCCGGGCGACTGGGTGGAGAGCGGCGAGCCGCTGGCAACAGTCTTCGCCCGCGATTCTGACGGGATCACCGCCGGTCAGACCGCCCTTCGCGAGGCGATCGTCGTGGCCGACGAGGCTGACCATCCGCTGCCCCTGGTGTCGCACCGCGTGACCGGTGAGGGAGCGTTCCTCTACGAGCGGGGCGACGCCTGAGGCGTCACCGTCAGCGCACGATCACCGGTATTCGCATGACGTGGGGCTTCGCTGCACGCGGCGCCGTGATAATCTCCAGGGTCAATACCTCGCGTCCGGAGCGTCTGATCTCGAAGTCCGCCGTCTCGCCGGGGCCGAGGTCCACACTCGCCGGCCGAACGTTCGACTGACGCGGGGGAAGATCTGCACCATCCTTCGCCAAGGCACGCCACTGCTCGAGCCCCGACTCGGACACCAGCCGGACGCGGCGGAGATGCGCCGCCGAGATGCTGACGAGCCGGAGGCGATGCCCCTGACCTGAGCGCAGCTCGATCGGCGGCGGGTCAGTCGAGCCGTTGATGAAGGCCGCCACCGCCGCCCGGGGCGAGTTCGTCGGTCCGCCGTCGCCGATGAGCATCAGCCGCTCGGTGGTATCGAGCGCCGCGTTCTCGTCCAGCACGAGAAGAGGGCCGTACAGCCCGGACATCAGCTGTTGCGTCTCGTCGGTGTGGGTATGGTAGATGAAAGTGCCGGCCCGGTCCGGCGTCATGTGCACCACGAAGGAATCACCCGGCGCGACCGCTGGCGCCACGCGCTCGCCCGCGCCGCTCCAGCCGGCCACACCGTCGTAGTAGCTCTCCAGCTCGATGCCGTGCCAGTGCACGCTCGCCATGTTGGTCTTCATGCGGTTGACGACAGTGATCGACGTCGGCTCGTGGCGGCGCAGCACGATCGTCGAGCTGGGAAACCGCACCGAGTCCGCGGCTGGCGGCATCGCTCCTTCCTGAAGGATGAAGCTGAAGCCGGGCTTCGCGCCGAACACGTTCGGTCGTTCGGTGACGAGGAGTCGCAGGGAGCGTCGTGCCAGCGCCTCGCGAGCCGGCATCACGTTTCTCGTCGGGGCCACGCGCACTCCGACCACGAGTCCGGACATCCCGGTCATCGCGTGGTTTGAATGATCGGCCGCTCGCACCGGAGAGAGGCGCCATTTGGCGTCGATGTGGAAGATCAGATGACAGTGAAAGAGCCAGTTGCCTGGACGCGTCGGCACCCAGGAGAGCGCCATCGTGCTCGCCGGGAGCATGAATTCCGTCACGCCTTGTCGTTGCTGCGATTCCGTGTACACGGTGTCGCGGGTGCCGTCGCCGCGGCTGAGCACCGTGAAGTAGAAGCCGTGCAGGTGCATGGGATGCACCGCGTTGGTGGCGTTGATCACCCGCCAGTGGACGCTGCTCCCCACGGTGTAGTCGAGACGCTCGGTGTACGGCCAGCCGAGACCGTTGACCGCTGCGACCTCGCGCTCCCTCGGCTCGCCCGCCGGCGTTGGTGCCCGGGGCGTGTCGACGACCATGCTGATCACGAGGATGCGCTCATCCACGTCTGGAACGGTCGCCGGCGGATCGACGATGAGCGCGCCGCTGAGCAGCGCGTCGTCAGACGTTCCGATCACGCCCGGTGTTCCCTCGGTGCGCCCCCAGTAGAGAAACGTCCCCGGCGTGTTGGCCCGGAAGCGCAGCTCGCGCGTGGCCCCGGCAGCGATCTCGAAGGTGTCGAGCGCCGCGGATCCGTGGTCCTGGAAGCCGCGCAGCGTCATCGGCTTCTCCAGCGCATTGCGGATCGTGACGCGGAGGTCCGTCCCGGCCGGCACGCGGATCATCGGCCCGGGTGCGGTCCCCGGCTTCCCCTCTTCCGCGAAGGCGGCGAGGGGCAATCCCGGGCCGGCGCTCGTCTCCGGATACCAGAGCCCGCGTTGCGCCACCAGGCTCACGGTGAGCACGCCGCGCGCCAGCTGTCCGGCCGCCGCCCGGTTGTCGTTCGGACGGATCGCCGGAACCGGAGCGGGGCCGCGCGCGAGAGCAAGCTGCCCGACGACGAGAAATGTGAGCAGCATGTGACCCCCGTAGGACGCCCGCTGAGATTCAGTGCGACAACCCGCCGATCAGATGTCCAGATTTCTCACGAACTTCGCGTTGTCCTCGATGAACTTCCGCCGTGGCTCGACCTCGTCGCCCATGAGACGCTGGAAGATGTCGTTCGCTGAAACCGCGTCGTCCATCTCGACCTGCAGGATGGTGCGCGTTTCCGGGTCCATCGTCGTGGACCACAACTGCTCCGGGTTCATCTCCCCGAGCCCCTTGTAGCGCTGGATGTTCACGCTGCCGCGCCCATCGCCATTGCCGAGCCGGTTGGTCAGCGCCTCGCGTTCCGCTTCATCGTACGCATAGTACTCCTCCTTCCCCTTCGCGACGCGATAGAGCGGCGGCTGGGCGATG
>JBBSGA010000585.1:0-2516 GCA_038254585.1 Chloroflexales bacterium | reverse complement strand
TGACCGAAGAGCCCGCCGGCGGAGTCGCCGCCCCGACCGGCCCAATCGTGTTCGCTGGGGTCGGCAAGTAGTTTTTAGAACACTCGTTCGAGGAGCAACAAAAGGTGTGTTTCTGGGTATCATCACTACGATGTAAGTGATTGATATGAAACAGTTTAGGACGCCAGGAGCAGACGTGAACACGACTCAGCCGATGATCGATTTCGAAGCCGCCGGTGGGGTGGATCCTGGCCGCCTGGAGCGCTCGCTAGGGCTGGTCGCCGAGCAGGCAGGGCACGGACGATATCGGATTGCTGGGGGGAATCAGGACCACTGGGTGGACCTATATACGGCATCGCATCCGCGCTGCGATTGCGCCGATCACCTCTGGCGCGACAAGGTGTGCAAGCATATCCTCGCGGCTCTGATGCGGGAAGGAAATGAGCGCGTGATCCGCGCGGTGGGTAATCTCTTTTCGATGTTGAAGGCCGCGTAAGCCGCGTAAGGCGCGGTTGAAACCGCGCCCTACAAACCGCGCACCCTACTGCGCGTGGTTGTTCCATTTGCTATGAAGACGTATCCTTTGCACGTAATGATGGACGTCTTCGTCGCTCGGCAGCCGATCTTCGACAGGAACGATCGGCTCTGCGGGTATGAGCTGCTGTACCGTAACACGGCCTCAGCCACCACGGCGGGTGGGGCTGCTGCGGACACGATGTGCACCGACACGGTGATCCACTCCTTCCTGGACATCGGCCTCGACGATCTCACAGACGGTCACCGAGCGTTCGTGAATTGTACGCGCGACTTTCTGTTGGATGGCCAGGTGGAGCTGCTGCCAGCACGGAAGGTGGTCGTGGAGATTCTGGAGACAGTGGGTAACGATGAACCCGTCATTTCAGCGTGCCGTCGGCTTGCAAGCCAGGGCTACCACCTCGCGCTCGACGACTACGTTGATGAGGCAGCGTTCGACGATCTGCTCAGGATCGCGCGCATCCTCAAGATCGACGTCCTGCACCGGGAGAGTGGCGAGCTGTTGCCGTTGCTCGAGCGACTTCGCCCTTTCAAGGTGCAACTGTTGGCCGAACGTGTCGAGACGCGACAGGTGCATGACGACTGCATGCGGTTGGGCTTTGACATGTTTCAGGGTTACTTCTATCAGCGGCCCGAGCTGGTAACGAGGCAGGAGATAGCCGTGAGCCACGGCGCCATGCTAAGTCTCCTCGAGTTGCTGCGCGATCACGACAAGCCGGAGAGTGAAGTGGAGCGCGGCTTCCGCGCGGACCCGGCGTTGGCGTACAAGCTGCTGCGGATTGTGAATTCGGCCGCTGTTGGCGGCCGTGGAATTGCCTCAATCGGCCATGCCATTCGGATCGTGGGACGGCAGATGCTGTACCGGTGGCTTGCGCTATTGATGGTATCGTCCATGGTCACGGGGAAGAACGACGTGGATGATCAACTGGCGTACGCGGCGCTGCTCCGCGCTCGTTTGTGCGAGTTGATCGCGGAGTCCAGCCCGAACGTGCGCAACGCGCAGGCTGTGTTTATGGTCGGCCTCTTCTCCATGCTGGATGTGCTGCTGCGAATGCCGATGCGCGACATATTTTCCCGCGTGAATGTGGCGGACGACATTCGCGAGGCGGTGATGCATGGTACCGGGCCATGCGCTGAGCCGCTGCGTCTGGCCACCGCGTACCAGCATGGCGAGTGGGCGGTGGTGGATGACGTGGCTCACTCGCTTGGTGTTAAGGTCGTACAGTTGCCGTGGCTGTACACCAAGTCTCTCGCCTGGGTGAACGAACAGTTGCGGTCCGTTCGCGACAATGCGGCGTAGCGCGATCGTCAACCCGCACGGTACATACGAGCTCACGCAGTGCCCGGTATGCAACTCTCCGGACAGCGCCGAAGTGGCAGACCGGAACGCGATGCGGACCGAGGTGGAGCGCGTCTGGGAGTTCCACCAGCAGCGGCTGTACGCGGCCATCCCGCCGCGATATCTGCTGGACCGCGTGGCATTCTCGCAGGCGCCGCCAATTCGCCTGGCTCAATGTCGAAACTGCAGCCACCTGTTTCGCAATCCGCGAGAGCGTGTCGAAACACTGGAGTCCGCGTACGACGCCAATGCGCCTGACGGGAGCGTACTCCAGGAGCTGTTCGACACGCAACGTTCGGCATACCGACACCAGGTCGCGCGACTGAAGCAGGTGACCGGTAAGTCCGGTCGCGGGCTGGAGGTCGGCAGCTACGTCGGCGGTTTTCTGGCCGCTGCGCGCGACGCGGGGTGGGCCTTTGAGGGAGTGGACGTGAGCGAGGCTGCTTCGGTCTTCGCGGTGCGGAACGGCTTCACAGTAACGCGTGGAACGATCGAGAGCGTCTCGACGCAGAATCCATACGACGTCGTGGCGATATGGAATACCTTTGAGCAATTATATGATTCGCGCTCAGCGGTGACCGCTGCGCATCGACTGGTGCGTCGCGGTGGAACTATGGTGGTGCGCATACCCAACGGCGAATTCTATCTTCGCTGGCGGGCGCGG
>JBBSGA010000584.1:0-2568 GCA_038254585.1 Chloroflexales bacterium | reverse complement strand
ATCGTCACACTGCGACCGCGCCACGGCTTGTACATGATGCTCGAAGAACGCGCCTCAATGCAGGATATGCAAGTTGTGGGCACAGTCGATCCGGTAGAACGTTAGCGTGAGGTCGTCCGGCGTCCCGCCTGTTCTCGACCGATTTTGCCTTGACCTGACGACCGTAGAAAGAGAAGATCATCGACCCACACAGTTACGATACTGGTGGCTGTCGCGTAGTCTTTTGAGAGCGTGGCTTAATCCCGACTCCAGCACTGGGCCCGGAGCAGGCAGTATGTCCCAACCCCACGTGTGGCGCAAGCGGGCGGATCGGCATCCATTCGCATCAAACGCGGCGCTACACGTGCCACGCCTGCGGCACGACCTTCGCGGACACCGTCGGCACCCCCTTGTATGGGCTGGGCGAAATACTCCGTTCACCCGCACCCAGGATGACGTACACTAGCAGTATGGCTAGAAGACAACACTTGATCGTATACCTGTTCTGGTTCTTTTTGATCGCGCTATTACTAAGCTGTGCGCTTACCACGCAACAACAGACGCAACGCAATCAGCAGCGTGACCAGCAGCAAAGCAAACCCCAGAACAACGGCCAGCGACAAGCTCAACAACGGCCCCAAAACGGCGATCAGACAATCCAAGTGGGTGACGTGCAGCGCACGTACTATCTGCATGTTCCCTCCTCCTACGATGGCACCAAGCCGGTACCGCTCGTGCTCGTCTTCCATGGCGGCGGTGGAAACGGCAAGGGCATGGAAGGGTTCACCGGATTCAGTGCGTTAGCTGACGGGAAGAGTTTCATTGTTGCCTACCCCGATGGGATCGATCATCGTTGGCGTTCCCAGCCGGAGACAACGCCCGAAGATCAGAAAGTGAACGACGTAGGATTTGTCTCGACGCTGATCGACCACCTCTCACAAACATTCAACATCGATCCCAAGCGTGTCTATGCTGCCGGCATGTCTAATGGCGGTGTCTTCGCGTATCGCCTCGCGTGTGAGATCTCAGGAAAAATCGCTGCCATTGCTTCTGTCGCCGGAGCGATGTCTGCCAATGAGGCAAGCCGATGCAACCCAGACCAACCCGTTGCCATAATTGCCTTTCACGGGACGGACGATCCGATCATCCATTACCAAGGAGGAACCGTGCGAAGTCTCTCGAATTCTGAGGATGTGCTTTCGGTGCCCGATACGATCGCGCGCTGGCGCAGAATCGACGGCTGCTCTGCCACAGTTCAAGCCGAGGCTGTGCCGCACGTTAATTCGGCCGACCAGACGCATGTCGAGCGCGAGGGGCCGAGCAATTGTGAGAAGGGCGCTCCGGTGGAGCTGTACACAATAGCCGGCGGTGGACATACCTGGCCTGGAGCGTTCCAGTATTTGCCGGAAGGACTCATCGGCAAGATGAATAAGGACGTGAGTGCGACCGAGCTCATCTGGGATTTCTTCATGCACCACGCAAAACCATAACGGTCAGCCTGTCTATTTCAGTTGCGGCCACTAACTTCTGTATTGTGCGTGAACGTAAAATGCAGTAAAATTGCCGCCCAACATGGTGGGACCCGGAACGTCACGCCGGTATGCTGCTCCCACGTTCGGAACAGCATCGATCAAGTCATTCCCGCGTTTTCGGATGGCTTATGAAAGGAAGGAACCTTGATGTTCACTTCGAACCACTTCCCCGTATCCACCGTCCGTCCCCGACAGGGAGGTCTACACGGTCGATCGGACTGGCTCCGGCTCCTGTTTGTCTGCTGCTTGCTTACCGTGGCCTTTGCCGGCTCCGTGCGCATCACCTATGCCGCCCAGCTCTGGCTGGGTCTGGACGACCGGGCGCTCCAACTCGGCTTCTATCAGCGCACTTACCACGTCCACCTGCCTCCGTCCTACACTGGCACCACGGCGCTGCCGCTGGTCATGGCATTTCATGGCGCCTACAACAATGGACGCGGGATGGCCGGGCTGACCAACTTTAACAATGTCGCCGACCGCTTCGGGTTCATCGCCGTCTATCCCGACGCGCTCAATGGTGTCTGGAACGCGGATGGTACGGGCGGGCAGGACGACGTAGCCTTTGTGTCTGCCATGCTGCAGCAGCTGAGCAGCACGCTCAAGATTAACCCGCACCGCCTCTACGCGATGGGCTTCTCCAGCGGTGCCGTCTTTAGCGAGGAGGTGGGCTGCCGGCTGGGCTCCAAGCTCGCGGCCGTTGCGTCAGTCGCCGGCCATATGACCAGCGATTTCGCGGCCAAGTGTGCTCCGGGATATCCTCTGCCGGTGATTACGTTTCACGGTACCGCCGACCCGTGGATGTCCTTCGCCGGTTGGGCCGACGCCGCCTTTGGCCAACGTTTCCTGGGAGCTACCGGCGACGAGGACAAGTGGGCTTCCCTCGCCGCCTGCGTCACGCCGGCTATGACGACAAGCCTGCCAGACACTGCGCCCCTGGATGGAACAACGGTCCAGCGGCGAGTGCGTAGCGGGTGTGCAGCAGGCGCTGAGATGCAACTGTATATCGTCAACAACGGCGGCCACACCTGGCCGGGCGGACTACAGTATTGGCCTGACT
>JBBSGA010000583.1:0-2603 GCA_038254585.1 Chloroflexales bacterium | reverse complement strand
CCGCATCCATCTGCGCAAAGACCGGCAGCACGGCCGCCGAAGAAAGCACGGTAAGCTGGACGAAGCGCTCCGGGGAGGGCAGGTGGACGGTCAGCGCGGCGGGTCTGATCTCGACCCGCCGGAAGCCGGCTCCCTCCAGCAGCCCGCGGAGCTCGCCGGCGTCGCCCAGCGAAAAAGGACTTGCCAGCTCCGCCGTGGTCATATCGAGATGGCGCGCCAGCGTACGATAGAGCAGCTCATAGATCGGGTTGTGATCGAGCGCCTGCCACACGCTGAGGAGGACGCGTCCACCGGGCGCCAGTGCCCGGCGCATCTCGCGGATGGCCGGCCGCGCGATCCGGGAAGAACTGCAGCCCTTGCTGGCAGAGCACGAGGTCGAAAGCTTCGGATGGGAACGGCAGGGCGAGGGCACTGCCTTCGTGCCAGTCGATCCGGGCGCCCGCGGGTGCCGGAAGCGAGCGGGCGACGTCGAGCATCGCAGGGCTGATGTCCAAAGCGGCGACCTTGCCCTCCGATCCAACCAGCGGAGCCGCGTTGCGGGCCACGACACCCGTTCCGCATGCCACGTCGAGCACGCGCTCGCCCGGGCGAGGTGCCGCGTGCTCCAGCAGCACAGCTGTCCAGGGGACGAAGAGGGCCGGGACAAAGTAGCTCTCGTAGGCCTGGGCCGGATTCTCATGCGCGACGGGTGGTGGCTGCTGGCTCATCATACCCTCCTTGTGCGATCGGTTGTGCGAGCTCCTCCAGACCAAGCCCCTCTCCCTCACGCCGGGCCGCCTCGTACTCCTCTCCCCCCAATGCGTCGTGCACTGCCGTCAGCGCGGGCTCGGCGAGCGCGTGGTCGCTGGGGTGCGCGTGCCAGCCGGACGCGGCGCAGGAGATCCCCAAAGCTTTCCTCCCGCTGCATCGCCGTCGTCTCCCATTGTGAACGCCTGTAGCCGATCATAGCACGTCCCGCCATCGTGTGGCCGAAGGTGTGGGTAGTTGTGTGTGTTGCGCGTGGTGTTAGGCATCCGCCGGGTGCAAGCTGGAAGCATGTTATACGAATAAGCTATGGCGCACCAGGCATTGCTCCGGCAATTCAACCGGGTCTACAGCCGCGGCCGCCGGTTCGTGCTCTGGTCGGCGCTGCGACCACGACCGCCGCAGCTGCTCGACCTTACCGCGCTGATCCATGACAAGATAATTCGTGGCGCACGTGCGGCCGGGCTGCGCGCTACGCTGGGGCCGGAGGCACGGCGCATTGCATCGGGGTCGACGGCCACCCTCGAGGACATCAGAGAACATTCCTAGCAGATTTCGGAAAGCCTGACCTCTATTACCTGGCGCCTACCTGCCGCTCCTCATGATGCGCCGTCACGGCGTGGTGGTCGGCTCCGCTGTGGCCGCAGGGGTCGACGTGGACGTTGATCTCTGCGAGGCGCGGCTGGGCATGGAAGAGTGCGTGGCGCACCTCTTCGACCACGCGGTGGCTCTCGCGCGTCGGCATGTCCTCGTCCACCACGATGTGCAGCTCGGCCTCGAGCCGGTGCCCCAGCCACCGGGCGCGTACGTCGTGCACGCCTTCGGTCCCGGCGACCGAGACCGCCGCGCGCTCGATGCGCTCCACGACCTCGGGCTCCACGGCGTCCATCATCCGGCGCCACATCGTCACAGCCGTGTCTTTTACGATGAAGAGGATCGCGACCGTGATCAGCAGGCCGACGATCGGGTCCGCGATCGGATAGCCGGCCAGGCTGCCGAGCACGCCGAAGAGGACCGCCAGCGAGGTTAGGCCGTCCACGCGCGCATGCTGGCCGTCGGCGACAAGGGCAGCCGAGCCGATCTCCCGGCCGACCCGCATGCGAAAGGCTGCTACCGCCTCGTTGCCGGCGAAGCCAACCAGCGAGGCAGCGACGACCCACCCCACATAGGTCAGAGGTTGGGGATGGGCGAATTTGCGATAGCTTTCGTAGCCGGCGATCACCGAGCTGAGGAAGATCATCAGCACGATAACCACGCCGGCCAGATCCTCGGCCCGGCCGTAGCCATAGGTATAGCGGCGGCTCGCCGCGCGCCGCGCGAGCATGAAGGCGATCCCCAGCGGCACCGCCGTCAGGGCATCCGCGAAATTATGGATCGTGTCGGCCAGCAGGCCAACGCTGCCGCTGATCAGCACGATCGCCAGCTGAAAAAGCGCCGTGATGCCTAGCCCCGCCAGCGACACCTTGAGCGCCCAGATCCCCCGCTCGCTCGTCTCGAGGGCGCTATCGACGTTCGCCTCGCCGTGGCTGTGCCCGAACGGGATCAGCTCGCGCAGCCAGCCGAAGCGCCCATGCTCGTGCCCAGGGTCATGCTCGTGATCGCGACCATGCTCGTGGCCGTCCACACCATGGTCGTGGGCGCGGCTGTGCGCGTGGCTATCGTGGTCGGCCATCTCGATCCCCTCCCCGTGCAGTTCTGATGTCAAGCTGATCCGATTATAACCCATTGTGCTAGATCACGGCGAGGGCCTTGAGATCCAGCAGCGAGCGTCCGGTCAGGAGGTTGAGATACACGCCCAGGGTGTGGGCGGCCAACTTTGCATGGAGGCGCGCGACGAGGCCGCTCATCCGCTTGGCCGT
>JBBSGA010000582.1:0-2606 GCA_038254585.1 Chloroflexales bacterium | reverse complement strand
GCGGCAGCTCGGATCTGTCGCCTTCCGGGCAGGCCGCTTCGACGACGCACTCCGTCTGTTCGAGCAGGCGCGAGCGCTGTTCGTCGATATCGGCGCGCAGAATCAGCTCGTCGACACGGACGGGCGCGTCGCCGAGACTCTTCTTGCGCAGGGCAGCAAACGCGGGCTTGAGGTCGCAGTCGACGCTTTGGCGCGCTGCCGAAGCCTCGGTGAGCACAGCGTGCACATGCCGATGCTCCAGCGCATCACCGGCTACGGGCTCCTGCAGGCGGGCGACGTGCCAGGAGCGGCGGCGGCGTTCGAGGAAAGTCTCCGGATCGGGCGCGACCGGCAGGCGAAGTTCCAGGTCGCGTTGACGCTCGATGCGCTCGCACGGCTCAGGCGGTTGGAGGGGGAGGAGCCTCCGGATGTCCTCGAGGCCGAGCGCGACTCGATCCTGGCGGAGCTGGCGGTGGTTTCCCTGCCGCCGGCTCCATCCAGAATCGAGGAACTCGTCGTGCGCTAGCCGTCAGCTGTGCCCGTTGAAGGCGGGGTCCTTCGACGTCATGAAGATACGTGCTTTCTTGCTCGAGAGCGGCTCCCAGCACGGGACGTTGGGTGGAGGTCCCTCGCTGTGCCCGGTGCACTCCGGCAGCTGGAAGAACGTCCGGCCGCCGTCGTTGCTCTTGCAGATCTGGAAGAGGCCTTGCGAGAAGTTGAACGTGATGTCGACCGTAATCGGGTTGCTCGCCGTGTAGCCGCCCGGCGGGTCGACGGTCACGAGGTCGCCCGAGGGGCGCAGAGGACCACCCTCCCCCACTCCGCAGCCGTCGTCTGGCGGAGGCGCGCTGAGCGCGACGGTCAGGTTGCCGCTTTTCCCACCACCGGGCACGTTGACGGTCACAGCGGTGTTCCCGTCTGAGGTCGTGGTCGAGCAGCCGGAAGCTGGGCACGGTGTGGTGACCTGCGTCACGCACTCGCCCCTGGACTTGCCTTTGACCGTGTTGCCACCCGTGCCGGTGGACGCCGGGGGAGAGTTGTGGTGGCAGTCGAGGTTCCCGCCGACCGAGGTATGCGAGATGGTCACCTGCGCGAGGTTGTGATGAATCTCGACGTCGCGTCCGATCGTGTTGTTCCCGCATGCATCATCGATCGTGGTCGGCCCCGCGTTGTCGTGGACATTCACGTTGCCGCCGATCGCGGTGCCGCAGATCGAGTTCGTGCCGCTGTGGTCGATCTCCACGTTTCCGTCGATCGTCGCCCGGTTCGCCGCCAGGCTCCCGTTCGACGCCACGTGGACGTTGCCGGTTACATGGGTCCCTTCGAGACGGCAGCCGGGACCCGCCGTCAGATCGCCGTTGATCACGACAGCGCCGTACGTTGAAGTGCAATCGATGTTGCCCCCGGACGCGAGCGGCGCGCCGAACACGAGCGCGCAACCGCAAATCGTCGCCGCGAGCAACACCAAGATCGATGGCCGTTTCATGCTTTTGCTTCCCCTCCCGTGGTGTTGGCTACGGAGCATCATTGATCCGAGCCGGGAAATCAATCGGCACCCGCGGTCGCCGGCTACCCGGTTCCGTACGCCGATGCAAACCGCCGTGACGAATTGCGCTGCTTCAATCGGCCGCTTTTCGACCCCGGGCCGCGTCCAGATCAGACACGTCAGGGGCCAGACCCCCGACGTGTCTGCTTCAGCCACGGCCGCCCGGCGAGCCCGCTGCCCATGCGCACTCGCGCGGAACTTGGCCAATCCGGACCTGGCCGATCGGCCAATGGTTGTTGTTGTTAAAATTGACAACGAACAAGAAAGGCGCCCATGGCAGGACGACTACGGACGCATGCTGCTCCGGCGAGCCGGTCACGGCGATCGCGAGCGCGCCGAGGACCTCCTCGCTGCCGCGCTCGCCTCCTACCTGGACCTTGGAATGGAAAGCTACGCGGCCAGGGGTCGGGCGCTCGCGCGGGAATCCACCGCCACGGCCTGACGCCCCGCGGCCGAGTCCCAGCGGTTAAACGTGAGCCGCCCAGCCGCGGGCTTGAACGCTAACGAGGCTCAGCGTCGAGCAAGCTCGTCGAGCGGCGCTGTTAGCGTCTCCGCTTCGCTTGGCTCGACCCCCTCGAGCCGGGATGCGAGCACGCTCGTCAGAATGCCCAGCTTCGCCACAAGCTTCTCGACCGGCTCTTCGATTAAGCCCCGATAGAACTGAAGCTCATGCTGGCTCGCGTTGGTGAGGGAGAACGCGGTGATCAGACCGACAGCCTCAAACAGGCGGCGGCTTCCCTTCCGCCAGTGCAGGAGGAGCCCGTTGTCTGCCCAGTAGCGGACCTGCCGCTCCGACAGTCCGGTCAGCTCGGCGATCTCACGGCTTGTGAGTGGATAGCGGTGCCCGGTCGCCGACGTCGGATCGAGCACGATCTGTTGCTGGCGCGCCTCCAGCCGAGGCCAGAGCGCCCGCACCCGCGGGTCGCGCAGCGCGCGTGCCTGCTCAAGACGATCCTCGAGCTGCGGCGACGCCTCGGCGGGTCGCATCGGACGTCGACGCGCCGGCTTCGCCATGTTCGTCTTCATCGCTTTTGCCACGGTCTCATCGTAGCAGCCAAACTTACAAGTGGTTGTCATTCTC
>JBBSGA010000581.1:0-2615 GCA_038254585.1 Chloroflexales bacterium | reverse complement strand
AGGTGCGGCTCAGCCCGGCGTCCTGCAGCTGCCCCGGCTTCACCTATCACGGCAAGTGCTATCACCAGCGCAGCGCTCGCGCCCGCTTCGGCGCCGTGGCGGCCTGATTATGAGCAAACTCTCAGACTTCGCCTGCGAGCTTCCCGATACCGAGTCCCTGATCATCGCCCTGTGCGACGTGGCAGCCGTCCTACGCAGCGTCAGGGCCCATAGGCAGTCTGTACCGCTGGCCTGTGCCGGCGGTCATTCACCCCGGAGGTTCGTGCCATGGGGTGCTGGCCTCATGTGCTGTGCCTGCGGTTGTCGACCGCTGCCGGCTGACCAGCTCCACGCACTCCTGACCCGGCAGCTCCGGGATCGTGTCCTGATTCAGATCACGAGGAAAGCCGCATGAGCCGCGTGAAGCGCAAGAAGCCGGCGCTCCTGAAAGCCGAGGTCTTCCGCCTCGTCGACGAGCTGCGCGAATTCTTGGACACCGCCAACGCGGTGGACGCGTGGCTCGGTGAACTGCCGAGGTCGGTGCTCTCCTACCTCAACCAGATGTACTCCCGCGGCACAGAGGCCAGCACGCGGCGCGAGCGTCTGGACGCGCTCTGGTGTGGCGATTGCTGGTTCTTTCGGGACGACGACAACGACCGCCTGGCGGCTCGTGACTGGGTTTTCGAAGTGGGCGATGAATGGCTGAGGCGTGATCCACGCAAGCGCTTGCGTGGCAGGGACGCGCTGCGCGAGGTGCGGCGGATACTTTCGGCACCAGAGCGGAGCCCAGACTGAGGCGCTATGATCACGGGCGTGGTGCGAGGCCACGATGGGGCGGGGTGCAGCAATGTACCCCACCTCTTTCTCTGTCTCTCGGTATGGCTGCGTCAGCATCGGGGCGTGGGTTGGCTGTTAATTGACATGCTGCAATGGAAGACATACCTTCAGGCCGCAGTGCGCCGGTGAGCAGCGCCGCAAAAAGGGAGACATTGAGCCATGCCAATGACCGTCAACTACTGGGAACGCCGTGATAGTGCCGACCGGGACGGCTTCGCCAAGGCTGCGCTCAACGTCTGCCGTGCCCAGAGAAGTAACCCCGGCATTCGCAGCAGCCGCTTCTACTGGCTCAACAATGACAACCTGGTCATACAAAACGACGTGGAATCGCTCGATATCTTCAATGGCCCGCCACCACCGGAGGTTGCCAAGGCTTTATTCGCGCTCTCCGACCTAGCCCGCACTATCCGCATGGAGCGCTGGGTGGACGCAGGGCAGGGCGAGCAAACCTATCGACAGGCCCAGCAAGCGCCGCAGCGCTAACCACGACACTGACGACACGAACGCCCGCAGTGGCCGCAAGGTTGCTCCGGGCGTTTGCGTGTGCCCGACGATATCGACGAGCAGGCTCAGCTGCGGATGCAGATACTGGTCCGATCACCACTCTCAGTCCGGCCCCGTTCGTCGACCGCACCCGCTTGTGCCCTACGGCGATGGCAGCAGTGGCGTTGGACTATTGTTGCGGGCGGCTGGCCAGAAGATCGGCTGGTCGATGCCCGGGTAGCGGTAGGCGCGAATCCGGGCCTGGGTAGCAGGTTCCAGGAGGTACTGTTGCAACGCGCGCGCACCGGCGACATTCGCCTCGGGAAACCGCTCCGGGTTGACCACGACCGTGGCCATAACCCGCTGCAGCAAGACGTCATTGAGAATCAGCGGACGCAGCCTGAGCGGCAGGTGCTGCTGCGCCACCAGAAACGGCGTCAGCCCCCAGAAGGTATATCCACCGGCCGCATCGGCCGCTTGCACCGCCCCCTGCTCACGCACACCAGCATCGACGTACCAGTCACCTTTCTCGGGTCGACCGGCAGCGTTCCAGAGCGTCTCGGCCAGGGACCGCAGGCCATCGCTGTCGTTGACGACGAACGCCGACTGCGTTTGGGCAATACGGCGGAAGGCCTCGACCGGGTCGGTGACGTCTGCGATCTGGGCCGGGTCAGCGGGCGGCATCAGCAGGGCGATCTGGTTGAAAAGCACCAGCTGCGGCCACTCGCCCAGGCCAGCGCTGATGAAGGCCTGCGTCTGTTTGTGTCCGAAGTGCGAGAAGACGATGTCGGCGTGGCCGGCGCGGGCCTCGTCATACACCGCTTCGCCGACCGAGACCGCCACCCTGTAGCCGCTGCGCTGCTCGAAGTCGGTGACGAGCTCCGGCAGCAAGCCGCCGTCTACGATTGTCCTGACCGTGGCAAGACGGATCACGCGTGAGCTGGGTTGAGCCGCCACGTTCGTAGTGTGCACATGGCCCAATGAAAACACCACGAGCAGCCCGATGAAGGAGAGGCTCGCCCCGGCGGTGAGCTGGATGGTCCGGCCACTGCGTGGCTGCATGGTATTCTCCTCCGGTACACCAGGTCGCTAAGCCGCCAGCCGTGCGGGCCTCCTGCGCGGCCAAGCATAAGCTACCATGCCACGAACCCTTCTCCCTGACCCGTTGCCGGCTCGCGCAGGGGTGCCGCTGTCATGCGCCGAAGCGCCCGCCGTCGGCGGCGTCCTGCGTCACCTCTGGGTACCAGCGCGCTCGACTACCCGCCTGTGCGCAGCTTCACGCTGGCCGGGTACGCCGCTTCACCGCCAGGCCGGCT
>JBBSGA010000580.1:0-2650 GCA_038254585.1 Chloroflexales bacterium | reverse complement strand
CGTGTCGGCCAGCAAGGCAGCCTGACCTACGTCTGGGCCGGGCAGGGCAGCCGCCCAACCGCGCCACGCGACCGCCGCTACGATTGGGCCTACATCTTCGGCGCCGCCTGCCCCGTGTTCGCGGTCGCTAGGCACACGCCTGGATTTCTGGCGTTCATTCAGCATCTTACGGGAGACGGATTCCGGGCGTGTGTCTATGCCGCGGCGGGGGTCGGACTGCTTTCCTCGAGGGCCAGGATCTGCTTAGGCGCTGATAGGCCGAGCTTTTTCAGTAGTCCGGCCAGCTCAGGCGTGATCCTGGTGCGCTGAACAATACAACGGCTCTGGCTGCGGTAGCGGACTGCCTTGAGCGTGGCCAGGCAGTGCGCGATCCGCGCCCAAGGCAGTTGGCACCGGATCTCGGCCGCACGCTGCAGCTGTAGGGCCAGCACGCACAGCTTCACGTGCGCCTCGATCCGCCGCGCCGTCCAGTGAAAGACCGGGCGCACCTGAAGCCCGGTCTGCTTCATCCGGCGGAAGCAGGCCTCGATGATCCAGGCGCCTTTGTAGCCGAGGGCTATGTCCTCGGCCGAGAGCGTGTCGTCGTTGCTGATGGCCACGAACTTGCCGTCGAACTTCTCGGCCGCCCTGACCTTGGCGGCATCGAGCTTGGGCCGGCCACGCCCGTCGGTGCTGAGGTAGCGGCCATAGCGGCGCGAGGCCAGCAGCGTGCAGGCCGCCTTGGGGTGATCGGCGTCGCGCTGCTCCAGCAACGCCAGCTCGGCCGCGATCTCGGCCGGCACCTGCTCGCGATGCTGGCGCTCGCGCTCGGCTTCCTGCGGGTTGAGGCAGAGCACGTAGCGCTTGCGCCGCTCGCCGTCGCCGACCCAGGCCTCCTTGACCTGCAGGTTGTCGGCCACCTGCCGGTAGCGCCCAGGCCGGGTCAGCACCTCAGCCTCGATGTCGCGCACGCGGCGCATCGGCACGGCCAGGATGTAGCGGCCCAAGCCGCGGCTGAGGGCGGCCAGGTTGTCGGCCGAGTACATCCCGGCGCCGCCCACGAACACGCAGCGGCCGAGCCGCCAGGCGCGCAGGTCCTCCTTGATCCGCGCGACCGTGCTCACGTCCGCCGTGTCGCCCGGCAGCACCCAGGAGCGCACGGGCATGCCGTCGCGGGTGACCGCGAGCGCGATGACCACCTGCGGCTGATTGTCGCGGCCCTCCTTGCTGTGCCCTCTCCGACGCAAGGGAGCGTAGAGACGCCCGGCCCAATCCTGCTCGTCCTCGCCGGGGTCGTCGATCTCGAAGTAGGCGGTCGTGGTGTCGTAGAAGATCAGGTCGACGTCGAGGCGGAACAGGTCGGCCGCCCTGAGGAACACGTCGCGCTCGATCTCGTCCGACCAGACCGCGAGCACATCGAGGGCACGGTAGAGCTGGTCGATGCCGATCCCAGCGGCGTCCGGCAGCCAGGCCGCCTCGGGCAGCCAGCGCTCAGCGCAGGCCAGCTTGGAGCCGGGCGTCTCCAAGCGCTGGGCGGCCATGGCGAACAGCGCCGTCTCGTGCGGGGCGGTGAGGCCGGCACGCTCGGCACAGCAGCGGATAGCGCTGCCGATGCCGAGCTCCTCCCGCAGGTGGCGGGCGGCCAGCACGACGCCGAGTTCGAACACGCCGTCGATCTCGATCTCCGGGATGGGCGCTCCGGTGCTGGCCACGCTCTCGCCGGCGTCGAGCACGCGATTGATGCTGCCGACGAGGCGCAGCAAGGCTGCTCTGTCCACCTGGACGGCGCGGCCGAAGTTGTGCACCACGCGAGCCTCGGAGCGCTTGATCGCAGCGTTCCAGACGTTCTCGGCGAGCGCGTAGCAGGCGACCGTGGAGCCGCCGCGGTTCCGTCGCTCGGTGATCCGCAGGTACATGCCTAGCCGATACGCCGTTGCGCCGCGTCGGAGCAAGGCAGAATGCGCAGGGCCGCGTGTCTAGGATTTCGAGCCGCGTTCGGCACAAAGCCGAGCCGGCTTGTAGCGAGATCAACAGCTTACCGATGTCGGAACCCGCCGCGTATGCCTAGTGACCGCGAACTCGGGCCAGTCTAAGCTTGGCTTTGGCCCTCAGGCGGCATTGCAGAGCGCGTAGGCAATGGCGTCACGGATGGTTGGCCGGGGTTTCGTGGCCTGGGGCGAGCGCCCTGACGTGAGCAAACCCTGTTCGGCCCAGAGGTGGCGACGCACCGCGGCGAGGGTGTCGCTGATGGTTGGGTGACGCTTGCGATACCAGGCGGTGGTCGCGACGGAGAGGCGCGCCCGGGGCGTGAGCCGGGCCGCAAGCAAGGTGATGAGGGAGAACAGGCCGAGCAAGCACGGTGTGGTGCGCGCGACGGCCCGGTCTGACCATTGGCGCTGCGTCTCGACGCCGAGGTGGTCGCGCACTTCCCGGAACGTGACCTCCAGCTGCCAGCGCTGAACGAACCAGCGCAGGATCTGCAAGGGATCGCGCCCCTGATTGGTGCAGAGCAGCGCCTGCGGGTCGAACCGGCCCCGGGGGTCGCGCACCAGCACCCATCGGATCGGCACGACGGGCATCCCGCCATGGCGCCAGACGGCGGTAGCGGTGCAGAACTCAAGGGCGCGCTCGCCCCCGCCGTACCAGCCCGGCACAGTGACGTGCTGCCATG
>JBBSGA010000579.1:0-2674 GCA_038254585.1 Chloroflexales bacterium | reverse complement strand
TGGCCGCGATCTCCACGACCAGCTCCGGCGCGCCTTCGAGGTAGTCGTCGGGGCCGATGCGTGAGTGCCCGCCCAACTTCGTGTCGATACGCAGCAGTGCATCAGGCTGCACTTCGTTGTCCGCATCCAGCCGCACCGTCGTATTATCGGCGATCTGGACTCCCGGCGTCGATGCCGTATAGAGGCCAAGCCATGCCAGAACGAGCGCGTGGGGACGACCATGGCTCTCGAAGCGCACGGGCGAGGCCATATACACCACTCCTTCGATCAGCTCGCCTTTGACGTTGGCGGGCAGACGGTCGTAGCGCCGCTCAAATTCATGGCGTGTCAGCCGATCGCCCGACTGCAGCGCCGGTATGGAACTCGCCCTCCTAGCTCTTTCCAGCGCCTGCCGCGGCTGCTCTTCCAGATCAGGCTCTGCGTGCTTGTTCACTCTTGGCCACCACATCTTGCCCGCTACACTCGGGCGTGTCTCGATCTCGTCCGCGACCGTCACTTTATTCTAGCGCATCCCGTCCCACTTGCCCAGCCGGGGCGTGGCATACGCCATGCCCTCCCATGCTATAATCTTGGCAGGAATAGCTGCCCCATGAGACCTCATACCCCTTGATCGAGGACGAGCTATGAACGAGAAGGCTGCGACGCTGGAGCCACGGGCGATTGATTTCTACGGCGACCAGATCCTCGCCGTCCAGGATGCCGATTCGAAGCGTGTTTTCGCGCCGCTCGCCCGTCTCTGCGACAATCTGGGTATCGATCGGCCGAGCCAGACGCAGAGGATCCAGGAACATGCTGTGCTCAGCACGGGGCTCGTCACACTGCGACTCCAAACGGTGGGCGGCGCGCAGGAGGCCCAATGCATGCGCCTCGATCTGATCCCGTTTTGGCTCGCCGGCATCAACTCGCGGCGCGTCCGCGCCGAGGTCCGCGACAAGCTTGTGCTCTACCAGCGCGAGTGCGCGGCCGTGCTCTGGGATGCCTTCCGGCCCAGCGGCCAGCCGTCCAGCATGGCCCTAGCTGCGCCGGGCGAGCTCTCGCCCGCTGCCCAGGCCTACGAGATGGCGATGGCGATCGCAGCGATTGCCCGCCAGCAGATGCGGCTCGAAGCCCAGATGACCGAGATCGCCGCGACCATGACCGGACATGCCGAGCGGCTGAACGCCCTCGAGCTGACGCTCGCCCCGAAGCACTCTATTACCGAGACGCAGGCGACCGAGCTAGCGCAGGCAATCAAGGTTGTCGCGCGGGCGCTGGGAGAGCGTACCGGCCGCAACGAGTACGGCGGCGTCTACGGCCAGCTCTACCGCGAGTTCGGGATCACGTCCTACAAGAGCCTGCCGGTAGACAGCTCCGAGCGCGCCATGGAGTGGCTACGCGACTGGTACCGCTCGATCCGCAGCGGCACAGACGAATCTCCGGCCGCGTCGTCGTAGATTGACATAATGCATGATACCTGGGCCAGCCGGTCGAGCAGTCCCGCGCACGAAGGGGGAGCCGTTAGCGCAAAACGCGTGCATGAAGCGGGGCACCGATTGAAATCGGTGGCCCGCCGCGGGGCCGGCCCCGCTTCCCCACGATTCTGGTCGATCGTGCCTGCCTGCTACGTCCACCAGGCCGTGGCCGGCTGCTCGCGGATGATTGTCTGGTTCAGGAACGCCGCGGCCTTGGCGAAGCCCTCGTCGGTGCTCATCAGCGCATCCTCGTGCTCGATCGACAGCGCGCCGTCGTAGCCCGCCAGGCGCAGCTCGCTGACCAGCGCCCGCCAGAACTCCTGGCCGTGCGCGTAGCCCACCGTCCGGAAATACCACGATCGATCGCGCAGCTTGGCGTAGGACTTGGTGTCGAGCACGCCGTTGCGCGCGGTGTTCTGCGGATCGATCCAGGTATCCTTAGCATGCACGTGCGCGATCGCGGGGCCGAGGTCACGCACGCAGACCAGTGGGTCCATCTGCTGCCAGAAGAGGTGCGAGGGGTCGAAGTTGACCATGATCGTGTCGCCGGCTACCTCGCGCAGCCGCCGCCACGATTCGGTGTTGTAGACCACGAAACCCGGGTGCAGCTCGACGGCGACCTTCACGCCGTGCTGCTTGGCAAAGGCGGCCGCTTCCTGCCAATAGGGCGCCACGCGCTCGGCCCACTGCCATTCGAGGATATCGCGAAAGTCCGTCGGCCAGGCCGTGACGACCCAGTTCGGCCGCTGCGCCGCCGGGGAGTCGCCGGGACACCCCGCGAAGGTGACGACCGTTTCGACGCCGAGCTCGGCCGCCAGCCGGACGCTGTCACGAAACGCCGCGTCGTGCGCGCGGGCGATCTGCTCGTCGGGATGCAGCGGGTTGCCATGGCACGACAGGGCGCTGATCGTCAAGCCGCGCTGCTGGATGGCCTCGCGCAGGCCGGCGATCGCGCTCTGATCTCCGAGTAGCTCGGCGGGTTTGCAGTGGGCGTCGCCTACGTAGCCGCCGGTGCCGATCTCGACCGCCCCGCATCCTGCAGCCTTGGCCGCGTCGAGCGCCTCGGCCAGCGGCCGCTGGCCGAAGAGCACCAGAAAAATACCTACCTTCATGCTCGTCCTCCCTTGCATGAGCCTGATCCACGACGTCAGCACATGCGATGGCTTGGAATCGGAGGTCGAGGCTTCAGCCGGTACCTTGCCTGAAACCCGGCTGAAGCCTCG
>JBBSGA010000578.1:0-2712 GCA_038254585.1 Chloroflexales bacterium | reverse complement strand
GGGTGAAGAGCAGACGATTGCGGATGTGCCGGGCAGGAATTGCTGCGAGAATCGCCTCGACCAAGTCTGAGGTCAGTGGCCGTGGATCGCGGTGCGGAAGGCTGATTTTGTCCAGATGGGAGGTCGGGTCGAGCGCCACGAAGCCGTTGCGGAAGGCCCAGGCGAAACAGGAGCGCAAGGCGGCGCGGCGGCGCGCCAAGGTGGCAGGAGCGCGATCAGCAGACGCAACGAGGAAGGTGCGGAGACGGTCGGGAGTGAGTTCTGCAGTTTCCACCGTCGGTAAACTGCGGGCGAAGAGCATGAGATCAGCGCGATAGGCGCGCCGAGTATTGGCAAGCAAGGTGTGCCGGTTGGCCTCCAAAAAGCGTGTGGCCACCTCGTCAAAGCGCATGCCAACCCTCATGTCCAAGATAATCTAGGATTGACCGTCGCCGACGATGGGGTATGACGCTGCTCACACAGCCGTCAATTGACGGATCTCTCCATGAGAATAGACATTATCGGGGACACGTCAAGCGAGGAGGCCGGCTGCGACAGTGCCTCGTCGTTCTAGCCCCCGTTTTGTCCTGCTCTCGTGCCGCGTGCCCCGGCACGCCGGCGCTGCCGTGGTGGAAGGTTGTCCTGCTGCGGTAGCGCTCGCAGCACTACACGCCGGGACGGCAGCCGCGCGTGGCAGCGCCGGGTCCGTCGCGACCGACGTAGCATAGAAGCAGGTGAGAGCATCGTCCCGTGTATCTTCAAGACGGCCCTCGTCGACGAGACCTATGGCCGGCCGGGAACCCGAGTGAAGGCTTAGCCGCGCCCCAGGCGCGGCGTCGTACTCCCCATCAGACGCCCCAGCCGATCGACGAAGGCCGAGTCAGACGCCCGGGTTTCGCGGGTGGAGCGTGCCCCCAGTGCCGCCGTGATTGCCGACAGGAGCTCGTCTACGGCGAAGGGCTTGAAGATCACTATTACACCCTTTGCCTCGAGGTAGTCGTGGATCTCGCGGACCTGCTGCACCGATGCCGTGCAGACCAGCACCGGGATCCGCGCTGTCGAAGGATGGAGCTTGAGGCGCTGAAGCATCTGCATGCCCCGCTCCTCCGAGCCAAAGAGCCAGTCGAGGATGATCAGGTCAGGCCTACGCTCGCCAAGATTGGCCACGGCCAGGTCCGGGGCTAGGTAGCGGCTCACCTCATAGCCTTCCTCGGTCAGAATCGCCTCGAGCATATCCAGGATCTCGGGGCTGTCGTCGATCGTCATAATATGCGTTGCCACGCGTAGACCTCCCGGCCGGGTGGCGAGTGTCGCGCCGAGTCCCGAGTGCCGCTGCTTTATTCACACGTTTACGGTTGTCGGCATGATTCATACCGTCGTTCGGCTGGCTGTGGTGATAGAATGCTGCACGATAGGTAGGACGAGTATGCCGCGGGCGGCAGGAAATGATCGCTATGGCAACCGAAACGCTTACGATCGAGGTTAAAGTCGATTTAGACGAAGACCACGGGAAGGTACAGCTGCTGCGGAGTCTCTCGGTGCAGGCGTGGACGACGCCCGATGCGATACTCTCTCTCCGAAGCAGCATGAGGAGCACGTGAAAGCCGTCGCACAACCGCGGACGCTCTGGTGCCACGGCCCGAGCGCGCTGGCTGTGACGCTCGCGCTGGTCTGCATGCTGCTCGCCGTCGGGCAGCGGTGGGCGGCGCGTATGCCGGGCGAAGGCGGCTGGGCGGCCTTCGTCGTGCCGGTCGCGCCGGGGAGGGAGATCGACGTCAATATCTGGAACCGTGAGAAGGTCTATATCGACAAGTCCTACAACCACAGCGCCAGCACGACGCTCAATGGCGTGACCCTCGGCGTCTGGTACCAGGACACCAGCCTGGCCCACATGCGCCAGCTCGTGGTGACCCCTCTGCCCGAGTGGCCCCTGCTTGCTATGGCGGCGACCCTGGTAGGCTTCACGGCATGGCGCTTGCGGCAGCTGCTCGCCGGGCCGGGACTCTTCCGCCGGCTTATCAATCGATTGCGAGAGGCGACACGATGAGGTACCTCGTTTTGGTGGTCGTGGCGGCGCTGGTCCTGCTGCTCTCGACCTTCGGCGTTCAGAATCCGTTTCCGGTCAGCGTGCGCTTTCTCAGCTGGCAAAGCGGGAATGTGCCACTCTATATCATCATCCTGATCTCGGCCCTGGTCGGGATCCTGCTGGCCACGCTGCTCGGCCTCCCCGGGCAGATTCAGCGGCGCCTCGAGGCGCGCCGGCTACGCCAGCGCGTCGGAGAGCTCGAGCAACAGGTCTCCGACCTCAAGGCCCGGCTGCCCACCCCGGTCATGAAGCCGCTGCCCGACGAGCTCGTGGGATAATCGCAGCCGGCGAGGCCGGCTCCACGTGAGGTACGCGGCCATGAGCGGAGCAGGCGCGCCGTGCGAAGTCGGCAGAACCCCGCTGCGCACGCTGCGACCGGCGGTGACTGGCTTTGCGCTGCTCCTCTGGCTGCTCTGCGCGGCGGTCTGGAGTGTCGAGCGGTCGGGCGCCGCCCCCAACGTCGACCTCGCCCTGCCTCTCGCGCCCGGCCGCTCGATCCAGGTCAAGGTCTGGTCGATGGTCCTGCTCGAGCCCGACGAGACACCTGCGGCGACCTCGGCGCGCCAGATTTTCGATGCGCGCTGGATTGGGGTCTGGTACCAGGCGAGCTTGGCCAGACCGCCGATCAACCTCGCCGCCCTTCGCCT
>JBBSGA010000577.1:0-2717 GCA_038254585.1 Chloroflexales bacterium | reverse complement strand
AGGTTGACGATCGCGCCGCCCCCGGAGGCAAGCAACGCCGGCACGGCGTATTTGCAGACCAGGAACATGCTCGTCAGGTTCGTGTCGATAACGCGTGCCCAGCCCTCTTCGGTGCACTCGTCCACCGGACCGTCGCCCCAGCGTCGCCCGCTGATGCCGACGGTGTTGAAGACGCCGTCGAGCCGGCCCCAGGCTCCGGTCACGTGCGCCAGCGCGTCCCGAACGGCGGCCGATTGCGTGACGTCCGCCATCACCGGCATGGCACTTCCCCCGGTGCCCTCGATCGCTACGATCGTCTCCTCCAGCCCGCTCTCGGTCCGGTCCAGGGCCGCCACCCGCGCGCCTTCCGCGGCACAGCGGAGGGCTGCCGCGCGACCGATCCCCCCGGCTGCGCCCGTGATCAAAATCACCTTGTCCTGTAGCCGGCTCATTGTCCGCCATAGAGGCGCGCGATCCGCGCGCGATAGTCGTCGTAGCTCCGGTCGAAGAGCTCGCCCGAGGCCTGCTTGCCGATCAGCACACTGCTGGTCAGCACCAACGGCGGCTGTCCGCGCCGCGTGAGCTCCGCCGCGACGAGACATTTCAGGGCGTTCACGACCGCGGCATAGCCGATGGTCGAGCCCGGCCCGACCGGCTCGTCGAGCCCTGGAACGGAGACCATCGCGTCGCCGGCCGGAGAGCAGTTGTCGATCGTGACGTCGGCGATGTCGGGCAGCCGCTTGCCCGAGCTATGCCGCGCGGCCGATTTGAGGCAGTGATCGAGCGAGACGACGCCGATCACCGGCATGCCCCGCTCCTTAGCGCCAAGCGCCACGTCGACGACCACGCCGTTGACGCCGCTGTTGGAGAAGACGATGAAGCTGTCATGCGGGCCGAAGATGAAGTTGCGGAGGATGGTCTCGCCGAAGCCCTCCAGCTTTTCCAGGTACATCGCCTGGCGCTGGCCGTTGGCTCCGACGACCTGGTTGTGGTAGGTCAGCGAGAGCTCGACGATCGGGTGAAAGCCCGGAAAGCTTCCGTGGCGCGGGAAGATTTCCTCGACGGCGATGCGCGAGTGGCCCGTCCCGAAGAGATGGACCAGGCCACCTGACGCGATCGAATTCGTGCAGATCTCGGCTGCCGCGGCGATGGCCGGTATCTGCGTGGCGCGGATGCGCTCTACTAGTGCCTGCGCCGCGTCCATGAATTGGAGTGCCGACTCCGTATCAATCGTCACCTTCGCTTCTCCTTCGTGTTGCTTTACGCGGCGCGCTCGAGCCGCTGGGCCGCCCAGATCGCGGCTCCGACGACGCCGGCCTCGGGTCCCAGCGCCGCAAGGCCCACCGAAACCCGATCCACCGGCGTCGCGTTGCAGCGGGCGCGTACCTGCGCCCGCACCGGCTCCAGCAGCCGCTCGCCCAGCCGCGCGACACCGCCGCCGATGACCACCCGATCCGGGCTGAGGATCGAGACCAGGTTGGCGACGCCCACTCCCAGGTAGCTCCCACTGCGCTCAAGGATCTCGGCCGCGACCTCGTCGCCCTCCTCGGCGGCCTGCCAGATCGTCTCGGGTGTGATCCGGTTAAGATCGTGCTCCACCATCGCGCCGATGCGCGTGGTGAGGCCCTGCAGGACCGCTTTAACGCCCAGCGCTGTGATCGCCGGCCCGCTGGCAAAGGCTTCCAGGCAGCCGCGGTTGCCGCAGCCGCAGGGCGGGCCGTTCGGGTCGATCGTCTGGTGCCCGACCTCGCCCGCCGTGCCGTCGATGCCGAGGTGCAGGTGCCCCTCGATCGCGATGCCGCCGCCGATGCCGGTGCCAAGCGTCAGGCCGACGACGGTACGCGCGCCGCGGCCGGCGCCCACGGTCGCCTCGGCCAGCGTGAAGGCGCGTGCGTCGTTGATCAGCGCCACGCCGTAGCCGCTGAGCCGGCCGAGCGTTGCAACCACCGGGACACCCCGCCAGGCGGTCGGCAGATTCGGCAGGAAGAGCGTCAAACCCGCCGCGGGATCGGTCACACCCGGCACTCCGAGGCCGACCCCGCCGACCTCGCCGCGCTCCAGTCCGGCCGCGTGCCGCACCTCCTCGACCAGCTCGGCCATGCGCGCCATGACGGCCTCGGGCCCGCCGTGCGCCTCGGTCGCCACGACCCGGCGGCCGGAGAGCGCGCCGCTCGCCACGTCCACGGCGGCGCCCGCGATCTTCGTGCCTCCCAGGTCGATCCCAATGTACGTGGGCCGCTCGCTCATGCGTATTCGCTCCTGCTCGAAGCGTGGAGAGGCGACGAAGGTGCCCCGCCCATGAACGCGCTCCAGCAGCCCTTGCTGCGTCAGCGAGGCCAGCGCCTGGCGGACAGTCGCCCGGCTCACGCGCACCGCTCGCATGAGCTCTCGCTCGGAGGCAATCATCTGGCCGGGCTTCCATCGCCCGCTTTCCAGCTGATCCTTGAGCGCCTGCTCCAGCTGATAATGCAGCGGAACCGGGCTGTCGGGCTCGAGCGCCAGCATTGGCTCCCCAACCGTCCTACGCTACCTCGGCGCGGTTGAGGGCGTGGAGCACGTCGAGCGCGGCCCGGGCGGAGGCCTGTGGATCGCCGAAGTCTCCCGTCTCGAGCACGATGTATTCGTCGTATCCCACGCGGCGGAGCGCCTGGAAGATCTCCCGCGCGGGCAGGTCGCCTTCGCCGAAGGGTTGCTTGTTCAAGAGCTCGAAGCGCGGGCGCTCCCGCGTTCCGGCCGCT
>JBBSGA010000576.1:0-2759 GCA_038254585.1 Chloroflexales bacterium | reverse complement strand
TGGGCGGGATTGAGGACGGCGACAGCATAGCCTGCCTCATGGAGTGTGACTGCAAGGGCGACCCAGTACGACCCGGTCGCTTCGAGCACGATCAAGGTCTGCGCTGGCATGACACCGGTGGCCTGGAGCTGCTGCCGAAAGGCTGCAAAGCCAGTGGGACTCTGGGAATAGGTCACCGCCTTGGGCAGCATGCTGCCATCAGTCATCCAGAGCGCGGTGAAGCTGGCGGCGGCGATATCGACGCCAACGAAGCAGCGATAGGCTGGGGACGAGGATAAAGACTCCATAGACGACCCTCCGACACTCATCTTCTCTTGATGTGCAGTTGTCTGAGCGGGCCCTTGGTCTATGCTCGTGATGCGTGATCAAGCTCACGTGATACGGTTCAGACTCGTCCCGCCCAAGGGTGGTGGGGAGCTATCTACCACTCGCGGTCAATGCCGCAGCCGGCACAGCGCTCTCACCACCACCTTGACGCACCTTCATAATATACGAGCCGGCACAGGCCTAACGTACGTGACGGTGCTTCCAGCGAGGAGGGCACGCAGGATGCCAACCGACTCGTCCATCCAGTCGAGGCGCTGCCCGCTTGCTCATGCCAAAGCCTCTTGCGGTGCTCCTGATACCAGCCCTGTTCCTTCTGCGCCTGCTCCCGAGCAGCGTGCCATCCGCCAAAGTTCCCGGCATGGTCAGGAATGATTCCCATGACTCTGGGATATGCCACCTGATATGATGTAGCCATCTCAAGACGCGCGCGCTGCTGGCCGCGCTCGCTCCCGTAGGATGTGGCTGGATCGGTGGGCCTTCTGCCGACATGACGTGTCCCACCTGATGCATCGGCGCGGTGAGATAGGTCCTACGTTGATTGACCAACCAATGAACGACGAGGTGGTCGTATGGCTATCGCCCCTCCACACGCGGCCGATGGAGTACAGACGCCGCCCCACGCGATTCGCGATATTCAACAGACCACCTGCTGCGTGGTCGGCGGTGGGCCAGCCGGCGCGGTCCTGGCGCTGCTGCTGGCCCGCCAGGGCATTCCCGTGCTATTGATCGAGGCGCACGCCGACTTCGACCGCGACTTCCGCGGCGACACGCTGCACCCATCGATCCTGGAGGTGCTGGACGAGATCGGCCTAGCCGACCGCCTGCTCGAGCTGCCGCACGCCAAAATTAGCAATTTGGTGGCCACGACCGCGGCCGGGCCGGTCCCGGTCGTTGACTTGAGCCGCTTGAAAACGCGCTTCCCTTACATCGCAATGATGCCCCAGACGCGCTTCCTGGAATTTGTCACAGCGGAGGCGCAACGCTATCCGAATTTTGGCGTAGTCTTCGGGGCGAACGTCCTCGAGTTGGTCGAAGAGAACGGAACCGTCCGCGGCGTGCGCTACCAGGGGCGCGATGGCTGGCATGAGGTGCGCGCGCTGCTCACGGTTGGCGCCGACGGGCGCTTCTCGAAGCTGCGCAAGCTGGCCGGCTTCGTGGCGATCACGACCTCGCCGCCGATGGACGTGCTGTGGCTGCGGCTCTCCAAGCGTCCCGAGGAGGGCGGCGGCGCGATGGGCCGCTTCGGCAGCGGCGCGCTGCTGATCAAGCTTGACCGTGGCGACCAGTGGCAGATCGGCTACATCATCCGCAAAGGGAGCTACAAGCAGCTGCAGGCCACGGGAATCGACGGGCTGCGCCGCTCGATTGCCGAGCTCGCGCCGGAGCTGGCCGACCGCGTCGGTGAGCTGCAGGACTGGCGCGACGTCTCGCTGCTCTCGGTCGCGTCGGACCGTCTGCCGCGCTGGTACAAGCCCGGCCTGCTGCTGATCGGCGACGCGGCCCACGTCATGTCGCCGGCCGGTGGGAACGGCATCAACTATGCGATTATGGACGCGGTGGCGGCGGCGACTATCCTCACCGCGTCACTCAAGGCCGGCCGGGTGCGGCTGGCCGACCTGGCCGCAGTGCAGCGCAGACGCGCGTGGCAGACCTGGGTCATCCAGACGATCGTCAGCAGCATACAGGACCGCATCATCAACCGCGCGCTCGACCCGAGCACCGCCGTCCAGCTGCCGGCCATCCTGCGCCTGCCGATCGTGCGCCGGTTCCCGCTCCTGCGCGACCTGCCAGCGCGGGTGATGGCGTTCGGCATCCGGCGCGAGCACGTGAACAAGGCGCTCCGGGAGCCTGCACGCGCGCAACAAACAGCCCACGTATAGGAGGACGCTCATGGCAACAGCACTGGTTCAGCCACGAAAGGGTACCCGCACCCCGCTGGCGGCGCTCGGCAAGCTCACGGTGGTCGCGCTGGCCGGGATCACGCTATTGGCTGGCTATTCGATCGCGTTCATAATCGGCCATCTCGTAATCGCAGTACTCGCCTTCGCGCTTGTGGCGCTGGTCCTGGCAGGCATCGTCGGCACTGGCTGGCGCCGCTGCTCGGCGCATGCTGGAGCGGCCTGATGATCGCCGCCAACCGCTACTACGTGGCCTATAATCTCACCCATCCCGACGATATTCACGCATTTGCCTACACCGTGGTTTTTCTCGTCGTGACCGTCGTCGGCGTTGTGGCTGGCCTCGGCGCGACGGCGCAGAACTACCGCGGTGGGGAGCGCCGCACGCCGCGCTGGCTCGGCGGCGGGCTGGCCGGGCTGGCCGGCTGGGGCGTGGGGGCTATCCTTATTGGTACGCTGATCGCGGCAATGCCGAGAGCCGGCGCCAGCGTTGGCATCAGCCCTGAAACCCTGGCGGGCCTTCCGGCGCTTGCG
>JBBSGA010000575.1:0-2764 GCA_038254585.1 Chloroflexales bacterium | reverse complement strand
TTGGGGCATGGCGACACATGCGCAAGGCGCTGGAGGTGCGGCATGAAGCGCGTCGCGCCTCACGCAGGTTCAGGAAAGACCCCGACGCCTATCTTGCCAAGCTTGAAGCCCAACTCCTTCCGTAAGGTTTGCCACTATAGCTACCTCACTCCCCACCGTGGGGAGTCATCCCCCCCTCAAGGAAGAGGGCGGCGACGACGGCGCGGCGTTGGGTTCGAGGCTGTTCGCCGTAGGAGAGCCGGCGGCGCAAGAGTACGAGCCCGATCACGATCGAGAGCGCGAACCCGATGCTGAAAACGATCGGCTGCAGCGGGGCTGCTCCGCCCAGCAGGGTCGCGACAACGGTTGTCAGGCCGGCGAGCATCAGGAAGAGGCCGCCCGAGCGGGCGGTTGGATACGGGTAGCGCGACGTGTCCGGCGGTTGAGCATGCATCGTGTGCTTTGCCTCCTTCGAGGGTGGGTGGCTGCTTACTGGCACAAGCGTATCACCACCCGCAGCGATCGGTGAACGGCCACCTGCCGGATTGCATCTCAGCCTTTCGACGGACCCGGCCCGAGCGCTATCGCTCTCTGCCGGAGGCATGGCCACTTCCGCCATCGATTCGGGTTAGAATGCTGCTCGGCGCAGAAACTCCGGAAAGGAGAACGGCTCTGGTCGCACCCACGCGGCTCCCTATCTTCGATGGACATAACGACACGCTGCTGAGCCTGTACCAGGCCGAGCGGGATGGCGAACGCAGCTTTTTCCGGCGATCCGCGCGCGGCCACGTCGATCTGCCGCGCGCACAGGAAGGCGGCTTCGGCGGCGGCTTTTTCGCAGTCTTTGTCCGGCCGCATCTTTCGACGCAAGGGCCTCCCGGCTCGGATCTGACGATCACGGCTACGGGATATCACGTGCGTATGGCGCCTCCACTGGAGCATGCATACGCCCAAAGCACGGCCATAGCCCTGGCCGCCCGCCTCTTCCGGCTGGAAGCCGAGTCGCGCGGCCAGCTCCGGGTCGTACGTACTGCCGCGGAGCTAGCGGCGTCGCTTGCGGCGGGCGTGCTGGCCGCGGTGCTGCACTTCGAGGGCGCCGAGCCGATCGATCCTGATCTCGACGCCCTGGAGGTCTTCTACCGCGCCGGCCTGCGCTCGCTGGGGATCGTGTGGAGCCGTCCCAATGCCTTCGGCTGCGGCGTGCCATTTCAGTTTCCGTCCTCGCCCGACACGGGCCCCGGCCTGTCCGAGGCCGGACGCAAGCTGGTGCAGACGTGCAATCGCCTGGGGATCATGATCGACCTTTCCCATCTCAACGAGCAGGGCTTTTGGGACGTGGCGCGCCTCTCGACCGCTCCGCTCGTGGCCAGCCACTCGGCTGCACACGCGATCTGCCTCTCCTCACGCAATCTGACCGACCGGCAGCTCGACGCGATCCGCGATTCGGACGGCATGGTGGGGCTAAACTTCGAGGTCAGCTCCGTGCGGGCCAATGCCTACGACGAGCCGGACACGCCGCTGGAGGTGCTGGTCCGCCAGATCGACTACCTGGTCGAGCGCCTCGGCGTCGACCGCGTCGGCTTCGGCTCCGATTTCGACGGCGCGACGATGCCGCGCGACATCGGCGACGTGAGCGGGCTGCCGCGGCTGCTGGAGGCGCTGCGCCGCGGTGGGTACGACGAGGCGGCACTGCGCAAGCTGGCCTACGCGAACTGGCTAAGGGTGCTGGCCCAGACCTGGCGTCAGGAGTAGCCGCTGGCCGGAGCCTGCCGGCCGAGCTACTCGGGGGCAGGCCGGCATCTCCTGTACTACGAGCTCTTTCTGAAGCACGACGTTCCGCCCGAAGCCTGACCGGCGAAGCGTAGACCTCGCCACCGGGTGAAAGCTCTCAACGCGCTTCAGCGCGTTTGCCCGGTAGCAGACGCCGATTTCAATCGGTGGTCCGCTCAGAGCTCAGGCGCCCCCGAGCTGATGATGAAGGCTGGCGCTCCCGCCCTCTCAGTTTTTTCGACGAAGCCGAGCTCTCCTAGTCTGGCCAGGCCGGTCTCGACCTCGGCCGGCGTGTAGTCCAGCTGGTCGGCCAGCTCCTCGGCTGAGAAGGCATCTCCCGCCTGGCGGCGCAGCAAATCCAGAATGTCCAGGGTGACCGGGTCAAGATCCAGCTCGTCGTCCTGGGGCATAGCACGTCTCCCACCTGTCGCCGGGTGCGCAGCATGAAGTATGCCCGGCTGCCTGACTGCGCCCGCGGCATCGTCACCACAATCCGCCTTAAGACCGGTAGACTGTGCTTGCTGCGTCTATTATTCTCATATCACCGGCCCGCGCTGCACAACCCCCAGCTATTCAACATGGTGTTGACGATCTGGGAGCGTGTGCTGGCGGCGACGGCGCACATCGGCATGGCGCTGATGGTGCTGCGCGCCGTCCGCGAGCGCAGGCTCGCCTGGCTCGGCCTTGCAATCCTGGCGCACACCGTCATGGACGGCACGCTGGTCGTTGCCCAGTATTACAGCCACAACAACATCGCAGTCGTCGAGGGCGCCCTGACCGTGCTGGCCGCTGGCTTCGCGGTCATCATCTGGCGCTCGTATCGTGTCGACCACCGCCGCGCGGAGGCGCCGCCCGCGGCGTCTGCTCCACAGAACGCCTGAGCTCAGCACCTGACACAGCGCGTGAGCTTAGAGGCCATTTAACAATTCGTATGGACGCTGGTGGAGGAATAAGCCGTCCACGAATATGACACGAATACACCAATAGATTACACTGAAAGCACATATGTATCTCG
>JBBSGA010000574.1:0-2785 GCA_038254585.1 Chloroflexales bacterium | reverse complement strand
CCTCACGCCTACAAAGCACCCGAACCCGCCCAACCGGCCAGCGGCGGCTGACGGAATCGCAGCCATGGCCCAACAACCGCCAGTTGTACTCGCCTGGACCAATTCGGCATCAACATGGCCGTCCTGAATTATCCGGGCTAGTTCGTCTTTGCCACATCAAACGCGACAAACGCTCCGCGATACTCCGTCATGGTTCGCCCTCCGTGCGTGAGGCTCGGCTCGGCCCGCCCGAGCAACCCTCGTTTCTCTATCGCACGAAGGGCGGGCCACCAGGCCTCAGCCCGGGAACATGACGTCTAGCCATGCCCGTACCTGCTGATCACCGAAGACGCTCCGCAGCTGCTAACGGACTGTCCGGCCGCGACCAGTGACCGCGTGGTAGATAAGGAGGACGACGATCGCTCCAATCACGGCGACCACCATGCTGTAGATGTTCATCGCCGGTAACCGGCGATGCTCCGACGAGGGAGAATAGGAAGCCGCCGACGACGGCCCCGATGATCCCAAGAACGATGTCTATGATCAGACCTTCGCCGGTCTTGTTGACAATCTTGCTCGCGATGAAACCTGCGATCAGTCCAAGGATCAGCCAACCGATGATCGACATGGTCGTTCTCCGACGGAGTGGGGAAGCCGCAGCTCACCTAAGCAGAACGGCCTGGGGCTGTGATGCAGCCGCAGGCCGACCCAGACTCCGTGTCAGCGGGGTGGGGGTGCGGCGGGCGTCGGCGCCGGGCTAGCCGACGATCCGCCGACGTTGGCTGGCTGTCCCGGAGCAGACGGCTGTGTTCCAGCAGCTGGTGGCAGACTATTCGTGCTGGCCGGGGCCGACTCGCTCGAGGCACCCGCTGCGGCGGGACCCTGCGGCGTCGCGCTGGTCTGGGCAAACGTTGGCGCGGAGATCAGCAGTGCAGCGGCTACGATAAACGTCTTCATGGTCAAGTTTCCTTCTGTCATCGTGGTTGGATCGGAGAAAGGGCAGGATGCTGTCTTAGCCGACATTTCCCAGATGAGCGGACCATCCGCCGGTCTGGAGGACAGTCTAACCGCCGCTCCAGGCATTCTGCAACAGCCGGGGCGCCGGAAAGGCCGCCAATTCCCTCCCAGCCGGGCGCTGGATGCCGTATTCGTGGACCTCTCGCTCCTCGAGCTTTCATCGGGACGCACGTCTCCAACCGATGTTGCCCCCCAGGCATGGCGGCGGCGGTTAGCATCTGACCATCGGCAACGGACGGAGCGCGGCGATGGCGGATAGGATTTTCTCGAACAGACCGCGCGACACCATGACCTCAGCCATCTGGAAGATCACCGACCTGCCGTGCCGAACGATCTTGGCGCCGATCTTCACCAACCGCTAGCGGAGCGTTGTCATCGACCAGTGCTCGACTTCCTTCGGCAACGTCAGGGTGCGCAGGAAGTTGGCGAGATTGTAGGCGAGGGCGTGGAGTTGCAACCGCACCGCGTTGGCGGCGAAGCGGCGACAGGACAGCCGGGTCCAGGTGATGGCGTTCTTGCCCTCCTTGATGTGCTGCTCCGCCGTGCCACGCTGGTTGTAGAACGCCACCACCCGCTCAGCCGGCCGGGTCATGTTGGTGACAATGAACCCAACGCGCGGATAGAGCTCGCCGGGATGCCACTCTACCTTCGCGACCACCCGGCGCGGCCTGGACCAAGAGCCGGCCTGGTAACTGAAACTGGCGTGGTAGCGGCGCACTTCCTGCGGCGGTCGACCCACTGGACGCTTCAGCAGCCAGGCGATGCTTTCCTGTAGAACCGAGTTGGCCGGCAGTCGCATGGTGTACTTGTAGCCCTCGGCTTCCAGGAAGGCGTAGATATCCGGGTTGGCGAAGGCGGCATCGCCGCGGAAATAGCGCCGCTTCATTCTGGCGCGATAACGCGTCACCACCGGCTCCAGCACGCCGCGCCAACCATCGGCGCTATGCACGTTGCCCGGCCGCAGCGAACATCGCTCCAGATCGCCGAACTGGTTGAACACGAACAGCGGGTGGTAGCAGGTGCATGCGAAGTGCCCGTTGTAGGCGCTGCCTTCCTGTGCGCCGTGTGTCTCGCTGACGCTGCTGTCCATGTCGAGCACGATCGTCGTCTGTGGCTTGCGCGCATGGACCCGGTCGATCCAGGCGCCGGACAGATCGGCTAGGGCCGTCAGATTGGTGTCGCTCGTCAGCCAAGCCGTCTCGAACCGCCCCATCTGGCTTGTTGAGGCAGCAGCGCGATCGAGGCCCTGCCGGCCCACCACCGCGCGCATCGCTGGATCGTGGGCTAGGCGCTCCGCGTCGTTCACGTCCTCGTAGCCGGCGAGCCGGCCGAACACGGACTGGCGCAACAGGCCGGCGAGCAAGTGCCGGGTGTTCCTCCCGCGCCGGCCATCCGACAGAACGCCTGCGGCCAGATCCGTCAGCCCAAGCGCGTCGTCGAGGTCGCGGTAGGCGAGCAACCCGGCGTCGGAGGTGATGCGACTGCCTTGGAATGCGAGCCGCAGGCGACGGTCGAAATCGACCCGCAGGGCACCATCATCCGATTCACCCGCCGGGTGTTCCATGCGCGCGCGCCCCAACTACCGATAATACGCTGATATTCATTGCAGATTGGAGCCTCGCGTACAAGCCCGAAGGAATCCATCCGGGAAATCCGGGTTGAGAGGTCGTCGGGGCATCATCCTGGGCGTCGTCGCGGTCGTCGGCGGCGGCATGGCGTTGCAATGGCCGTGGCTGGTCGCGATCGGTGTGGCGCCTGTGCTGCTTTCGCTGCTGCCTTGCGCGGTCAT
>JBBSGA010000573.1:0-2832 GCA_038254585.1 Chloroflexales bacterium | reverse complement strand
GCGGCTCTGAGGCGGCAGCAGCGCGGCTCCCGCTGCCGGGCGTCCCCTCCGTACCCCCATCGTTATGCTTCGGCTCGGCCGCGGCGCAGGCCTCGAAATAGGCCGGACCGATGGTCTTATCCGACGCGCCATGCGCCGACTCCCAGCGGTCGAGCCACGTCAGGAGGCGGGACCAGCTGCTGCCGGCGGCGAGACTCTCGATGCGCCGGCGCTCGGCGCGGGTCGGCGCCCGCTCGTTGACGCGAGCATACTCGTGCCAGAAGTCGTCCTCGACGCCGGCGCCGGTCGCGACGCTGCCGGGGAAGCCGGCGCTACCAGCCAAGGCGGCTTTAAAGTCCGGTAGGCCGCCGGCAAAGCCGAAACGTGTGATCCGTGGCGGCTGGCCGAGTTGGGGCTGGTAGGCAGCGACGGCGGAGCGGAGCGCGGCCAGGATGCCGGCCTCCGAATGGCCGCGGAGGAGCCGCCGTGCCAGGCGCCGCTCGCTCCGGCTCGGCTCGTACGGCACACGGGCATCCGCCACTCCGAGCACCGCGGGAACCTCGCGCCAGAGCGCAGCTTCGGCCGGCAGGATCTGCTCTGCGCCGGTCTCGGAGATCGCAACCTGTGCCCCCCTTTTCTTCGCTCCCTTGTTTACCTGCGCTACTCCCTCCCCCGATTGATTGGTTGATTCGTTAACCGGGGTAGGGGGGACGGCCGGCGAGCCATGGTGACTCGCGCCGAGGGTACCCTGCCCTCGCTGTGACGGCACGGTTAGCGCCGCGTGCCACCGTGCCATCACCACGGCGGCACGCTCTCCCACGGAAGACTCCTCGCGCTCGTGCAACGGCTGCTGCTCCCATTCGAGGGTCGCCACGACCTCGGCGGCGCTCTCCAGCCAGCGGTGCGCTTCGGCACGGTAGGCCTGGTGCGCGCCACGTCCGTGAACGCGCTGAAAGAGCTCCTGCCAGCGGGCGGTCTCGACCATCCAGGGCAGCAGAGCCGGCCAGACGCTCGTGGGCAGATAGGCCGGGCGGGGACGCAGGATGCCGTTGGCCTTAAGATAGGCCTGCGCCCGCTGCGAGCGCTCGAGGTAGCCGAAGACCGCCTCGACCAGCCGCGGCGAGACGATGAGACCGGTAAGCGGGTGGAGGTAGTAGACCAGCGAGCGCGTCGGGGCTTGCTTGAGCTTACGCCCGGGCCGGGGCTCCTGCTTGCCGCGCACGTCCTCCCAGCTCAGGCAGCCGCAGACCCGCAGGAGCTCCTTGATCACCAGCAGGCTCGCCTCGCCGACGCCCGCCAGGGCCTCCATCTCGGCTCCCGACGGGGCGATCGGCCGCGCGCCGCGATAGAGGATCGCCTGCTCGTCGGCATGGTCGTGCAGCGCGCGCAGCAGCGACCAGCCCGCCGGGCCGATCAAGGGCAGCAGATCGTAGGAGAGGTTGCGCGGGTAGAGCGCGACGCCCGGCTGATGCTGGTTGACGATTCGGTCGTGGGCCACCCCGCTCCCCCTGCAGCTATGTGCGCTCTATTCGAGCGCACATAGCCCTACGCCTCAACACAGGCAGTGTAGAAAAAGAGAGTGCAACTGCCTAGGGCTTTGCGCGCAGCTTGCATGCAGGTTTGGATGCCGCGGGTGCAAAAGGGCGCTGTTCTACGCAGAATCCTCTGCACATAGCTGATAGGGACGTGATGCTGCGCGCGCTCGGCGCCGCCCTCGCAGGAGAGTGCAGTTCTACGCAGGCTCGTTTGCGCACAACGGCACAGACGCCGGCGAGCGACTGCCGGAGGTTGCGCGCAGATCTGCGCATCGATCTTTGCGCAGATCTGCGCCGTGCGGCCTTCGCGCCGCCGGACGTTTGTGCTAGAATCGGGCGCGGAGGTGGGCATGAATGAGTTGGTACCGCGTATCGGCGACGAGCGGGTGGATACCCTGCCGGTGGAGCGCGCGCAGCTTTCGGATCTGAATATCGCCGCGGTCGCGCAGCATATCGCCAAGGCCACGGCCGACGACCGCTACGACGGCGGCCAGACCGAGCCGATACCGTTCCTCCAGGAGATGCGCTGCCTGGTCGAGGACGACGGCCGGCTGGTGCCGACGCTGGCCGGCCTGCTCATTTTCGGATACCGTCCGCAGGCGTTTCTCGAGCATACCGATATTGCACTCGCTCATTTTGCGGGCACATCGCCGGACCTGGCGACGGCGCCGCTCCATTTCCGGCGCTACGGCGGGACGCTGACGCAGCAGATCGACGAGGTCGAGCGCTATCTGTGGAGCAACACGCGCCGCGGCATCAGCACCGACTCCGGCCCGCAGCGCGAGGAGCGCCCGGACTATCCGCGCCAGGCGCTGCGCGAGCTGACCGCGAACGCGGTGACGCACCGCGACTATAATCTGCTCGGCGCGCGCACGCAGATCTCGATGTTCGTGGACCGCATTGAGTGGCGCTCGCCCGGCGGCCTACCGCCCGGGATCACCGAGGAGAACATTTTCTACAGCGGCAGCCGCGCGCGGAACCCGACGATCGCCCAGCTGCTCTACCAGTCGGGCTACATCGAGGCCTTTGGCATGGGCCTGCCGACGGTGATCAATCTGCTCAAGCTCAACTTTCTGCCGCCGCTGGGCATGCGCGATACCGGCGCGGCCTTCGTGGTGACGATGCGCGGGCCGGATGCGCCGAACGTGGCGACGCTGACGCCGCCGCGGCGCGCGCTGCTCGAGCTCGCGCGCCGCCAGCGCGACATCACCCTCGAGCAGGCGATCCGCGCATCGGGCGAGCGTGCCCGGCGCACGGTGCAGGCCGACCTCAAATTCCTGGTCGAGAATCATTTCCTGCGCGCGGTCGGGCAGTCGCG
>JBBSGA010000572.1:0-2842 GCA_038254585.1 Chloroflexales bacterium | reverse complement strand
CAGAGGGAACATGGAGCTCGACATACCGCATGAAGGCTTTGATCGCGGCTAGCCGGGCGTTGCGGGTCGTCGCGCCGTTGCCACGCTGTTGCTCGATATGGGCCAGGAAGTCGAGCACGAGGGCGGCGTCGATGTGCTCGAGGCAGAGCCGGGAGGGTCGTTGTCCGACGCGCTCGCTGGCGAAGACGAACAACAGCCGAAAGGCGTGCGCGTAGGTTTCGCAGGTGTGGGGGCTGTAGCCCCGCTCGGCCGGCATGTGTTCGCGCAGGAAGGCGGTGATCAAAGAGGCGATCGGCGTCATGCGTCCCTCCCGGCGATTAGCGCCTCGGCTGCGCTGGCGATGTCGGTCATCAGCTCCGGCGTCGCCTCCAGATACCAGTAGGTGTGGACGATGTCCGTGTGCCCCAGGTAGGTCGCCAGCGCGACGACGTGGCGCGAGACGGACTCGCGGCATGTCGAGCACTGCTCCAGGGATCTTGTTGCGAACGTATGCCGGAGGTCGTGGATCCGGCACGGCCGTGTCCGGTCACGGGCGATATCCGCAAGCCGCACGACACGACGGAACGTGTCGTTCACTGTCCTGGCTGGCAGCCGCCGATTTTGCACCGAAAGGAACACGTGGTCGTCCACCACCGGCAACTTGCAGCGCCGTTCGAGGTAGCGGTCGAGTGCGTCGGCCACCGTCGGATGCAGGGGCACGAGGCGACGCTTGCCGAACTTTGTTCGCCGGATCAGCAGCACGCCGTCGGACTGCAGATCGTCGAACCGGAGGTTGAGCGCCTCTGAAATCCGCAGCCCGGTTGCGGCGATCAGTCCGAGGAGCGTCGCGTATACCTCACGCCGGAGCGGGTATGTTTGGCGCAGCCGGCCAGCCGCCTCGATGATCTGCGCCAACTCGTCGGACGTGTAGATGTAGGGTAGTGGGCGAACCTTTGACGCGGGAAACAGGGCTGACGGCGGCACCTCGTGGGCCCGGTCCTCGGCGTGCAGGAAGCGGGCGAGATGCACGACGTCTCGCAGCCGGTTGTGCCGAGCGTTGGGCGAGGGAGCTTCTGTTGCCCAGTCCACCGCGGTTGACGCAACGATATGCGTGTCGCCCCTGGCCGCAGCGAACCCCGCAAAAGCATGGAGATGTCGCGCAGCTTTGCTGAGCTTGAAGCCGAGGGCCTGCCGCAGCGAGAGATAACGATCGACGTGGATCATCAGCATGACGGTGCCTCCGGCCACGGCTGGGCGATCTCTGCCAGGAAGCCGAAGTCCACCTTGGCGTAATGAGCCGTGGTCCTCAGAGAACGGTGGCGCAAGACCGCACCGATGCCGGCCAGGGACGCGCCTTGCCGAAGCATGGTGGTCGCGGCGGAATGCCGAAGGACGTGAGCGCCGTTAATCGGCGCCTTGATCCCGGCCCGGCGGAGTGCGGCGCGCACGATATGCGTCACGCCAGCCCGGGTCAGCGGGCAGAGCGGTGCGACGACCGACGTGAACACTTCGGGCGTCCGCAATGGCGGCCTGCCCTGGCGCAGGTAGCACAGCAGCGACCGCCGATCTCCTGAGATAGGGGAAGCCGCTCCTGGCGCCGCCCTTTGCCGCTCACGGTGAGCAGCCCGTGGGTCCAGTCGATGTCGGCAAACTTGAGCCCGGCGACCTCGCTTGCGCGGAGCCCGAGCCGGGCCAGAAGCAGCAGCACCGCTTTGTCCCGCAATCCGGCAGTCTCCGCGGGGCAAGACGCGATCAGCCGCTCCACGTCCTCGGCGACCAGGAACCGGGGAACCGTTGCGAGCTGCCAGGAGGCGAAACCGGGGATCGCGTGCTGCATCCCGGCCGGACACTGCCCTGTGGCGCCGAGGAAGCGCAGCAGAGCACGAACTGCGACAACGACGGTCTTGGCACGCGCAAGCCCGTGACGACGCGCCCGCTCTAGGACGAAGCCGCGTAGGCTCTCTGCGGTGTAGAGGTGTGGGTCGCTGCCGCAGGCCACGAGAAGCTCCGCAAGGATTGCCTGGTAGACGTCCAGCGTCGTCTCCGTCAGTCCCCGGTGCTGGCGCATCCATGAACGGAACGCTCTGAGAACCGGCCAAACATCCGCCGCAGACGGCGAAACGGTGAGGGGTGGAAGCGCGCCTTGCTCCCGGAGGAACCGGATAACAGTGCGGCAGACGCCAGCGACTTGCGATTGGGACCGCGACCATACCGCACATGGCGCCCGGTCCCGAGCTCCGCCTTGCACGCCTCGAAGCCCGCAAGCACGCTTTGCGCGGTGAACCCAGCATGCCGCATCCAATCCGTCCAGCCCGCAAAGGATCGAAGGACCCCATCGATGGTGACCGGTTCGTAACCATGGCGATGCAGCCAGTCGGCAAAGCCGTCAATATGGCCGGCGGCGACGCCAGACCGGAGCCGCTGCTGCGTAACAGGTGACTTGAGATGCTCGTCGAGCATGGTGCCTCCCCTTGGTTAAAGGAGGCGGCATTATGCGGAGCACTATTTGGATGTCTCAGCGCCCAATGCCGGGCCAGCTCAATGGGCTACGCCGCAGGTCGATCCGGACCGGCAGCACCACTCCGCATAATCGTGGGCTCCACATAATCGGCGATGCCAGCGAAGACCGTCATGATCATCCGGCCGGACGGGCTTGTCGTGTTGGCCCACGGTTCGTCAAGCGACTGTAATCCTGCTTTCTTTTCGGTAATACGCTCAGCTATCCGCAGGAGTTCGGAGGTTGAGCGGGCGAGCCGGTCCAGGCGCGTGACCACCAGCACGTCGCCTTTGCGCAGCTGGTCGATCAGCTTCTCAAGCTTGGGGCGGTTGCGCACGGCGCCGGAGATCTTCTCCTCGAACAGCT
>JBBSGA010000571.1:0-2867 GCA_038254585.1 Chloroflexales bacterium | reverse complement strand
TTGCCAAATCTGGGCGCGGACGCGAAGCAGCGCATCGCAGAGGCGTGGGCCGCGGTCGACCCGCACTGGACGGCAAATCTGCCCTTCACCGATATCCTGATCTTTTTCCCGCTAGGTGTTTTCGCAGTGGCCGCCGCGGCAGAGGCGGGCATTCCCTTCGGGGTGGCGTGGCCGACAGTTGCCGTGGTCGGCGCGGTGATGGTTGCGGTGCTCGAGCTGGCGCACGGGGTTGCGCTGGTTCCCATAGTACCAGCGGTGGTCGCAATTCACGCTGCAGCCATCACGGGCGGCGCTCTGGCTGCGGCGCTGCTACTCAACACGTACTCGACGCGGCTGGATGATCACGGCCGGCCCAGGCTGGTCGCGGCCGGCTACACCCTCGTGATCATGGTCTGGAGCTGGCGGCCATTTCGGATAGAGCTGAACGCGCAGGCCATGGCGGCGCAGTTCTCGGTGGAACACCTCGTCCCGCTCCGAGCACTGGCGTCTCGCATGGACCTGTTCAGCGTTACAGACGTGATCGCGCAGTTCGTACTCTTCCTACCGATCGGGGCGCTTCTGACCGTCTGGCCGCTGCGGCACAGGGGAGCGCTGCGAGGGCTGTTTCCGGCGTTGTATCTGTCGGTTCTGCTGGAGGTGGGGAAGATTGTCGTCGCTGAGCGATTCATGGACGTGACGCATATCCTCATCCAATGCTCCGGGGCGGCGATTGGCTGGCTCCTGCTGCATCGGGCTGGTTTCAGGAGCTACGGAGAGCTGCTCGGGCGCGCGCCGTCAGCCGGCAGGTTTGACCGTCAGCGTGTCGCGGACCCGCACCTTGTCGCTGGTCATCCTGTTCCACTCCCGGATCTGCGCCGGCGTGGCGCCAAAGCGAGCGGCGATGGTCGATAGGGCATCGCCGCGCACAACCTGATACCGTAGTGGCCGCTTTTCCAACTGCGCGACGGCTGAATGTAGCGCATGGTTTTCAGCCGAAAGCCGACGCTCGGCGGCGTGGCTTCGCTCGACATATCTGGCGAGAGAATCAAGCTCTGATTCAAAGCCCGGCGCGGCTGCGAACTTCTCAGATCTGCCCTCCCGCTCGAGAACTATTCCCCGCGCGGTTATCCCGTACACTCGGCCCGGCACTACGTCCAGGAGTGTGTCGTTGGGAAGCTCTGCCGTGGTAATGGACGCTGGAGCGTCCTCTCCCGCCAGCTTGTCGCGCGGCTCGATCCCCACAAAGACGAGCCGCTCAGGCGTCGCGACCAGGAGCCCGTTAGCCTCGCGGAAGTAGTTGGAGCCTCGCCGCCGGTACACCCGTGCGACGCGCTCAGCCGGCTCACCGAAGTGAAGGATGTTCCCCTCCAATTCCCTGGCCGCGTCCGCCCAGGCCGCCTTGCGATCTACCTGGCGCACGAGGAACAGGTATCCAAGGACGACAACGGCGAGCGCCATGATGGCGATCCCGATCACGGTTCGCTTGACGAAACGGGCGGCTCGGAACAGGCCTTCGGTCTCTTTCATACCAGATCCTTCATGTCGGGTGCGAGGCGCAAGGGCCGTTCCGTGCTCTTGACTTGACGTGGTCCATCAACGGGGGTAGCTTGATACGTATATAGGTAACCGTACTGACAAAATAGATATGGCCGGTTGGATCGGCAGGGACCTGGAGCGACTGCGGAAGTTACGCGGCCTGCGCCGGGATGATGTGGCCGCCCAGCTGTCGCTTTCGCCGTCTACCATCCGCAACATCGAGCACGACGAGCGCTACAACGTCTCGCTCGATCTGTTGCGTCAGGTAGCGGAGGTGCTGGGTGCAACAGTAAAGATCTCTCTGGAGATCCCCGACGGACAGGAAAATCAGGAAGGGCAGCAACGGAGTGAGGGTGGGGAATCGGGAGCTTCAAGCCCGACCGGGACGGGCGGCAGCGGTACAGAAGGCGGTACAGGCAGTTCACAAACGATGTCATCGCCGGACGGACGTCGGGTCGTTACTAACGACCAGTTCATCCGGCTCATCCACGAACGTTACCCGGATTGCCCGCTAACGAACTCGCAGATTGGCCGTCGCATGTGGCAGTTCGCGCAATCGCGCGGTGCGGTATTGATGAAGGGACGTAAGCAACTTCGGCCAGCGCCCGCCCCAGCGGCGGCGACGTACAGGGTTCCAACGACAGCCGCGGAGTTCGCGGTGAAGGAAAAGGATGTCGAGGCGTTGGAACGCTTCGCCGATCGGTTAGGGCGCGCGTTTAAGGATTCGAAGGGAAGAGTGCTCGTTCCCATCAAATAAAGGAGGCTAGTTGGAGAATTCGACGGATCGCAGGGTTGAGTCACCCGAGGCAGCTCCCGTGGCATCTAAGGTGACTCCGTGGTGGAAAGTCGCTTTGAGGGATACGGGTCATTTCGTTGCCGCCGCGCTACTTCTGGTCTGCGGCACCGTATTTACCATGCAGCAGGAGCATCCGGCGTTTCGGCAGCCGATCGCTGGTGTGACGTTGCCCGCCGCTATTGTTGAAGCACCGTCGTTTGCGCAGCAGGCATTGCGCGTCGCAGCTGTTCTCAAGCAGTACACCAAGGACCCGGAAGCCGCCAACCGGATCGCCGGCGCCATCGTTGACGAAGGCGCTCGCCGCAACCTTGATCCCGCACTCCTCGTCGGCGTGCTCCTCACCGAGGACGCAACGCTCGACACCACGGCCCGCAGCAGCGTAGGCGCGCGCGGCCTGATGCAGGTAATGCCAGGCCATGCCGGCAAGTGGGGCTGCGGCTCCCGCAACCTGCTCTCGATCGAGTCGAACATCTGTCATGGCGCCAGCATTCTCGCCGACAACATGAAGAGTTCTCCCAGCACCCGTGTCGCGCTGCTCAAGTACAACGGCTGCGTA
>JBBSGA010000570.1:0-2881 GCA_038254585.1 Chloroflexales bacterium | reverse complement strand
GAGAAAGACTTTATCCTGCCGCTCAAGCGCAATCGCAAGGTCGCGCTGAGCCGCGTCGACCAGCAGGACGGTCGCTTTGTGGGAGTTGAAACCCTGCCCTGTGAGCCAGGCACCGTGCGAGAAGTCTATGTCGAGGGCGTAGACTTCCCGCTGTTTCTGAGTAGACACGTCCTCACGAACGAGGATGGAAGTATCGGTGTATGGTATCTGGTGACGAGTGATGCAACCCTGGGAGCGGACGACATGGCCGCGATCTATCGCACACGATGGACGATCGAAATAGTCTTTCCGCAAGTGACAAAAGCGGATATGTGTGCTCGCTTCAGTGGTGGGAATGACATAGCGGATCTCTACCTCCGTGCCCGTCACGATCACGCAGTCAATCAGCAACGCTACCAACTCACGCCGCTGGTCAAATGTCGCGTGCTCCAGCCCCACCTGCAGTCGCGTACAGATCGCCTGGATGGTCGGGATCGTGTCGCGCACCTGGAGTAACTGCGCGCTGTAGTGCGCCAACTGACGGTCGTGCACCTGCAACGCGTCACGTTGCTGCACCAACTCCCGCTGCCGGCGCTCGAACTCGGTCAACTCAATCGCTTCGGCCAAATATGCGCTCAGTAGCCGCTCGCGCTGCCGCTCAAGACTGCCGAGCGCCGTTTGGATCGTCACCCGGCGATGCTGCAGTTCGTCAGGCAGCCACGCCCCACTCTGGGCACGCTCGAGCGCCTGGGTTATCAATTCTGGATGCTGGAGCACCTGGCAGAGGTCGGCCCACACCAGGGCATCCAACTGATCAGCCGGAGTATAGCGTGCATGGCAGCGCGCAGCGTGTGAATTGCCGACGGCATGCCGATGCCCATTACAAACATAGTAGAAGTGGTCCGGCGCACGAAACCGTCCCTGGCACTGTAAGCGACACTGGCCACAGCTGATGAGGGTGCGCAGCAGGTACGCATGGCGCGTACTCCGCTGCGCCACTTGTTGGTTCGTGGCCAGCCGCGCTTGGACCCGGTCGAACTCCTCCTGGCTAATGAGGGCCGGTACCGGGATGCCGATCCAGTCCTCAACGGGTGCCAGACACCAACTCTCGCCCGGTCCCACCCGTTGGAGCGGGGATTTTCGGCGCGTGGCTGCCCGCCTGCGGGTGCGGTTCGCGTAGGCGGTGCCGGTATAACAGGGATTGGAGAGGATCAGGCGGATGCTACTCGCCGTCCAGTGGGTACCCCCGTAGGGTGAGGGAATGTGCCGGTGGGTAAGCACCACGGCCAGTTTGTGGAGGCTGACATCACCAGCAGCATAGGTATGAAACAGTTCCTGGAGGATGGCAGCCTGGACGTCATCCACGGTGAGCAGGGTGGCATCGCGCGGTCGCTCCGGATGGAGGCGATAGCCGTACGGGGCGCGGGTCCATGGCAAGAGGTGACCACTGCGCAGCTTGGCTTGCCGGCCCCGTCGCATCCGCTCGGCAATCAGGGTGCGCTCGTACTCCGCGACCGCCCCCCGGATCTGCAGGACGAGCTGGTCATGCGGATCATCACTCATCGGGCGGTCCAAGAACTGCACCTGACAGCCAGCATGCGCCAGTTCTTCGAGGATGACCATCTGATGGACGTAATTGCGCGCCAAGCGGTCGGGCGCAGTGAGCAGCACGAGGTCAAAGGCGGCAAGCGCGGCTTGATCGCGGAGATGGTCAAGACCTGGCCGCCGGAGTTTGGCACCGGAGTAGCCATCGTCGCAGAACATGTGCTCGTCACAGAGACTCCAATCGGCCTGGGTGATCACGTAGGCGCGCAAGCGGCTCACTTGCTGCTCAATCGTGTGGGTCTGCTGTTGGTGACTGGTCGAGACCCGGGCATACACGGCAACACGCATGGTCGTCCTCCTGAGTAATGGGTGGCGGCGGGGCTGGGAGCGTTTCGTCGGCCCAGCGCAGCAGGAGCTGATAGGCCCGATCCCAGCGGCGTTGCCCATCAGCCTGGGCGATGATGGCGCGGTGCACCTGCCAGCTTTGGTTCATGGTATCCTCCTGCCTGCACGGTCGCTGGCAGGAGGATACCCAAGCGTTAGAGCGGCGTGCGCTGCTTCCCGATGTACGTGCTGCGGATCTTCGTCCCTTCGCGCCAATAGGCGTACCAGTAGGGGCCGTGGCCTAGCCCCTCCGAACAGGTGGTACAACCGGCCTTGCCACACCTGATGTAGCGCTGGCGGTACGTTTTCCGGTCGGCGGCGTTAGCCTGGGCGAGCCCGGCCTCTGGCAGCGGAGGTCCTACGTCAAGTATCTTACCTAACAGGGTCGCCTGAGGTGCCGCGTTCGCCGGTACAGCCGACGACGGGGTGTGGGCGAACGACTGCCCTGCGGTTTGACGATCACGCTGGTTTTGGAGGTGCTGTACCGCTCGTTGGAGGGCTGCAACGTGCTGGTGCAGGCGAAGCGTATGTGACGTGGCATAGGCAGTTTGCCACTGCGCAATGGCCGCCTGGAGCTGAGCAAGGGCGTGGTCAAGGTCCATAGCACCACCTGTCGTTCATATCTCCCAGCGCGCCTCAGGTCGACGACTGTTAGGTAAGACATTGATGTCCGAGGTAAGCAGCTTACGCTCCTGGCGTGCGCGGCGCTGGTCCACGGTGCCAACTCAACTGCAATGTCACGCCGCGATTCATACAGAATTTGTCACTTGTAACCATACCATTGAGGTCTACCACAAATCGCTGAAACAAAATGCCTCCTTGGAACGCTCGCCGACGCGGACGGTGACGACACAAACCAACCACTTTTTTGCGGCCCTGTGTGGCTACATCAAACTCGAAATGCTGAAAACGACGACCACACTCAATCATTTCGCACTGAAAACGAAACTGTATCTCCAGGCCGCCCAAGTCG
>JBBSGA010000569.1:0-2895 GCA_038254585.1 Chloroflexales bacterium | reverse complement strand
GGGGGGAACAGCGGAGCGGCCCCTTGACGCGGGAAGGGCAGCGGCTATGCTGTGAGCGGCCAGGTTCGTTTCACCCGCAGACCCAGAACCTGCTCCCTAAATCGAACGAATACCTGTCTCAAAGGGCTTGACACATTCCGCTGCATCGGCGGTTGTCAGCATTGGTCGTGGCGAGATCTTCCGCGCTCCCTCTTGAGTGCTTGCCCGTGTCCTCCGCCGCACGCAGGCGTCGCAACTGGCCCAGCCTCGTTGCGTGACCGAGGCGCTGACGGAGATGCGCCGTCCGCAGTAAGTCCTGGCATCGTTAGCCAGCCAGTGGGTGTGGCCCTTCCGGACGTGCACCACGAGTGGCTTGGGTGCCAGTCGCGATTGCTTGGCGGGGCGGGGCCTGGACTTCGAGGACGCTGCTTGAGGGATCGTGGCGGCTGTCGGCGCGCTATCCGGCGGTACGTGGTCGGAAGCAGGCGTGACTGGCAGTGATTGAAGTTCCGAAGCAGTGAAGTGTGCCATGCCTTGCTGACCCGGGACCAGAACACTGACGACCAGCTCCTGCTGTTCCCGTTCCTCGGCAGCATGTTGCAGACCCGCTTCGGTGTTGGATGATGCCGCGGTCACAGCACATGCCAGTTCTGTGACATCAGTGGCAGTTTGGGTGTGCGGCTGTTCCCGCGTCATGCTATCGGAGGTGGACGTATCCAGCCCGTGTCGTCGTTGCGCAGCCTTCCGCTCCCGAGCACGACGCCGGATAAGCTCAGGATCGGCGCTACAATGCTCGCAGTAGCGCGGTGGTGGGCCAGGAGCGCGCTCCTCGGTCACCAGGGTAGCGCAGCCCTGACAGGTAAAGGTTATCGGGCGAGGGCGGCGGGTGCGCGTATAGCCGCGAACAGTGATCGGCGGTTGAGCGTCGTCTGCAGCCATCAGGACCTCCTCATACAGCCACGCGCAGCCTTTGCCATTCCTTGAGGTCGATACGCTTGCAATCTTCCTCGATGATCTGCTCTCTCATCCCACACCGCTGGATCGATCAGGGCAGCGTGTCGATCAGGGCGATGAGCTGCGCACCAGATATCCCAACGAGGATCTGTTGCCGTTGGGGTGCCGGCGGAGCTGGCGCGTTGTAGTACACCACAGCGACATGGTTGTGATCGGAGTCAGTCATCGCGTGTGGCTCCTCCAACGCTTGAGCCACTGTTGCCCGTGCAAGCAGAGGGCGTTTCGGCCCGCGCCTCTCTACGAGCCGTCCGGACGCAGGGCTGTTATCAACCGCCCGCCGCGCTCGATCTGCTCACGATCCCACGATATGAGTGGGAGATCAAGCTGTGCCGCAACCGCAACGTAGATGGCATCCGCGCCTTTCAACCGGAGATCGGCGGCGAGTTGCGCCGACAGGGTGGCGAGGCGCTCGTCGATGGGTACCAGAACGAGGTTCGGAAGTGCACGCAGCTGACGGACAGCCTCGTGCCCCTGCTGCGGAGCGCTGGTCTGACGCGCAATTGAGCCGGCAACCTCACTCAGAACGAGCAGCGGCACAACGATGATCGCACCTGACCGAATATACTGCTGGAGCCATGCGACACTGGGCTGGTGAAAAGCGTCGGGCGCATGGTAGACGCTCACCAGGACGCTCGCATCCACGACGGTCATACGTCGCGCCGCTGCTCACGCACTGCATCGACCGCACTGATCGTCGGATCGTTCCAGGCAGCGCCGATCCGGCGTGCCAGTTCCTCTGTCTTGAGGAACCAGGCGTCGATAGCAGACTGCTCAGCAGATGTGAGCGCCCGCGGCCGCCCTATGCCCTGGGCGAGCAGGATCCGCAGCGTCTCAGTATCGATCACGCGCGCGCCCTGCGACGGACGCAGCGCGTCGACCAGGCGCTGCTGCTCATCCGGCGGCAGCAACTGCGCCTCGCGCAGGATAGTTTCATAATCCGTTGTTGCCATGAGTTCCTCATTTTGGTGCAGTGCCGTCTATCACGTACGCCAGTGCCTAGTCAACTCGGTCCTGCTACGACCGCCAGGGCTAACAAGGTCCCTGTCCAGTGTACCGCAACCGTACTCCCTGATCATTGTGTTGCCTTGTCCCGCAATCACACATCCTCCAGCCTGAAATAGTCGCTGGCATGATCGTCAAGGTTGCGCTTTGTGCGATGGTAGCGTTCCGTCGTGCGTGGGTCCGCGTGTCCAGCGGCGTACTGTACCTTGTGCAGCGGCGCGCCGCCGTCGAGCGCCAGCGTGATAAACGTGGCGCGTAGCGCGTGCGGCGAGATGAGAGGGATGCCACCCTGCTTCGCGCGGTGCTGGACGATCTTCAAGATACCGTCGGTGGTCAGCGCCGGACCGACCTGGTAGACCATCGTGCGGCCGTGACCGGTGCGCGTGAGCGACCTGTGCCGGCTACGTGCGTCATCCGTGCGTGTCCCCCACCGTCCAAATCGACATCATGAGCGATACGCCGGCGTTCGCCGGGCTGTACATCAAGCCAGATGAAACAAGTAGCCAGCACAGCAAGGTATGAACAGTGACATGCTTCTGAAAGCCGCACTCGGCTGCGGCCGCTTGCACGGCAGCCTCCACGCCGCGACCTGACATTGGTCCGCCCATCTCGGGCACGTGCCAGCGGGCCGGGAAGAGCCAGACCGGGTGGCGGTGCGTGCTCCAGTGAGCTCGGAGCAGGGGCAGGAGTTGGGGAGCGAGCGGGACATAGCGGTCTTTGCCACCCTTGCCGTTTTGGATGTGGATCAGCATGCGAGCACTGTCGATGTGTGAGACGCGCAGGTAGACGCCTTCGTTGAGCCGTAAGCCCGCAGCGTAGATCGTGGTCAGGCAGACGCGAAAGTGCGGTCGACGCAGGCAGCCGAGGAGACGACGCACCTCCTCGACACTGAGGACGGCG
>JBBSGA010000568.1:0-2902 GCA_038254585.1 Chloroflexales bacterium | reverse complement strand
TATAATGGCGCAGATGTTGCGCCAGGTCGCGAGCCTGGGCCGAATTCATCCAGCCGAGCCACTCCTAAATGCCGCATGATTGGCGAAGGTATTGTAGAGGCGATCGTCAGCAGCTATGCCATCTATGCACTATTGAAGCAGGTACCTGAGCTCTTTGATCATGGTGTGCCAACGCACAATGTGTTGCACCGCTTATCAGGTGACGAGTTTGCAGCATTTTATGCCCAGGTCGAGAACGCAGCTAAGCTGGCCCGCCGTGCGTATGACGAAGAAGACGTGTACGTGAGCGCTAAGCTGTGGGGAGAGCTCTTCGGCGACAAGTTTCCACCACCGCCCGATAACGGTGGCTCCAAAGGCGGGCCAACTCCAGGAGGGTTCACGCCCCGGGAAAACAAATCCTCGCCAGTAGGCGGCAGGTTCGGGTAGATTGTGCAATCCATCCTGTCGTACGAGCTACGGGCGGCTCGACGCGCCCTCGAAGGTATTCCGGGGGTACAGCTGCTGGAGGATTGGGTGTGGAACGCGCGCGCCGGAGCATGGTTGCTCAAGTTGCGCCTGTCCGCAGGGCTTCAGCAGGATGCCATGATTCCGGCTGAAAGCGATTGGTTTGTGCTTGCCGCCTCCAGCTACCCACGCGGTATGGTTAAGGTTCTGCCCGCTAACGTCGGTGGCATCGCGCACACGTTTCAGCATCAGGCCTATAACGGTATAGCAGGTGCAGATGTGCCGTGGCGCTCAGGGGCGCTGTGTCTTGATACAACCGTGCGTGTGTTGCACCGCCACGCCTACGATACCGAGCCTCGCACTGCCAACGAACGGCTGCGCTGGCATGTCGACCGAGCCCTCGCTTGGTTAAGGGCGGCAGCCCATAGCTCCCTTGCGGCGCCTGGCGATCCATTTGAACTACCGCAGTTCCCTGTTGTCACCGGCGACACACCGCTGGTGGTTTTTGCCGAAGGCACCGACTCATTTGCAAAGTGGATCACGATCGAGGAACGGAGTGGGTTGGTCGATCTGGTGGAGATTAAGCCGAATGTTTACCTGACACGACGTTTTCGATCGGGTGGTGGTCGTGTGTTAGTTGCGCCATGCTGGGGACAAGCGATAACGGCGAGCAGCGGCGCCAAGCTGCGGGGTGTCTGGCTCCGCGCCGACAACGTGCCGGTGCTTCCTCCATGGCAGGCACCCGCTACCTGGCAGGAGTTGCGCAGTGCATTCTCGGCACAGGGGCTTTCTCTCGACAAACTGCTCAAGCGAGCGTTTTTTCATATCCGGGACGGAAAGCAGCATGTAGCGCTCATAGGGTTTCCCATTCCAGCCGTAGTGGGAGCCGCCCCAGTGCAGATGCATTGGCAAGCTTTACTCCTTCCAGTCCTGTCGCGCGGCAGCGCCTCACACCGCGGCTTCCGGCCTAACGACCTTGGCTACTGGTTCAACGACCGCCGCATGCTGTTGCAGGATGCGTCAATTAGCTGGGCTGCGAGCGACAACTGGCATGCTGCTGAATTGGCGACCCGTGGTCGATTGTCCGAACCGTTAGTAGCCAGGACGGTTGCGATTATTGGTGTAGGGGCACTGGGATCCGTGGTCGCCGAACTGCTGATGCGGGCTGGTGTGCACAACCTCATCCTGATCGACGGTGACATCTTCAAGGTGGGGAACCTGGGGCGGCACGTCCTCACACTTGAGGACCTGCTTAAGCCGAAGGCAAGTGCGCTGGCACGCCGACTTAATCACGTTTCACCCCACGCTTCAGTGAAAGCTATTGATCACCATTTTCCGCTGGTCGACCCGGTACACATCTCCCAGGTTCAACAGGCAGACATCGTGATCGACTGCACTGCGAATGACGATCTGCTGCACGACCTGGAGAAGTTTGCGTGGGACGGTACCCGGATGTTTGCATCATTTTCGCTTGGCCTGCGTGCCCAGCGTTTGTTCTGCTTCACCGCAGCAGACCAGGTCGCATTCCCACGTGAAACCTTTCTGGAGGCCGTACACCCATTTCTGACTGAAGAGTGGTCGATGTATGCCGAGCAGGAGTTACCGCGGGACGGGGTCGGCTGTTGGCACCCCGTGTTCCCCGCACGGTTCGACGATATTACCCTGATGGCAGCCCAGGCAGTAAAGTGGCTCGAGGCAAGTATAGCTACACCTCCCGAACAGCCTGTGCTCACTGTGTTCAAACAGCATTATGAAGACGACATGTTTATTGGGGTTCGCCGGGAGCAAGCTGAGGATCTGTGTGTCTGATTGGATCTTGCGCTCGATTGACCAGCGATTCGGACTGTACATACCGGAGGCTGAAGCGGATAAAATCCTCAAGCGTTGTCGTAAGGCAGGGAATAAAGAGACGGGCGGCATCCTGTTCGGCTGTTATACACCTGGCCTGGATTGTGCCAATGTCACCATCGCATCGAATGCCCCACCAGACTCGAAGCATGGTAGAACGTGGTTCTACCGTGGCGTACGAGGTTTACAGGCGAGGATCGACCGTTTGTGGCACAGGCATGAATACTATTTGGGTGAATGGCATTTCCACCCCTACAGCGCTCCTGCACCAAGCTTAACGGATGAGTTGCAGATGGAGAATATTGCGGCATCAACACGGTATCACTGCCCGGAGCCGATACTGGTGATTATTGGCGGCGATCCTACAGACGTATGGCAAGCGCGGGCCTGGGTGTATCCGAAGGGACACCAGGCGATTGAGCTTAAGTTTGATGCTTGAGCAGTTATTACCGATAATCATTATTATTCACCTATAGTGGCAAACTTTAAGGTGTGACCACGTGCTCGCAGTGCATCGCGCGTGGAAACCGATTTGACTCGCCATCGGGAACGCCGCCCACGCATGTCGAGCTGAGGTTTCTTCCGTGATCGGGCGCCGACGGCAGCGATT
>JBBSGA010000567.1:0-2946 GCA_038254585.1 Chloroflexales bacterium | reverse complement strand
CGGATGGCTGGAGCTGATAGCGGTAAGCGGCCTCGATGTCTCCATCCCAGAAGTGCTCGCCGAGTCCAAGGCGGCAGGCCAGGTCGAAGACGATCTCGGTATCCGAACGGGCCTCGCCACGCGGCTCAACCACTCTCGGCCTCAACTGTACCAGCGATTGCGCTTCTGCGCTCACTTCAAAGCCGATCTTCAGCGCCTCGCGCTCGAAAGCACTGGCAACCGGGAGCACGACGTCGGCCAGCTCGGCAGTCGGATTCATGAAAAGGTCGGCGTGCACATAGAAGTCGAGGGCAGCCAGTGCCTCTCGCCCCCTCTCGCCGTCGGCATGGGCGACGAGCAAGTTAGCCCCGAACCCGACAAGCCCTCGCACCGGATAAGGCTGCTGCTCAAGGATGGCCCGGTACACCTCGTCGGAGGTGACCTGCTGCCAGCTGGACGGCCCGAGCGGCCGCTCCCATAGCCCAAGCGAACGGGAACGCTGCTCTGGGGGCAGCAACTCCTGGCCGGTGACGTCCGCCGCTGGCACGGCTGCAAAAAGCACGTTACCTCCCGGCGAGTCGAAGCTGCCGGTCAAAGCGTAAAGCTGGGCAATCGAGCGAGCGATCTGGGTGGAATTCGTCTGCATCTCGACACCGCTCCATGCATAGTAGGCGACGGGTCGGGCCTCCCAGAGCAGCCGGGCAGTCTCTTCTACCTGGTTGGCCTCGACGCCGCAGATTGCCTCTACCTTCTCCGGGGGGTAAGCACGGCACAGTTGCGCCACGTGGTCGAACACGGGCCGGCAAACGACGTTGCCGCTCAACGTCTGGACTGTGAACTCGCCGAATAGAGCCGGTTCAACGTCGATTCCTTCATAATCGCCGGTGGCGGGGTCGTAGAGCAAAAGGCAAGCCTTGCCCCCAGCCCAGGCGACGTACCGCTGAGAACTGCCGCTCTCTGAGATATCGCGTTCGGTCAGCAGCCGTTGATTATCCGCGCGCACGAGCAAAGGCCCGTTTGTCCAATCGCGTATGAAGTCGCGATCGTACCAACCGTGCTCGATCATGACGTTGGCGATGCCGAGCGCGAGAGCGCCGTCGGTACCGGGTCGCACTCGCAGCCAGAGGTCTGCTTTGTTGGCAGGCCCGGTACGGCGAGGATCGACCACGACCAAGCGTGCGCCTCTCTTGAGGGCAGCGGTCGTTGCGACCGCGTGGGAGAGGCGGGCAAGGTTCGGGTTGTAGCCCCAGAACAGTATGCAGCCAGCGTGCTCGATGTCGGGCATGTAATTGCCGGGAACGCTAGAGCCATAAGTATAAGACGTGGCACCGTACCGGCCCCACGCGCATAGCTCCATCGACCCGCACTCGTTGGGGCTACCAAACGCTCTCATTAATCGCTCGATCCAGACGAGTGAATCGGATGACGCCGAGGTAGACGGGGAGGAGGTGGAGAATACGACGCTTTCCGGGCCCGATTCCTGGGCCAGGCGTCTCATTTCGGACGCAATCAGGTCCAACGCTTCGTCCCAGGTGATGCGCTGCCAGCCGGGGTCTCTATCGCCCTTTGGCCTGGTTCGTTTCAGCGGGTAGAGCAGCCGTTCCGAGTTGTAGACCAGTTCAGGTGCGGCGCGGCCCTTGGCGCAGAGCGCCTTTCCGGTGGGGTGCGCGGGGTCCGGCTCCAGGGCGACGAAGCGACCGTTCTCGACCACGGCGATCGAACCACAGCGTGAGACACACATGGCACAGTAGCCGGGGATGCGCTCCCTGGCTGACTCTGGCGACTCGATGCTCGATTGCTTGTCTGCGTTGTCTGACAACATCGCCATGCCTACTCTGCATCATTCTCGGCGTTCCGCTCACTATAAAGCATCTTATCATATTGGGCAAGTCGGGTGCTACTTTTGCGTATTGTTTTGCGAAAGCCGGGCGCTCCTCTGCAGGCGGGCGAACTTAGGCCCTTGCGCGATCCGAGCGATCCAAGTGAACAGGAGTTTGCAGCGTAGACTTTCGAGTTGGCTGGGCAGAGCTAATCAACTCTAGATTGGAATCCTTATTCCGGTTTTCTGTTCCATTGCTACCAGGGGGCCATTCACACTGTGCATCGCTTTGGCTTCTGACTGTACGCGGCGTCAGCATACGCGCTCACGGCGCCGGCTCGAAGCGCTTGTTGGGCAGTTGGGCAGTGCTGCACACGCCAGTCGACGCCAGTCGCCCATCAGCTCAGCAGTCGAATACCGACCAGCAGATGTCGTTTCGCAACCGCTGATCGTCCAGGACAAGATCGCGAATCGCATCCGGCAACTGGTCGCGCTGCCAGCGGCACTCGAGCCGGCCCGCACGGTCGCCACTCTCGCCCTCGCCTTCACTCGCAGCCGAGCGCGCGGCCTTGATCGCGTAGGCTGCGGCGCCGAGCTCGTGCGCGGCGACGTGCGCGACCACCGCCGCCTGACCGGCAGCGTACGCAGCATGGCGCGCCGCGCCTCTCAGATCCCTGGCCGCCGCCATCGCATGGCCGCCCGCCGCGCGGGCCTCGGACATCGTGATCTTGCCGCGCACCCAAGCACGCGCCTGCTCAATTGCGTGACGCGGCCGCGAGTCCGAAGGCGAAGCCTTCTCGAAGAGGTGCAGGACGTGCTCCGCACACGCCGCCGCCCACGAAGCGAGAAGGTGATGGTCTGAATCCGTGAGCGTCCCACCGCGGCGGATGGTGATGAAGCGCGGGTCGCGATCTTTGGGGAGGATCATGCTGCTCCTTCTGCACCTTTCACGAACACGTCATGAACACAGATTTTAACATTCCTTACCTTACCTTCGTCTATACTGTAACCCATTCATTTCTTCCCCACAATAGCGAGGAAATCGAGGAATAGGAGGCGTGAGATATGAAGGTCCATCGCATCGATCATGTGGGTATCGTCGTCAACGATCTGCCTGCCGCGAAAGCATTCTTTCTCGACTTTGGCTT
>JBBSGA010000566.1:0-2953 GCA_038254585.1 Chloroflexales bacterium | reverse complement strand
TCATGGGTGTACTCCTTTCAGTGATTTAGCCATCCGAAAGGATACACCCAGACCTGCTGGTTCAGGTTCTTGGTTCCACCACTTTTACAGAAACCAGTTTACACTACCCATGCCCAGCAGGCGCCAGCAGATTGAACGATAGAGATCAGCACGTTGCCTTGAGGTCTGTGTGAGATGATCGGATGCGGTGGACCTCGTTGGCGGTGATTACGATACACTGAGGTCGAAGCGTACGACGGGAGGCCATGCCGGTATGATTACCCTGACGACACAACAGCTTGAGGCGATCCGCGAGCTATGTCGTGAATATCAGGTGACGAAGCTGGAGCTTTTCGGCTCGGCGACCAGAGCAGACTTCGATCTGAACGCTCGGATATTGACGTTCTCGTGGAATACGCGGCAGGAACCGATCTTGGCCCGTGGCTGTCGCGCTTTTTTGAGTTGCAGAACCGGCTTGAAGGCGTGTTTGGACGGAAGGTGGATCTGGTGATGGCCGGCGCATTGCGTAATCCGTATCTCCTTCGCTCGATCACTCAAGATCGCCACATGCTGTATGCAGCCTAAAACGAACAAGCTCCTGGAAGACATCCGGGATGCGGCAGCGTTTGTCGAGGAAGTGATGCGCGCCCTCCTGCCCGACGAGTCGGGTTGTTCTAACGGTTAGACGAAGGGTTGAACCGATGGCGCAAGCTAAGACGGGCGTTTCCCTCGACGCCGAGCTGTTCAACGCGGAGCAGCCCCAGACGCGCATCGGCCGGCTGTCGCCCGCGCGGCTGCTGAGTATCCTCGACGGCCTCTAGGTACTGTTAGAACCGCGTAGCCTGCCATGATCGTCCGTGCCTGATGTAGGAATATCATTGACATCGCACTTGTGCTGCATGCCAGGCCGTTCACCCTGGATCTAGCCGCCCATCTGCCAGGCTTTCAGCGCGCGGATCGGCGCGAGCAGCATGACGATGTTCAAGATGAGGCTGTCCCTGATCCAGAGCACCAGAATGACCTCCGTTGCGATGAAGAGTGCGGCCGAGCGGCGGAAGCCGAGCCTGCGCGCGAGCCAGAAGCCGGCGACCATCCAGACGATGTCGCCCAGGGAGTTGACGATCGTGTCGCCCTGGTAGCCGAGCGCCAGCGTCGCCTCGCGATAGCGCTGGATGATGAAGGCGGAGTTCTCGACGACCTCCCAGAGCGCCTCGACGGCGACCGCGGCGGCGAGCCGCCACGTCACGGGGAGTCGCGGGACGGCCCACGCCAATGCGCCGTAGAAGAGCAGGCCATGGAGCACATGCGTGAAGCTGTAGGGATCGGAGAGATGCTGCGAGTTGTCCGAGCTCTTGGTGTTGCCCGCCCAGAGATCGACGCGGCCACAGGAGCAGATCCACAGCCGGCCCTGGTAGTGCAGCGCGACGACCGTCATCGCAAGCACGAGGGCGATCACCAGCCAGGGCCAGAGCTGCCGCCGTTGTGTGCTGAGAGCCATGCTCGTCATGCGAGCGCCTCGCCAACCACGGCGGCCGGCGTTTCAGGGAGAGCGTGGCGCGTTCTGGGCACCGCGTTCAAGCTGTGGGGTCGCCGAGGGGAGGGATACCGCGCAAGCGCGCGACTTCTGCGCGCAGCTGTGCCAGCTCTGTTTCCATCGCGCGGCGCGCGTCAGCCTCTGCGCGCGCCTGCTCCTCGGCCACGTGCCGGGCGCCGTCTAGCTCGTCGGTCCATAGCAAGCGCTGACCCGTCGCCACGACGACGAGCCGCAGCCGCTCGCCTTCCCGCTGCAGCCGCATCCCCAGCGCTCGGCTGACCAGCCGCCCCTCCGCATCGGCCGCCAGCGGCAGATATTCTTCTTCTACCAGCTCGTATCCCTGCAGCGCGGGTGTGAGATATTCTTCCAGCGGATCGAAGAGATAATATTCGGCCACGCCAAGGGCGGCGTAGAGCGTGCGCTTCTCGCCGAGGTCCTCGTCGCGCGTCGACGCCGACGTTACCTCGATCACAACCGCCGGCGCACGCTGCTCGACCCACAGCTTGTACGTCCGGCGCAGCCCTTTGGCGACCCCGAAGACCGCAAAGACGTCGGGGGCTACCGACTTGCGGGGATTGCCTTCTTCATAATAGAACAACAGGTTGCCCGCAACGTACACGCGGGGATCGTCACGAAAATGGTTTTTGAGCGCCTCGATCGTATCGACCATGACCTGACGGTGGATATCGGTCTCGGCCATCGGCTTGCCGTCCCCTTCGGGATAGTAGATTGTTTGTTCCGGCGTGAGCGTAGCCATCGGCGCATCCTCCACGGTCTGCCCCGGCTTGGACTTTCGATCGAGGGCATCCACTGTAACATACCACAGCTGAGGGGATCGGCATCGTCGATTCGCAGCCGCGCCAGGTGGACCGCACCCGGTGCACCGCTCGGCACCCCCCGTCACCGCTGGACGACGAACGCGGGCCATTCGGTGACCTCGACCTTGGTGAGCTTGCCGTCGTCCACCGTGTAGGCGGCGAATCAATTCGGCGTCTGGTACACCGAACGCACTGATGAAGTTTGACAATTCAACCGAGGATCATGCGGCCTGGCGGCCGCCCTGGTCGCGCCCTGAGGGCACCCGGCCGGTTGTCAGCTTGACAGCGCCCGCTCCCTCTGCTACGCTGGTCCCATCGCAATTCCCGGTCCGGCCCGGACTGTATGGAGAGCGAGGAGGGAACCGCCGGTGGCGCTGGAGCTCGTCAACATCCAGAACAATTGCGCGTGGGATCGCTTGCGCATCCCCATCCGCGCGATTGCCTGCCACTACGCTGGGCCCACCCTCTGGATGTTGCGAACCTGAGCTTTTGATAGGATAGCAAACCGGCCGTGAGCGACAGGTAGTGAGCGCCCACGGCCTTTAGTTTTTCCGGGAGCCGCGGCGTGTGCAGGCGCACATGCCGCGGCTCTTTCTGTTGTCGATGTATAGGAGGCTCGGAT
>JBBSGA010000565.1:0-2957 GCA_038254585.1 Chloroflexales bacterium | reverse complement strand
GGCTCGGCGATCGTCACGAGGCGGTGTGTCTTGGTTAGCTCTCCGTGGACGATGATGTCAGCACCAATACACGAAACGAGCACAACACGCTCCAGTGGCGTCGGGGCAAGGTATTCGACCTGGTCCGGCCGGACACGGATCTGGGCGATCACGACGTAGCGGTAGATGCGGCCCATTGTGTTGGTCACGCTAATACGGTCTCTGGGCTGGAGCTGGTCGACATTCGCAAAGGGCGCCGGAATGTTCGGAGAATCCTTGAAGCGCAAAACGTGCGCCCAGAAAACGATATTGGTGCCGCCCGCCGGCTTTCCACTCTGGTCAAACCAGCCAACGTTATGCTTCAGGACGATCGGCACGCCCTGGCGGTCTGTCCCGACCGGAAAAACCGGGGCATCAAGCCCGATTCTGGGAATCGTGAGGCGCAGCGGGCGTACTGGCGGATCGCGCGGCCGCGTGGGCGTGAGCGCCAGGGCGGTCAGGATGGCGAAAGGGTTGGTCGTCGGACTCGTGGGAGGCAACGTCGAAGTTGGCGTCGGCACCCGAGTCACTTCTGGAGTCCCGGGACGGGCGGATGCAAGCGCCTCGACCAGCACGGGCTCGACAGTGGATGGTCCCGGCATTCCCGTTCCGGATATGGAGACAGCCGAAGTCGGCGAGGTCGTGGGCGGCGGCGTTGCCGGCCTGGCATCCGCGACGGAGGTGGGGCCGGCGCTGGCACATCCCGCCAGCGTAAAGACCATCAGAAGAGAGACGCAGGCATCCTGCATCCAGCGCCGGACTGCCAGCCGGCGCCCGACGATCTCCTCGCGGCGGTGGGTGATTACGATCGTGGCACGTACATGGGGCGGAGGATTCTCATGCACAATGTTCACAACCCCTTTTCTAACGCATTAATGGTATATTGATCTCACAATCAGGCTCTCTTGCCGACACGCCACGACTGCGTCGACGTAGACAATCAGGCACCCAGAATCTGTCGATCGACCCGGGCCAAGGCCCATTATCTCGGTCGCTGCCGGCTCTGACCCGGGTATTCGCGTATGACCACTCCAAAAAAAGCGTTCTGCACTTAGATAGAGGATAGCGGCAACACGGAGATTTCATCGTCATGCGTCCTGCCAGTGAATCCCGCACAGTCTTGATCGCCACCGCTATCGGTATTGTAATCCTGGTTCTCTTCGTTCTCAGCCTTGGCGCCGTTCTACTGGTCTCAAAGACCGGGACAGCCACCGCCCCGGCCGGAGCGACGGCGGGCAGTGGAACTGCAATTGTAGCGGCGCGAGCGCCGACCACGGTGCCGACCGGGACAAGCGCCCGCGCTGCGTCGGTCGTCTCATCCGCGACGAACGGGGTCCCCGCCGAAGCGGCGTCGCCCTCCCAGCCGGCCGGCACCGCTCCGACTGCGCCCACCACTCCGGTGGCCACCGCGGCCCCAACCTCGCCACCTGCAACTCTTCTTCCGGTGACGACTGCTCCGAACACGCCAGCCGGAGCCGCCGCGGCGACACAGAGTCCACCGACGGCGACCTCGGCGCCCGCTGCTGCCGTAACGCCAACCAACCCTCCGACGCCGCTGCCGGCAGGTGCGCTGGAGTGGCCCGAGACGCTTCCCGAGGGCATGGCTTTCGTCGCCGAGGACTCGTGGCCGTTCCGGGTGATTGCCCCCGGCCGCGAGGCGGAGCCGTTCCTCGTCTTCCGTGGCGGGCCGCGCTGGCTGCTTATCCGGAGCCAGGGTGCCCAGGAGCAGCCGGTTCCACGCAGCGCCACCAGCGACACACTCCAGATCGGAGGAGATGCGGCGACTCTGATCAAGTATCAGGATACCGGGTTCAAGCTCGTGTGGAAGCGGGGCGGCCAGCCGCTCGTGGTGAGCGGAGACGGTCTATCGACCGACGACCTGACGCGAACAGTCGAATCGCTGCGGCCGCTCGACAAAGACGCGCTTCGGGCGCGCCTTAACCAGGAGGCGGCGCGCCAAAAGCTCCATGTCACGTTCCTCTGGCCGGACTTCGTACCGGAAGGAGTGAGTCTCTCGATCGCCGAGTCGATCGTCCAGCTTGCCCAGCCGGCCGTGGGCCCGCAGGCGGACAGCTATCGTGTGCTCTTCAGGGGCGGGGATAGACTGATCCAGGTCGGCGGCGGGTCGGCGGAGCCGCCGAAGCTCGCGGGGCAGCAGGAGCGCATCACGGTCGGAGCGCTTGGCGCTACGCTTACCTCCGCCGACCAGCACTTTCTGCTTATCATAGACGGCCCGGGCGACAAGCCGAGCTTGATCTTCCCTAGCGACGCGCCGTTCGGACAACCACGACTGCCACTGGTCGAGCAGGGACGCGTCTTCATCGCAGCCGATAATATCGACCGCGGGCAATTCGATCAAATCGTCTCGAGCCTGCAGCCTCTGCGTGCTCAGGCCTTTGTCGCTCGCTCGCACGGCCAGAATCTGCGAGATATCGCCTTCCGCTGGCCTACGAAGCTGCCGGCCGGCTACACGATCGACCTGAGCACGGCCAAAGTCGCGTTTGACGACTTCGTGCTCCAGGGAGGTCTACCGTTCTTCGAGTTGATCGCCGCGGGGCCGAACGGCACCACGACAATCCGCGGCGGACGTGAAAGCAGTGGCCAAAGCCTCGTCGTGCCCGAGGGTCCCGATGTGACGCTTACGACGGCCAGCATTCACGGAAGCCAGGCGTCGGCGGCACGCACGCCGGATGGATCAATTGTCGTCTGGTCGGAGAACGGCACCCTCTTTTCTATCAGCTCGCGGTCCTTACCGGTGGAGCAACTGGTCGCGATCGGCGAGGGGCTCCAGCCAGTAGACGCCGCGGAATTCTTCAAGAAGCTCCAGTAGCGAGGCCTGCTTCCAGCATCATAAGTCCCGGTGGTTGAAGGCGTGTATCGCGAGCCCAAGCGTCGCCGCGGCGTAGAGTGCTGCGTAGGCGATCATGGCGAAGCTGGGC
>JBBSGA010000564.1:0-2966 GCA_038254585.1 Chloroflexales bacterium | reverse complement strand
CGCGGGCCGCACGCGCGCCCGCTCTGCATCCCCAACCTGCTACCGCGTGCCGACCGTGTGAGAGCACATCTGAGCGTGGAATTGGTGCCGAAGCCGGGATTTGAACCCGGACGAGGCTTGCGCCTCAGCGGTGTTTAAGACGGGCGCCCGGCGTCCACAGGCGTATACAGACGTCTAGCCCACGCTCATAGTTGCGACTTGCGCAACGGTCCGTCTACCGGCGTTGCACCCGCCGTTGCACCCGGCAAGGAGTAGGCCATGGATCACGCCTGGACGTTCGACGCCGCTGGGACACAGGACACACAGCGGCAAGCTAGCGGGCACCCAGGAGGTATCAGGGGAGTGAAGCGATCAGCGTTGATGCTTGCGATGGCGGCCTCGATGATCCTAGCGGCACCCGCGTCGGCCGCGATCTCGGTTCACTTCACCTACCTCACCACGCCGATCCATCGCGGTGCGGACGCCACCGCTTCGGTCCACACGGCCGCGCACGCAAGCTGCCACATCACGGTGACCTACTCGAGCGGCCCGTCGCACGCCCACGGCCTTGGGCACAAGTACGCGAGCTCGGCCGGCAACGTCAGCTGGACCTGGACGATCGGACCGTCGACGACGCCCGGCTACTGGCCCGTCAAGGTGAGCTGCTCGAAGGGCGGCCACAGTGATTCGGCCACCAGGAAGATCCACGTCGTCCGATGACGCGGGACGCGCTCGAGGAGCGGCGCATCTACGGCGGAGGCTCGTACGAACAGGCCGTGGCCGAGGTGAAGGCCGGCATGGACGAGGCGCTCGCTGAGGGCTACCTGCTCGACCGGATCGAGTGGGCGACCGACAGCCGATCGGTGGCCGTCACGTATGTCTACGACCCGGCCAGGGCTGCGCGCCCGGTATAACGACTTCGTTCACTCCCACGAGATCGCGTGGGAGCTGGTCATGGGCGCCCTCGCGGCGGCCTTCGTGGTCGTCGGCTTCGCCTCCGACGAGGCACCTCCGGAGACGGCTGGGCTTCTAAACGCTGCCGAGATCGGCCTTACGGTCATCTTCGTAGCCGAGTTCGCCAGCCGGTTCCTCGCTTCGTACAACCGGCACTGGTACCTCCGGCACCACTGGATCGACCTCGTCGCCCTGGTGCCCACGGTCAGGAGCATCCGCCTTTTGAGGCTTCTGCGTCTCCTCCGCCTGGTGCGCATGTTCACGGGCATGTACCGGGCTCTCGGCGTGATCGAGCGCCTCGCCAAGCACCGCAGCCTCATCTGGCTGTTCATCGCCTGGCTCGGCGTGATGCTCATCTCGTCGGCGGCGATGTACCTGGCAGAAGTCGGAATCAACCCGAACATTCACAGCCCGATGGATGCGCTCTGGTGGGGCATCGTCACTCTGACCACGGTCGGCTACGGCGACGTCTCGCCGGTCACACCCGAAGGGCGCCTGGCCGGCGGCGCGCTCATGATCCTGGGCATCACGCTATTCGCTGCGATCACCGGCACGATTACGAGCTTCCTCATCGCCAGCCACGGCGACACGCCGGTGACGGGGATCCCCGAGCAGATTCGTCAGCTGGGCGATCTCCTCGAATCTGGTCTGCTGACCAGCCAAGAGTTCGAGGCCAAAAAGGCCGAGCTCCTCGCGAGAATGTAGAAAGGGATCGCATGGCGTCTCACTGTACGAACTGCGGTAACAGCCTGGGGATCGGACGACGGCTGGCCGGCAAGGTTCTCTGTGCGACGTGCCAAGCGAAGGTGAAGCAGCAGCAGGAAGATGCCGCCCAGACTCGGGATGCAGCGCGAAAGCAGTACACCCTCTACGCTCGCCGAGCTGCCGATCCGATGATCCTCGCGCTTCTGCCCAGCATGGCTCAGCAAGCTGATCTGTCGCCAGCGGAGCTGGCCCGTGCGCACCTTGAGGCCTGGTCCGGCCAGCTTAGATCGGCCATGGCTGACGAATACCTCTCCGCGGAAGAGGAGGCCCAGATCGACGCGCTGGGGAGCGCCCTCCAGGTTGCCGACAGTGATCAGATCGCCACGCTTAGGTCACTCGGCAATCAAACGGTGATCGCCCGCATGAACGCCGGCCGACTCGAACCGTGGCCACGGTGCTCGATCATGCTCAAGCGCGGGGAGGTCCCGTACCTCGAGGTCGACGCGGCGCTACTCAAGGAAGTTGTCCACCGTGAGACCCGCGGCAGTTACGGCGGGTTCAGCATCCCGATCGGCATGGGTATCCGTTATCGGACCGGGGCCTATCGCGGGAAGTCTGTCGTCACGGGCACGTCCATGGAGGTGGCCGACACCGGGACGCTCACGGTGACCTCGCAACGAGCCGTGTTCAAGGGTCTCCGGCAAGCCGTCGAGTCCCAGTTCACAAAGCTGCTGGGCGTGAACGTCTTCGACGATGGCATCCAGATCCATGTGAGCAATCGGAAGACCGCGCCTCTGTTCAGGGTGGGCGACGGCCATCTCGTCGGGGCAGCGATCAACGCTGCGGTCCAGCAGGGTGCCTAGCCTCGCTCGCTGCACCTTGAGCCGTCGGGCCTTCTTGGCCTCCGGGAAATTGCGCTCGGCCGATTGGGCCAGGAGCAGCAGCGCCTCGAGCAACGCATCGCTCCGCATCGCATCGAGTCTTTCGCTCACCTGATCCCTCCCTGGTCGCGCCGGCGGAGCCCGACCACGACGCCGTCCTCACGCTGCGCGACCTGGATGCGGTAGCGATCTCCGACCGTCGCATTCAGGACGAGCTCGAGGCCGCGAAGATCAGTCGCCAGCTCGACGGCATTGCGGATGACCGCTCCTGCCGGCGAGTAGGGTCCAAGGTGCTCGTCGTCGTGGCGGACATGGATGGTGCCGCCAGCGGCCCAGGAGATGACCAGACGCTCGACCATATCCTCACTTTAGCCCCAGTCACAGGCTCTCAGTGGCGCATCACCGCCTGGGGATGGCTACGATGGCGGCGGGTTCACACCGCCTGGG
>JBBSGA010000563.1:0-2971 GCA_038254585.1 Chloroflexales bacterium | reverse complement strand
CTGACTGGACCAGTGGCAACATCGAAACCGGAATCATCCAAGTCCGCCCGCGTGGCGGCGGTGACGAGCTCTATCGGCCACTGACTCTCACGCCGATCGATGACCTCTCCGCCTGGGATCTAAAGATCGACAAGGCAGCGAACGAACCATCACCAGCCGGGCCCCGCCTGCTCTGGAGCCAACTGCACGGGCATCAGCTTCGTCTCGCGTTCACGACCACCTTCGACGCGTCACTGCTGCACCTGTCAGCCGACGGCAGCGAGCTCACGTTCAAGAACGCCGCCTGGAATGGCGCCCTGCTGACGGTCACGCTCGACCCGAACCAAGTGGAGAACGCAGTCAAGCCCGGAGGACCGATCGGTGTCCGCGTAGGCGACCTTGGCGCCGATGGGGACGAAGCCCCGACTGTCGCCTCCTGGCCCTACCAGCTCGAACACATCGCCAGCCGGCTGAAGACTGCCGCAGCCAACCGGCTCCTCGACAAAGTCGGCGCGCTACCCGAAGCGGACAAGGAGCTCTACGAACTGCTGACACAGCTGGAACAGTCGCTGATCTTCGACCCGGTCACGGCATGGAAAATCGCCCACCCCGACACTGCGCCACCGGTCGACGGCGAGACCGGGCCAAACCTGGCGTGGAAAGACATCGATTGGAGCAAGCTCAAACGGTCCGCCCGCTTCGGCGCCTACCACTACCTGACAGCACCAGGCATTGTCCGCAGCGACATCGAAGTCATCCTGGCGTCCATCGCCGCGCAACTGGGCAAACTGCCTGACCCGGCAGAGGACGTTCCAGCCGACGACAGCGACCTCGGCTTCGAAAGCAGGGAGGTCGCTGCCGACCCTGACCTTGCCGAAGAGCACGAAGCGGAGGACGGGCCGTCCGAGGACGAGCTCACTGGGTCTTTCCGTGTCCACCCGCACTCGCATGGCGTTCGGGCGATTCTTCAAACGGTTCCGCAACGCCATCGCCAACGACGAGTTCGTCAACGAGCTCGGCCCGACAGTGACGGTGCACAACGCCGTCATCGTGCACCACGTCCTCGGTCGACTCCTCGAACGCGACGGCGTCGATCCGCTCGTCGCAGCTGACGCGCACTTGGCGATCTGGAAACGGCTGTGGGGCGACGACACGAGCGCCGGACTTATCGCCAGCCTCGATCCAGAGGAGAGGACGCTTGCCGACGATGTCGTCGGCAAGGGCAAGCTGCGCGAAAACGCCCTGCTGGCACTCCTCAACTACAGCTATTACGAGGACGTTTTCGCCGAGCGTCGGCCGGCGCTACGGGCACAGGCGCAGCACTTCGCGACCGATCCGGTGTTCGCACTAGACGCCCAGCTGTGCCTCAACGCCGCGCCGAAACACGCGAAGTCCACTGCCGAGCAGCTGTGGCTGCTCGCGTCACGGCTGGACGACTCGTGGCTGCGCGCCTTCGTACTTGCACCGCTGGGCTTGTCGCCTATGGCGGGCCGTTGGGATTCGGTACCGGTCATGCGCAGCCGCAGAGGCAACGCACAAAAGGTCAAGATCCTCACGATCACCGACGCCGTGCCCCTGCTGGACTCCAGCCGCGCAATCGCCACGCTCGCGCGGTTGGCAATGTCAAGCTGGTTCAACGACGACACGCACTGCGACTATTGGCGCATCAAGTTCGCCGAGAACAAAGCCATGTGTTTCTGGGACGAGCGAGCACACGACGGCCTCTGCGTGATCGCGGGCGAAGAAACCGAATTCGCCGACCTCGATCTGCCGTGGCCCGAGTGGTGGACCAGGTTCGACGAAGTCCACTCGAACCTGAGCGCAGACGCCCTCCGTGCAAATTGACCGGCGGAAGGCTCCACCGGTTTCGCGGCCCCGGGGGCGAGCGCACCGACGATGCAGGCCAGGTGTCAGGTCACGCACAGCGGATGACTCGGACCGAATCCGGCCGGCGCAGCTGGGCAACGTTGCGCACGGTTGTATATGTCACGTTCGCTACTACCCGTTAACCTACAAGCCAGACAGACAGCTGCGATGGCGGGCTTTGACCTTGGCACCCGAAACGTGCGTGGCCAAAAGGCCCGAAAACCGGGACCTCCGTGCACTAAGCCTCCACGCCTGCAAACCTTAATGGGGGACTGGTTCGACTCGGCAGGGTGGTGGCCTGTCGGCAGCCTGGTTCAACGCGGGCCCACGAAGCGGCACGCCCCGCGGCTATGAGCGTTCCCGCGAACGAGCACGCTACGCGCCGAAATGAGTGCGTCGAGTCCGCTTGCGGAGTCGGCGCGGGCGCCTACTTCAGAAGCGCGAGACGACCGCCTGCGCGACCTGCACCAGGTTGAGTGCTTGATCGGTGACCACACTGTTGATCAGGACGACTCGGGTTCCGACAGCGAAGGTGCAGGTCCAGTCCTTGCCCGCGTCATGAGCCCAGAAGTTCGTTTGAAAACAGAGGCCGGTGTTTTTCGCGGCAACCTGTACCTGCTGGATATGGGTGCCGCGCTCCGCGAGGCGGATGAAGGCGTCGCGGGCCGCTCTGGCAGATGCGTACGTCGACGAGCTGATCTTGACGTCGGCCTGGGTGCCCGGAGGGAGATGCTCGCCTCGCAGGCACGTCTCGTCGCACTGCGAGTTGGCGTGCGTTAGCGGGTACCAGGTGCAGCCGACGATCTTGGCTCCCGAGGATTGCACGGTCACTTTCGCCAGTCTCTGCCCAACGTCGGAGGCGACCTCGGCGGTGCTCAACAGCGGGCAACTACCGACCTGTTTGGTTGTTGTGGGCCCGGTTGAAACGGGGGCGGTGGCACCGGCCGAAGGTGGGCGAGTCTGGATGACCGTCACCGTCGTTCCTGCGCTGACGGGCGGCGCGGTCGACTTCGTACACGCTGCCAGCCAGAGGGCGGCGAGTGCCGCGATCATGCAGGCAGCAGGTCGAGCCGCGATGGGTTAACGCTCCAATCGAGTCCAAGTCGGTGACTTCCACGGCAAGGAT
>JBBSGA010000562.1:0-2972 GCA_038254585.1 Chloroflexales bacterium | reverse complement strand
TCCTCGAAGAAGCGGCGAAAGACCGGCAGCCCCAAACGCGCACGGATCTTGCTCAAAGAGGAGTGATCGGGCAGCGGTTCGTCCATGTTGTAGCCCGCATACCACCGCATCGCCAGGTTGTAGCTCGCCTGCTCGAGCAGCTTGCGCTCGGAGCGAATGCCCTCGAAAAACATCAGCAGGTGGAGTTTGAAGAAGACGATCGGGTCGATGGACGGGCGACCGCCGCTGGCGTAGCAATCGGCGGCGAGGTCACGGACAAACGAGAGGTCAAGCACACGGTGCAGATGCCGATAGAAATGGTCCTTCGGCACGGACGATTCCACGGACATCAGCACGAGGCGGTCAAGGTCCCGCGCCTTCGGCGGCCCAAGCATCGGTGCCTCCTCCTATGTTGTTGGCTCGGCTGGCTGCGTGATCTGGATGTAGCGGTAGAGGGTGGTGCGCGAGATGCCGAGCGTCTTGCAAATGTCGGCGACCGAGTGCGTCTTGTCGTCGTATAACGCCTGCGCCATCGCGATCTTGCCCCCGGTGCCGAGCTTCTTCGGCCTGCCGCCCATCCGGCCACGCGCCCGCGCCGCAATCAGTCCCGCCTGCGTCCGATCGCGGATCACATCGCGCTCGAACTCCGCCAACGCCCCGAACACATGGAAGATCAGCTTGCCGCCGCTGGTCGTCGTGTCGATCTGTTCCGTCAGGCTCTTGAAGCCGATCCCCCGCTCGTTGAGCGTGGTGATGAGCTCGATCAGATACTTCAGTGAACGCCCCAAACGGTCAAGACGCCAGACGACGAGGACGTCGCCCTCCCGCACATAATCGAGCGCCTGCTGCAAGCCTGGTCGGTCGCTGCGGCCGCCGCTGGCGGTGTCGGTGAAGATCTTCTTGCATCCCGCCGCGGTGAGGGCGTCCTGCTGCAAATCGAGGATCTGCTCGAAGGTGGAGACGCGGGCATAGCCAATCGTCGTGGTCATATCATGATTGTTTCAAAAACCAGCGAGAAAGGCAAGGGGCGGGACGTTGATAGTGAAACGGCTTTCGTGACACGGTCATAAGGCGAAACCGGCGGTGGGATGCCCCCTCCGCCGGCAGTACCACAAACCCTCGTTTATGGAACACTCGGAGAACGGTGTCTCCGCTGGCGCCTCGCTCGTGATAGCACAGAGACCGCTGCCGTAAGGGAGTGGCCTCTTTCTGGTCCCGGAGCTACCGATAGGCGCGGCGTGCATCGGGCCGCGTCACCAGCACCAGGACCGCGATGCTCGCCGGTGCTAGCGCTACCGAGAAGATCTTCATTGCCGCAGTCGGCCCCAACCATGGCCCCGGCGCCGCCGTGAGCAGGTTCAGCACCAACACGACGACGGTGAGAATACATCCCCACCGGCGCAGCAGCCAGAGGCCGATCACTGCGGGGATTCCGGCCACGCCCGGGATGACACTGCCGAGAATGACGACCAGCGGCACCTCCGCACCGCCCGTCGGCAGGGCGAAGCCGGCGAAGTTCGCCAAGATGACGAGGATACTCGAGATGACGGCGGCCACGACAGGGACGGGCCGGGTGAGCGGGGCGGATGCGCCCAGTGTTGCCGCGGTACACCTCCGGTTTTCGCCGATCATCGATCACATGTTGTGGTGTCTGCCGTGTCCGATCCCGTGTCGATGGTGGACGGCAGGGCGCCGAGCTGTTGCAGCACGCCCAGCAGGTCGGCCACTATCCACTGTGCGGAGAACTTGCCGTCGGGGCCCAGGCGGCGGATCTCCATCGCCTGCCAGGTGGCGCGATTCCCGGTGGGGGGGATACCGAGGAACGTGCCGGCGTGCGTCCCGCTGTACGTGAGGCGCTGCGCCACCGTGTCACCCTCGGCGACCTCCTCCTCGAGGATGGCGCACAGGTCCGGGAAAGCGTGCCGCAGCGCCGTTACCCATCTCCGTATATCCCCGATGCCGGTGGCGAAGACCTCATCGGCGACGGCGAGGTCGCCCTGGGTGAGCAGTTCCTCGGGCACGCGGCGGGCATGCATCTTCAGTTCGTCTGGTGACATGGCGCGTTGTCTCCTCCGTGCTCGGTTCGTCGCGCGCCGCGCCCCAGCGATTCCAGGTAGCGGCGGTACTCGGGGTAGTGGCTGAGGAGGAACGTCTCGCGCCCCCGCCAACGACCGAGCGCCGCCAAGGACTCAATCAGTAGTCGGAAGAGCCATCTGGGGAGCGGAGGAAAATAGAGCCCTCCTCGGTGGAGGACTACGGCCGCGAGCAGCAGGTGCTTGGGTGGCCCCGCGCCGTGCGGGAGATATCCGTCGCGCGATAGGAGGAACTTGACTCGTAGGCCGTATTCCGCTTCGGTGCCTGGGGTCGCGACAATTCGGAGAGCTGCCGGATCGTCGGACACGTTACAGAAGCCATGGAGTTGACCGCTACGGGCAGTGATTGTACCGCCTGGGCGCAGATGGATCGTCCGGTCGTCGAGTTGGAACGCCAGCTGACCTTCCACGCATTCAAAGATCTCCTCGATCGGGTGGGCGTGCGGTGGCACGACCGTCCCCGGCGCGAGCCCTAGCCGCATGACCACGCGCGCTCCACCGGATTCTGCTGAGGTCTCGATAAACATGATCGTTTCGCCGGTGGTCGGGTCGTGGATTATCCGGCCGGCCGTGCCGGTCACGGCTTCGCGGTCGCATGCTGGCATGGCATACTTCCTCCCGTCTCATACGCTTCTGGCCAACGCGTTGGTCTCATCCGGGGTCAGCGATGCGCCTCGGCGATCACCTCGACCGTGGTGAGCGACTCCATCGTCACGCCGACCTGCTCCCGATTTGCCGGATTTCCCGCAACGAACGATTCGAAGCGCCGCGCCGCCGCCTCGTCCTCGAACACGATCGTCGTGTAGGTCTTGCTGGCGGAGCGGTCTGCCATCCACTACCCGGCGACGAAGCCCGGACTCTGGCTGACCATCGGGACGATCTGCGCGTGCAACCCCCGTT
>JBBSGA010000561.1:0-2994 GCA_038254585.1 Chloroflexales bacterium | reverse complement strand
GTGATCCTTACGGCGATCGGCGCGAACAAGATCAACGTCATCAAGGCAGTACGCGAGCTGACCAGCCTCGGCCTCAAGGAGGCCAAGGATCTGGTCGAGGCGGCGCCGAAGCCAGTCAAAGAAGGCGTCTCCAAGGAAGAGGCCGAGGCTGCGCGGACCAAGCTGGTCGATGCGGGCGCCACGGCGGACATCAAGTAACTATCGGTCATGGGGACCTAAGGGCCGAGCCGGCATCACCGGCTCGGCCCTTCTTCATATCTGCTTGAGCTTCGAGAGCAAGCCTACTCCACCCCGACGCGGTGAAGCATGACGCTCAGCGGACGCGCATCGTCGCTCCGAGGATTGTCGAGCGCCGGCATGTAGGTCGGAGCACGCAGATCCAGCCGGAGCCGCTTCGCGCCCGCGAGGCCGTCCGGCAACGCCAGGTGGTAGCGACGCCAGCCGGTCGCAACGGTAAGGCTCGCGTGCCACCGGCCGTTGATCGTCACCTCCAGCGGTCCGCGCAAGGGCAGTGGGCCTGCGAGGTCGAGTAGGAGAGAGCTTCCGACGCCAAGTGCCTTCGGCAGCGGAAGAATCACACTTCCTTCTCCAAGCAGCCAGCGCATTGTACGATCCCCAGCCTGCTCGCTGCCGCCAAAGCCGCTAATGTAGCCGAGATCCAGCGCATCGTCGCCAAGCACCAATGACGTTCGAGCTTCCGGCCGCAGCATCACCTGGCTCCAGTGCTGCGCATCTTCCCCGGATCGGTCCTCGGCAGGTTTCAGCAGTTGCCGTGCGCCTGATAGGTCACCCGTCGCCCGCCGCAGCACCCCGGCTACGAGGGCGCTGCGGCGCGAGTCCCCGGGCCGGACGACCGACAGCCCCTCGGCGGCTCGCCCCTCTGCGCTGAGCGCCAACGCCAGCGATTCGTGCGCGTCGACAAAGTCTGGATCAACCCTGATCGCGGCCTGGAATGCGGCAGCCGCCGTTTGATAGTCACCACGGCTGTACGCGGCGTCGCCGCGCCACATCTCCCCCTCCCGCCGAATACCCCGTGCCACGATGACCGGATAGTCGCGGTACGTTACGAAGAGCGCGGCCACGAGGAACAAGGCGGCCGCGGTGACAAGTCCACGAACAGCACGTCTGCGGAAGGCAACCAGGAAGCCGGGCAGGCATGCGAGTGCGCCAGCGCCGTAGAGCCCGAGCAGGAGCCAGATCGGGAGCAGATATCGCGGCTCGACGTGAAAGACCAGCACCGTCACAATCGAGTAGAGCAGCCAGAGACCCGTGACGACCTTGAACGGGCGATCCGTCGCCGGGCTGAGTATCCCCAGGAATCCTGCAAACGTGAAGACCAGCCAGATCAGGTCGCCGGGTAGCCCAAGAGGAGCCGCCCCACGCAGCGGTCGGGTGAAGAAGCTGCGCTTGACGAAATAGTCCTCTACGAACTGTGCCTTCCAGATGTGCTGGAAAGTTGGCCACATGCCTCGCACCGGCCGCAGTGGATCCTGAGCAAGGATTGCCTCTACCTTCTGCGTTGCAAGTCCCTGACGGTCCGCCTGCGGCACAGCCTGCAGAGCTCGAATCTTGGCGTCGCGCTCTCCAGGACCGCCGAGATCGAGCCAGAGGTTGATCGGGCCGAGCGTATCAATGGGAATAATCCTGTGGTAGACGACCCAGTTTCGGGCCGTCCAGGGCAAGACGACCAGCAGCGTCGCGACGACGAGCGGGACATAGGGTCGTGCTGCCGCGCGGAGCGCAGGGACAATCGCTCCCCAGCTCCAGGCGGATCGACCCGTCGCGCCGCTGCGGAGGGCACGCCAGAAGAGCCAGGGCGCGGCGAAGGCGAGCGCATAGAGCGCGGGAGAGCGCGTGAGCGCCGCCATGCCGAGCACCAAGCCCGCCAGCACGAGGTCGCGTCTGCGTCCGAGGTCGTCGAAGCGCAGCAGCAGCCAAATATGCAGGGTAAAGAGGAAGAGATAGATTGGCTCCGAGAAGAGCGTCGCCGGAAGCTCCACGAAAGGAAACCAGATCGCCCAGAGCGCCGCGAAGAGCAGGCCTGCTCGCCGGTTGAAGAGACGGCCCGCGAGCACATAGCACAGCGGGACCATGAGCACGCCAAGGCCGGCTTGGAACGCCTGAATAAGGCGGACGCCGACGTCGGGCGACCGGCCGGCGGCAAGCGCAAGTCTGATCCAACCGGCGAAGATCAGAACGTGAAATGGCGGACGGATCAGCCATGCATCGTCTACATAGTGTCCCGTGACGGCGAGCCGGAGTGCACGGCGGTAGTAATCTCCATCGTCCGCATTCGAGAACTGTGGCAAGAGCGGGTTGATGCGCAGGTACCAGATGCGTAGGGCCAGTGCGACGAGGATCAGAAGGATCAGGGTAAGCTGCTTGCGACGTTTCACCGAAGTAACCTGTAGAGCCGGTATCTGCCGGCCTGGCCGACCGGCCTCGCCCCTGCCGGCTGCGCTCCCGTGGCCAGGAGATAGCGCGCGGTGGGATCGTTTGCCTGCACGACGAGGTGTGCTACGGCCGAATATTTGGCGAGAGGATCGCCTGCCGGCAGGCGAGCGCTGAAGCGATCGTGAGGGGCAAGCGCGCGTCCGACCAGGGCCGCCGCCGCGGCCGCATCGGGGTCCTGGGCGCGAAGCACCGAGGCAACACCTGCTTGCGCGGACCCGCTCAAGAGCAGCAGGACCAGCAAGCCTCCACCGGCGGCCGCCTGCCGCATCCGCGCGCCCTCTCCGCCCGGTGCGATAAGATCCGACCAGACGAACAGCGCCGCCGCGGCCGCCGCGACGCTCCAGAGCGGCACGAGCGCCACGACGAAGCGCGGCAGCAGGAAGCCGACTGCAAGCGCACTTACGTAAAGTATCGCCACGACGAGCAGGAACCGCTGGCGCCACGTCCCACGCAGCAGCCAAAGGAAGAGGCCGCCGACCGCCAGCCAGTTGGCCGGGAAGCTAAGCAGTCGTAGGGCTAGCCCGCGCCCAAACTCGGATG
>JBBSGA010000560.1:0-3002 GCA_038254585.1 Chloroflexales bacterium | reverse complement strand
GACGATCACGCTGCCGTTTTGCACCTGGCTGTTGATGAGTTACTTCAAGAGCATTCCGGTCGAGTTGGAGGAAGCGGCGCTGATCGATGGCTGCAATCGACTGGGCGTACTCTGGCGCATCGTCCTGCCGTTGTCGACCCGGCCATCGTGGTGGTTGGCCTGTTTTCATTCAGGAATGCCTGGAACGAGTTCCTGTACGCGCTGGTGATGACCAACTCGGTGTCCGCACGCCGTGACCGTCAGAAATCCGTCAACTTCGTTCATTGCGACCTACCATTCCTGTGCCCTGCGTCTCAGGGCCGAGCCCGCCGCTGGTGAGGCCGACGAGATCGGTGCTTACCTGCCACAGGCGGCGGGCCGCGGCACTGTCGTATGAGTACTTACTGGATTTTTTGGGCTTGCTATTTGAGTAGTAGATGCCGCTGACCCCCTCCTCTTTCGGCGAAGACGCGAGGTAGATCGACGTCGCGGCTCCCTGGGCGGTGGTCTTCATGAACGGCCGCATCAGCGGAAGCATGATCCTGAAGAACGTCGACTGGTCCTCGGCCCCGAACGCGGTGCGCACCACGCCGGGGTGCAGCACAGTGGCCGTGACCCCACTGCCCTGCAGGCGTCGCGCCAGTTCGTACGTGAACATCACGTTGGCCAACTTGGAGGCGTTGTAGGCACGTTGTCCCGAGTACTTCTGCTCACCTTGCAGGTCGTCGAAGTCCAGGCGGCCGAGCGTATGCGCGCCGGAGGCCACGGTGACGACCCTTGCCGGTGCGCTGGCCTTGAGCCGATCCAACAGCAGGTTGGTGAGCAGAAAAGGCGCGAGGTGATCGAGCGCGAACGTGTGCTCCAGGCCGTCGGCGGTGACGTGCCGATGCGCCCAGAACCCGCCCACGTTGTTGACCAGCACATCCAAACGCGGGTACACGTCGAGCACTTCGCGCGCCAGGCGCCGTACGTCGGCTTGCGACGACAGGTCAGCGGCGAACGTGTCGACCGCCAAGTTGTTTGAGGCCGCGCGGATGTCGGTTGCGGCCGCCTCCGCGCGAGCGACGTCGCGGCCGGTGATGCCCACCCGAGCACCCAATCGGGCGAGCCCGACCGCGGTCGCCTTGCCGATCCCGCCGGTCGCGCCCGTGACTAGGACCGTCTTGCCGGCCATCAGGGGCATCCCCGCCTTGGTTGCTTCGTGGTCAATCGCTGCCTTCACATGTCTCTCCTTCGGATCACGCCGCGGCCAAGACGCGGTTGTCGGGCTTGGCGGTCTTTACCCCAACCGCCAGCAGGTAGATAACTATCGAGATTTCCGCGATGGCCGTCGTCGGGACGACGACGAAAGCGTGCATCTGTTGTACGCCGCCGAGATCGGGGACCAGGAACGCCGCAAGCAGGTCCACGAGGTAGCAGACGCCGCCCGCGATGAGTACGATGCCCAGCGCTTTCGGGAACATCCCTGACCTGTACGCCAGATAGCCCAGTGGCACTAGCCACTGGCCGAAGAAGATCTGCGCGACCAGGATCCCGTAATGCTGGGCGTCGAGCAAGAGCAGCACCATGGCATTGGAACCGGCGACACCAAGCGCGGACAGGTCGACTGCGCCGGTTGCGACCCGCAAGGCTTCAAACAAGAAGACCGTATTGAGGCACGTGATGCCAGCCGCGAGTGCGACGAGGACGAGCATTGCGCTGGCCACGCTCTGGTGCACGTGCTTGAGCAGCACGTACCGGGTGAGGGCGAGAAAGACAAAGAATGTCTGATCCAGCAGGTCAGAGACGACGCCCAGGCGGACAAGTCCGGGGTTCGCGACAACGTTCCCAGCCGTGGCCGCCGCGTTGCCAGCGACGTATATCTTAGGTTCCACATAGCCTTCAGCAAAGCCGCCGAAGATGCCGACGAGCAGGTAGAGAACGCCGGCGAGTCTCGCGAGGTGCTTGCGCGCACCTTCGCTGGCAAGCTCATAGCCACCAGCTTGGGGTGCCAGCCGCTCGCAACACTGCGCTGGTGCTCGCCCGCGGACGGTTTGTAGTTGATCTCGACGACGATGACCTGGTCACGGTCGAAGGCCTGCAGCACCGCTACGACTACCTGCTCCAACACCCGGCCGAGTGGGCCGTCCACGCCAACGCGCTGAAGATCGACGCCCAGGGCCGCTATCTGATCGGCGAGGATGTGGTCAACTTCGCCTGTCGTGACCCGGACCGCTGCGCCGAGCTGTTCTTGACCAGTTCGATGATCCCGAATGCCAGCACCGCCATGTACCGCCGGGAGGCGCTGGTTGCGCTCGGGGGATGGGACGCCTCCTTGAGCTGCTGTGAAGACTACGATCTGTGGCTCCGATCGCTGGGCCGCTATGGTCCGCCCGGCTTCCTGGACGAGGTGGTGGCGTTGTACCGCAAGGCGGAGCACGGCCTGGGCGGCGAAAGCATTCGTTCCGGAGCACACGCCCGCAACCAGCTCTTGCTCCAGCGACGCCACGCGAGCCTGCGGCCAGCGCCAACGATGCTGGCCGATCGGGAGGACTGAGGCACGTGCGCCGATTTATTCTTGACGCCGCGGCAGTCGGCCGACCCCTCACCCGCAGCTGGGAGTGCGCGGTGGGCAACGGGGATGCCTGGTCGCTCCTGCGGGCTGACCTCCAGAAGCAGCTCCGGCAGGCGGTCGCCGAGTGCGGTTTTCGGTATCTCCGCTGTCACGGCATCCTGTGCGACCAGCTCCAGGTCGTCCGCCGCGACCGCCATGGTCAGCCCCACTACAACTGGCGGCTGGTCGACGGCGTGTGCGATGCCTTGCTCGAGATCGGCTTGCGCCCGTTCGTCGAGCTGGGCTTCATGCCCGGCGCGCTCGCCAGCGGCGATCAGACTGTCTTTCACTACCGCGCCAACGTGACGCCGCCTGCCGACTATGCGGCATGGAACGACCTGATCGCAGCGCTAGTGTCCCACTGGCACGCACGCTACGGCGCCGAGGAGGTGCAGAAGTGGTACTTCGAAGTGTGGAACGAGCCGAACCT
>JBBSGA010000559.1:0-3006 GCA_038254585.1 Chloroflexales bacterium | reverse complement strand
TGCTATAGACGTTCAGATAATGATCTGTCAATGGCTTCCAGGATCTCCCGTGAGATCTGCTCAGGATCGAACGCGGCCATGTCTTCCAGCGAGAGGCCCATCGCCATGCCCATCTGGGCCGCGCCCGAGAACGTGGGCAAGTGCTTGTCCAGTATGGCGCGCGCATCCTCGTCGCCCATCAACGCTTTGAGCGGGCTGGAGACCTTCAGTGCGACCCGCTGCTTCTCCGGGCCGCCGAAGACGGCCGTCTTGGTCAATCGGAACGTGGCCGGCCCCCCAAGATCCTGTGACGAGCTGCCGACCAGCGCCTCAAACTCGCCCGCCTCCGCCACCCATGCCTGGCGCGCGTCGTCCCAGTATGCCAGCGCTTCGCGGTCGAGGGTCAGCGTTACCGTCTTCGTCTCGCCCGGATCGAGCGCGACCTTCGCAAAACCCTTGAGCTCCTTCGCCGGGCGCGAGAGGCTGGACTCCACGTCACGCACATACAACTGCACGACCTCCTGGCCCGCCCGCCGGCCGGTGTTGGTCACGTCCACGCTGACGGTCAGGCGATCGTCGGGCGCGATGGCATCCGCGCTGAGCCGCGGGTTGGCGTAGGCGAAGCTGGTATACGAGAGGCCGAAGCCGAACGCGAACAGCGGCGCGACCTTCTTCTTCTCGTAGTAGCGATAGCCTACGAAGATGCCTTCACCATAGTGCACGTGCCCATTCTCGCCGGGGTAGTTGATGAACGCCGGGTTATCTTCCAGCCGCTCGGGAAAGGTCTGCGGCAGCTTGCCGGACGGCGTGACGGCGCCGAAGAGCAGATCGGCCATCGCGTTGCCGCACTCCTGGCCGGGATACCAGGCCTGCAGCACGCCCGCTACGCGATCGAGCCAGGGCATGGAGACGGGCGAGCCGGTCTGGAGCATGACGACGGTGTGCGGGTTGGCGGCCGCCACCTGCTCGATAAGCGCGACCTGATCGCCGGCAAGCTCCATGTCGGGACGGTCGAAGCCCTCGCTTTCCCAGTCGGCGTTCAGCCCGACGAAGAGCAACGCAACGTCCGACCGGGCCGCCAGCGCTGCCGCCCGCGCAAGCGAGTCTGCGGCCATCGGAGGGAGATGGCCCAATCGCACGTTCGACAGCATCCCTGCGCCCTCGGAGCTGTAGTCGACCTGGAGCACGTAGCGCTGCCCGGCCTCGAGCTCGACGCGCGCGGTGGGCTCCGCGCCACCGGTGGCGAAAAGCACGCCGCCCCCGCTTTGCTGGGTCCAGTTGTCGATGATCTGCCGCCCATCGACAGAGAAGCGGCTCTTCCCGGCGCTGGATAGAGCGAAGGTATGCGCGCCGCTCTCCTCCGGCGTGAAGGTGCCCGTGAGCCGCGCCGAAAAATGCCGCGGATCCACCCCCGGCGCAATGTCGCCGAACCACAGCCGCTCTGAGCTAGCTGTCACCGCCTCGTACACCGGTTCGCCGGAGAGGTCGGGGCTGTTGTAGTAGATGATGGTGAAGCCCTGCTTCGCGTCGCCGCCGCCCGGCGTGACCAGGCGGGCGTCGAGCCGCGGCAGGAGCTTATGATTGGTGCAGCCGATCTCGTAGCCCGGCTGAACCCGGTCGCCCACGGCGGTGACGATGCCGTCATAGGGCGTGATGGCGTAATGCGCGTTCACCTGGGCACTGCCGCCGCCCATGATCTGTGCGGTCTTCGCATTGGGACCGATGATCGCGATCGAGGTCAGCTTGTCCACGTCCAAAGGCAGAATGTCACCCGTGTTCTTGAGCAGGACCATGCTCTCGGCTGCCGCGGCACGAATCACGGCGCGGTGTTCGGAGCGATCGATCGCTTGCTCGGGCGCGATGCCAGGATGCGCGAAGGCGCCCGCGCGCGTGATGGTGCGCAGCACGCGGCGGGCTGATTCGTCGATGGCTGCCGCGTCGACCTCGCCTGCTTCGACCGCCGCGAGCAAGCGCTCGCCGCGCCAGCGGGGCGGGCCGGGCATTTCCAGATCGAGGCCGTTGTTGGCCGCGTCGACCGTGCTTTTCGTGCCGAACCAGTCGGACATGACCATGCCGTCGAAGCCCCACTCACGCTTGAGGATGTCTGTCAGGGTCGTGCGATTTTCATCTGCATAGACGCCGTTGACCTTGTTGTAGGACGACATGACCGCCCAAGTGTGGGCCTCCTGAACGGCGGCCTTGAAGGGCGGCAGATAGATTTCGCGCAGCGCGCGCTCGCCGACCTCCGAGTTGATCGTGTTGCGCTCGAACTCGGAGTCATTGCAGACGAAATGCTTGACCGTCGCGCCGACGTCCCCGCGCTGAAGGCCGGTGATATAGGCGACGGCCATGCGCGCCGCGAGGTAGGGGTCTTCGGAGAAACACTCGAAATTACGGCCATTGAGCGGCGAGCGATGGATGTTGACGGTAGGGCCCAGCAGCACGTGTGCGCCCTTGGTCTTGGTTTCCTCGGCCAGCGCCTGGCCGATCTGCTCGATCAAAGCGGTGTTCCAGGTCGCAGCGAGGGCAATGCCCACGGGAAAGCAGGCCGAGGTCGTGCTGCCACCGAATCCGCCGGCACCTCGCGCACCGTTGGGTCCATCAGACACTTTGATGGCCGGAATGCCGAGCCGTTCGACAGCTGCGGTCGACCACATGTCCGTTCCAGCCAGCAGCGACACTTTCTCTTCGAGGGTCATCGCCTGGAGTAGCGCCTCGATGCGTGCTTCCGGATCCGAGCCGGCTGAGATTTCCACTTTGGTCATCGCTCGTTCTCCTTGTCATCCTGAACGGTTTCGCCGCTCTTACGCGCCCCGTTTCACCACCGTCAAGGTTAGCGCGCATACGTTCCGGGTCAAGTTCGGCAGTGTAGTAGCATCGCTGAGCCCGGTCAAGGAGCCAGCATCGTGGCTCTACTCGGTAACAGAGGCCGGCCGGCTCCCCCTTCCCAGCACAATTCAAGGCGGCGAACGGGGTGCCGAGCCGCCGATGTGTCCCAGCCCGGCGTTTAGGCGTAGGCCGGGCTTG
>JBBSGA010000558.1:0-3010 GCA_038254585.1 Chloroflexales bacterium | reverse complement strand
TGGATCTTGCCTTCACGCTTCAGGTCGAGCATGGTGCCGAGCGCTTCTTCAAACGGCACCCCGGAGCTGCTGTCGGCGTTATTCCAGCGCAGGTGAGTCAGCGGAATTGAATCCAGGCCGAGCACCCTCAGGTCGCGCTCACAACCCTGCCGTAGTCCCTGCTCATCCACCTGGGTGTACCACGAGCCGTCTTCGCGTCTGGCTGCGCCCAGCTTCGTGACGAGCACAAGGTCCACTGGATAGGGCCGCAGCGCGGCGGCTATCAGCTCGTTGGCGATGTCCAGGCCGTAGTACCAGGCGGTGTCGATCACCCGCACTCCGAGCGAGACCGCGCGCCGCAAAACGCCGAGTGCCTCGTTGCGATCGGCAGGCGGGCCCCAAACGCCGGGGCCAGGCAGGCGCATGGCACCATAGCCCAAGCGCGGCACGGTGAGTTCGCCGAGCTGTACCGTGCCCGCGTCCGACGCATTCATTCCCCTCATGCCTCCCAGACGTTCATCCTCAGAAGTGTACCGGCACTTCGGCAGACGGCCATAACACCGGGGGTATGATCAACTGCGCTCCCCCTGCCGCGCCAGGGAGACAATGTAGCCGGGCGCAAACAACAGCCGCAGCCGCTGCATTGCCGTGCGCCTGGCTGCCGCGCTGGCGGTGGGCCGCAGCACCTCCTCCGCGTTCGCGCCGATATCACCGAGGGCGCGGGCGTGACGATAGTAGGCGAGCGCAACCGGGTCGATGGCCGTGCTGCCGTAGCCGTGGAGGAACCAGGCGGTTTCGCCTGGACCGGCAGGGTAGTTCCCCAGGCCGCCCACACCCATCATGAGGTCGCACTCTTTGGGCGCATACAGCACCTCGTCCCAATCCACTATCCAGAGGTGGTCATCCGTGTCGATGAGCACGTTATTCGGATGGACATCGGCGTGGCAGAGCACCAGTGGAGGAAGCATCGCGCGCAGATCTTCACCCAGGGCCACGAAACGGTCGACGAGCGCCTGGATCTCCACGCGCTTGTCCTGCCACCATGCCGCCAGCTCACGTGCACCGGGGTCGGCGAATGCCTGCCGTGCGCTGTGGGACTCCAGCGCGGTGACGACCTCGGTCCACGGCGCCTGGCGTAGGCGTTGAAAGAGCTGCGTGAGGGTGAACGCGTCGCGGGACACGTCCCGCACAGGGTCCGGCGCAAGGGGCATGGCGTGAATCTCTTTGAGTGCCGCACCGAACGCGATCCAATGGCGCTTCTCCATACCGTGCGCCATGCCGGTGGCGCCGTCGATGAACGGGAAGAGCATGAAGGTGAACCCCGCGACGTCACCCCACAGCCGCTGAGCGCGTGTCGGCAGCGGCGCCACAACGTGCGTCGCCCCGTGGTCAGCGAGGGCGCGCGGCACACGAAGCGCCGTCGGGTTCACGGCACCACGGCGGAGCTTGAGGAAGAGCGTCCTGCCCTCCGCTGTGGTGGCGCGGTAGGCCCAGGCCTGCACGTCCTGCCCCAGCGGGAGGAAGGTCAGCGTGACCAATGGGAGGCCGTAGTGCCGTCGCACGGCCGCGATGATCTGGTCAGCAGGGAGATCGGGCGGTTCCAGCACGGCGAGGCAGCGTCCTCAACACGCAACGCGTGACGAGGTGATGCGGTCGTTGCGTTTGCGGCGAGCGTACGAGTTTGGTCACCGGTTGGGAAGAGCAGGCGCAGATCAGCGCTGCTCACGCCGTTGGTGAGCCGACGACACGGAGGACAGACACGTTCAAATACGACCCGCGTTGGGGCAACCCGGCGGTAGCGCGAGAAGCATCTCGCACCACGCGCACGCGCGAGTCACAGAACCCGTCTCAAAACCAAAGCAGCCCGTTGAAAAAGGCCAAATTAGGGCGTTATAGACCGATTCGACGGTGCGGCCGCCACCAGCCACGCCTGGCTAACGGGGAGTGGCGCCCAATAGCATGTCTGTTGGACGGTCGTCATGGTCCAATTCTTGGTGTGTGGGACTTTTTCAACACGCTGAAAGTCTCAGCAGCCCGTAGCGTCGATGGACTCTGGGACATCTGGTGCAAGCAGTTGCTGCTTGGCGCTGCCGATGCAGGCTAGCCACGCCGCGGCACCGTCCAGACCGCCGACGATGTCAAAGCGTGTGGCAGCGATCGACTCGACCATCCAGCCGTTACTGAAGCAGGTGAGGAAGCCTCGTCAGTTGAAGGGGTGTGCTGGCGCTGAGACCTGTCATCACGTGGCTGTTGTGCGCTAAGGTTATCCGAGCGACCGTCAGCGCGGCCTTCGCTGCGTCGCATGATGGCTGCGTGTGCGTCGAGTTCTGCTCATCCTTGCGATCGTCCTCGGCGTTCTCGTGGCGACCATCGCCGTGTTGGTAGCGGTGGTTGCCCTGCGCCTGCGCCATCAGCGATCGCAGGAAGAAGCCCTGTTCCCGTTCTATGACCCGCCCACACCGCTCGCCGCCGGCCGCCCCGGCGACGTGATCCGCAGCGAGCCCGTCGACAACGCACCTGCCGGTGTTACCGCCCTGCGGGTGCTCTACCACTCCACCAACTATCAGAACCGGGATCTCGCGGTTTCCGCACTGGTTGTCATCCCGAACCGCCCCGCGCCGGCAGGCGGCTTCCCCGTCGTCACGCTCGCGCATGGCACGGTCGGCAATGCGCGTGTCTGTGCCCCTTCGCTGGAACCGTTCGAGAATCGGCTGACTCAAGCGTCGTTTTATGACCAGATGGTGTCCTTCTTTACCGATGCCGGCTACGCGGTGGCGGTAACAGACTACTCGGGTCTGGGCACGCCCGGCGTCAGTCCGTATCTGGTCGGCGAAGACGCAGGTCGCAACGTGCTTGACGCCGCACGCATGATCCGGCGGCTGTCTGGGCTATCGCTCTCCGAGACGACCTTCATCTGGGGGCACTCGCAGGGCGGGCAGGCCGCTGCCTTCGCCGGTCAGATGGCGCCCACCTATGCGCCTGAGTTGCACATCCTGGGCGTTGTCGCCGGTTCGCCCGCGGCCGAGCTGGG
>JBBSGA010000557.1:0-3014 GCA_038254585.1 Chloroflexales bacterium | reverse complement strand
TGCCCGCACGCGATCACTACGGTCGAGCGAGCCGGGATCGTCACGACGGCCAAGAACTAGAAGCTCGCCCATCTGCGCCACCGCAAGCTGACCCACTCGCTGTCCCGCCAGGACCGGTCTATTGCTCGCCCTCTACCACCCTGCGGGTGCTGCGAGCCGAGAACCTGGTAGCCCGTCTACCACCACCGCAGCCGTCCCTCTAGGACCCTCCAGCGGTGGTCTCGGCGGCGGCGAGAGCCTCAGTAGATGCCGGCTGCGTCTCAAGCGCGGCTTCAAGCGTGTATCGCTGATGCTGCGTCCAAGCAAATGGAGCCTGGTGGGAAATCGGCTGGTCAAGGCTCAACGTCGCCGGGTCACCCGGAGCTGTGAGCAGAAAGACCTGGTAGTAGGAGCCCCTCGTTCGGCGCGTGTTGGGATCGGCGAGATCATCGGAGATGATCCTCCCCAAGCGCGAATCGTCCGGGTCGTCCTCAGCGCTGCGCTTCGCCGCCTCCTCAGCAGTGAACGGCACAGAGTCGTAGCGCTTGACGATCTTCGGAATCTTCGGTTCGATCTGCTTCTTGCGGTAGAAGCCAAGCCGTCGCAGGTCCTGTCGAAAGGTCCGGGTCTTCTCTGGCTGGGGTGTCGACGTCGGCTGGCAAATGTAAGCGTTGCGCCGGGTGTACTCGTCGTAGGCTTGACCAGCCGCGACGATGACCGTGTCCGCTCCCTCGACCCTCGGCCGCCGCAGCCTGGTTTTGCGCTCCACCGCCTCCTGGCCGTAAACCGCTGAAACGAGGATCTCCAGCCCGTCATCCCTGAGGTAACTGAGCTCAAGTGCAAAGAACTCGGTTTCGGTCTGATCATTGAGGTAGAGAACCGCATCACGCAGCTCGTCTGAGATCTCGTCGATGACGATCACGAGGCGAAAGCGGCCGGCGGCAAGGTTCGAGGCTAGAGCGGAGCGAAAAGCATCGGAATCGAACTCGCCCTCGGCGACCGCAGCCAAGGCGTCCGACAGGGACCCGCGGAGCCTGTCCGATGCTCGTTGCGCGAAGTCCTCGTACCGCATCTTTGAGAGGGCACCGGCATAGGAAACGAGTTGGCCGATTACCTCCCGGCGGGCCTGAGGATTAGTCCGCAGCTTGCACTCGCACAGGGATATCCCGCCTTCCAGATCGACGACGACCACGTCGACGCGCCCAATTGACAACGGGAACTCGCGCATGACCACGACCGGAGGGCCCCCGTCGACACCGGGCAGAAGATCGGGGGTTTCCTTAATCAGGCCCTGAAGCTGCGCTTCGTCGCCGTATGAGGAGATTTCTGGTGCGGCGAACCTCGTCTCGCCAGACCGTTTGACCAGTACGCGCATCTGCTCATTATCTCAGCCGTTCGCGTTCGTCGTTTTTCGCCCAACGGCCAACCGGATTTCGATGTCGTGCGCCGGAAGTACCTCACCCAGCTCCACGCCCTGACGGGGCGCAGCACGATTATCTACTACACCGACTGGTTCTCGACCAGCGGCGAGGTCGTCTCCATCACCCTAGAGGACATGCAGGGGATGATGGAGGTCCTCAAGGGTCTCCCAGGACCCGAGCTCGACGTCATCATCCACAGTCCCGGCGGCAGCCCCGAGGCGACTCGCGGGGAGGTGGCGTCGCTGTGGGCGGAGGAACACGCGTCGGGTGCGGTCGCGCTCCGCGAGGGGCAGGTCGTCGGGTTCCTCGTCGGGACGCGGAAGGACGAACAGACGTGGGGGGCGAACGTCTGGGTCGAGGCGGCCGGGTACGCAGTGGTCGAGCCCCAGCTCGTCCGCGATCTCTACGCATTCTCGTCGCAGCGGTGGGTCGACGAAGGCCGCACGCGCCACTACGCCCTGGTACCGGGACTTGACGACCACGTCAGAGAGTGGTTCCGGCTAAGCTTCGGCGCGCAGCAAGCACACGGGATCAAGGAGGTGGATGCGCGGGTGTGGCCGCCGGGCACCCGGCGCGCAGAGCCCGGCGACATCGAGGCGCTGATCGAACTTGCGCCGCTGGTCTCCGATCACCATGCACTCGCTCCCGTCTTCAGCGGAATCGGCTGGGACGAGGACGCGGACGAGCTGAGCGCGATGGTCGCCGCCGACATCGCAAACGACGAGGTTGGCGAGCTCGTGTATGAAAGGGATGGGCGCGTTATCGCGGGCTTCGAGCTCGTTCCCGTGGGGAAGGCCTCAATGCACCGCGGTCTTTCACAACCCGATGACGCGGCGTACGTTGGCTGGGCGGCGAGCCTGCCCGCCGTCCGAGGCTCAGGCACCGGCCTCGCACTGACGGGAGCGGCGTTTGCATGGGCGCACGAGCAGGGGTACGCGTCGATCGTCACCGACTGGCGAGAGACGAACCTCCTCGCGTCGCGCTTCTGGCCGGCACGCGGGTTCCGCCGCTCCTTCCTGCGGCTCTACCGCTCGATCCCCTAGCCTCAGGCTGAGAGCGCGCTCGGCCGAGGACGAGGGGGCCGTGAGACGGCTACTTGAAACCCAGGTTTCAGGTAGCGAGCCCGACCCAACTTCAAGAAGCTCGTCCAGCAGGCCCTCCCGGCTCCGTCTTCTGTTCCTCGAGCGGTCACAGCCGTCACACCGGTCACTGGTTCCTATCCATGCATCGTCGCCGACCCGCCGTGGCAGTACGGCAATACGGCTACAGGCGGGGCCGCTGGCGGCAGCGAAGCCGGTCGCTTCAGCTCCAATCTCACAGCAGATAAGTAGGTCTCTTTCGCTCGTCTTCTAACTGCATTTATGCAGGTCAGCACAGCGTTCAGGCCGCCCTCCTTACGAGATAGTCGCTCGCCCTCATTGCGACCCCGGGATTCGGCCGATCACTTTTTCTCGGACCCACTCCTCGCTGTGCTCGACGGGGATCGTGCTGCCCGGGCCCGAGCAAGAGGCGATACTCAGGCAGTGGATGCGGTTCGGCGATGGGCGGAGCAACTCGATGCGTGGGCTATACCGGCCCTCATCCTCGACGCAGCACCCGAGTCTCCGTGGGGCT
>JBBSGA010000556.1:0-3032 GCA_038254585.1 Chloroflexales bacterium | reverse complement strand
GGTGGCCTACATGGCTCCCGAGCAGATCCGCGGCGAGCGGGTGGACGCACGCGCCGACTTATGGGCTATTGGCGTAATCCTGTACGAAATTCTTACTGGTGTGCCTCCGTTCCGCGGCGATCACGAACTTGCCCTCCTGCACGGGACCCTGCACGCGCAGCCAGATCGCCCCTCGCAGCTGAACAGCTCTATAGGACGGCCGCTCGATCAACTGATCACGGCACTGCTACAGAAGGACCGCTCGCATCGCTACGAATCAGCCGAGGCGCTGCTGGCCGATCTGGACGCGCTGGAGCGGGGCGCTGCACTGGCCCATCGCATACCCCTCTGGACCCGGACGTGGCAGCGGAAGCAGGTCCGTATCGCGCTACTCACGGGATCGGTCGCCTTCGCACTTCTGGCGTTCGGCGCGTTGAGCTGGAGACTAGGCCAGTCGAATCGTACGTCCGCAACGGCTGCTCCGGCTGTCTTGCAGACTTTGGCGCTGTTGCCATTCGCGAACCGCGAGCCGGAGTCGACAGGTGAGTATCTCGTCTCGGGGTTCGCTGATGGAATCGTATCGCGACTGTCCATTGCGCGAGGACTCAGGATCGCAGGCCGGTTTTCGGCATCGGCGCTCCAGCGCCAGGGACTTGCTGCGGGAGCTGTGGGCGAGCGACTCCACGTTGCGCACGTGCTCGAGGGCAGTGTACGGGTGCAAGCCGAAACACTTCAGGCATCCATCCAGCTCACACGCGTCTCAGATGACGTAATACTTTGGTCGCGTGACTTCAGAGCCCCGCTGTCCCAAATGCTGGCTCTGCAGCAACAGGTTGCCGACAGTATTCTCGGCGTGTTGCAGCTGTGGTCGGCGCGACCTGCACGACTGCCCACGAACGACCCTTATGCCTACGATCTATATCTCAAGGCACGTTACGCCTGGGAGGGGCGTACTCGCGAAAAGTATGAGGATGCGCTCGCCCACTACCGTGGTGCAGTTGGGCGAGATCCGCAGTTTGCACTGGCGTACGCCGCTATGGCCGAGGCGTACGTGAACATGCAGAACTTTGGGCACATGTCCCGAAGCGAAGGGCTAGCGTTGGCCGAAGCTGCGAGTGCGAGAGCGATCGCCATCGATACGATGCTTGCGGAGTCGTATACCGCTCGCGGGCAACTGCTCTCGTCGAGAGGTGATTACGTCGAGGCGGAGGCCTCCTTCAGGCGTGCCATCGAGCTCGAGCCCAGCGATCCCTGGGCACGCCACCACTACGCGCTCCTGCTCACGATGCTGGGCCGCTTCGCCGAAGCAAAAGAAGAGACGCAGAGGACGGTCGCCTTCGATCCGCTGTCGGTGCCTGGAAACTCAAACCTCGGCATCTTCCTGGCTAATGAAGGGAAGTTGGACGAAGCCCGCGCCCAATTCGATCAAGCGCGGCGGCTGGGACCGACTTATGTCGTCACGCTCTACTATTTCGGTGCCTTTGAAGCCGCGCAGGGGAACTACCAGAAGGCCGCCGAACTCCTCGAAAGGGCACTGGTGATCGCCCCCAATTTTACCGGCGTTCGCGGCGCGCTGGCCTTTACCTACGCGCAGCTCGGACGCAACGCGGACGCGCGGCGACTGCTCACGGAAGCACGGGCCCGCGCAACCGACCGACGCTCGGGTATGGATCAGCGGTCACGTACAGATTACGCGCTTGCATTGGCGATCATGGGCGAATTAGACAGCGCGTTCCTGATGCTGCGGACCGGCCGGTGGGATATTCCCACCTTGATCGACCTTCGCGCCGATCCCTTGCTGCAGCGGTTAAGGTCGGATCCGCGATACCCTGAGCTGCTGGCGCGCTTTGGCCTGAAGCCGTAGCGTCGGCGGGCCAGGGCCCATGGCGATCGCGCCCGCGGCGCCGTGCGGAAAGCGGCTCTCCTTCGCGTCATGCCGCCCTCAATCCGGCGGTGCGCGAATCCAATTGCCGTCCTCCGCCCAGGCTGTGAGCCGATTTGCGCTGCTTTTGCGCCAGTTAGTGCACACACCTTTGATCGGAGGTTTAGATGTGGAAGCCCAAATCCGCCATGGTCACGTTCCTGGTTGCCGGAGTGGCGGTCGGCTGTAGTGATCGTCCTCCCGCAACGGGTCCATTGACTTCAGTAAATGCAGAGCTTGCCGGTCGGCAGTCAGTTCTGGTCAGCAATACGGCTGAGTTGCTGGCGGCGCTCTCGTCGCCGGATCCCGGCGGTAATATCGTACTGGCCCCGGGAGAGTACGAGCTGAGCAGCACACTCAATGTCCCGGATGGATTACGCTTACGGGTCACGGGACGATGACATTTGATGAAAGCTCAGGCTTGCCGTCCGGGTTCGAGCCAGCGACCCGCACGGTGCTCAAGGCCGCAAGGACGCTGGCCGGCGACGTTGTCGTGCTCGGCAACCAAACAAGGTTGATAGGGCTGACGATCGAGGATGCAGTCGGGCGCACCGGAGGCAGCGTCGTAGTGGTCCATTCGCGGCGCGCGGGCGATCAAATCCACTCTGTGCTTGAAAATTGTGAGATCATAAATCCGAATCCGCCCAGCAGTTCGCTGCAGAGCGTTGGCGGCAGAGGTCTCGTCCTCCTTACACGCAATCGCGAAACAATTACATCCGAATTCGCGCCAGAGATCGGGGCGAGCGTTACGGTGAGCATGCTGCATTGCATCGTTCGTTCGCCGCGCATTGCCGGGGTCTTCGTCAACAACTTCTCGCCGCATGCAAGCACGAAGCTTGTGCTCACTGAAAACGTCATTGGCGGCGGCGTGCAACTGACGGGTGGCACGAGTCGGCCGGACGCGGTGTCTGGGTCAACGGCCAGCATCGAATCACGAGGGAATCTCTACCGCGCGGATCCTGGCTCATCCCCCTTCATCGGTCTGCAGGTTTACGGCGGTGCAGGCCTCCCGGTCCCCGGAGTCAACGTCGGGCCGGTTACAAACAACAGCATCCGCTTCCATTCGGTCGACGATCGCATCGAGGGCTTCGTGAACGCGATCGTGGCACGTGGCTCGTCGCGCCCCCTGGCC
>JBBSGA010000555.1:0-3042 GCA_038254585.1 Chloroflexales bacterium | reverse complement strand
TGGGCGCTGGGCTACCACCAATGCCGCTGGAGCTACGAGTCCGAGGAGATCATACGGGACCTGGCGCGCCAGTTCCGCGAGCGGCGGATCCCCTGCGACGTGATCCATTTCGACATCGACTATATGCGCGGCTACCGCGTCTTCACGTGGAGCCCCAAGCGCTTCCCCGACCCGGCCAAGCTCGTGGGCGACCTGCGCGGCGACGGATTCAAGGTGGTCACGATCATCGATCCGGGCGTGAAGGCCGAGCCCGAGGCGGACTACGCCGTCTTCGACGAGGGCGTCGCGCACGACTATTTCATTCGCCGCCCGGACGGCCGGATCTTCCACGGCTACGTCTGGCCCGACCGGGCGGTCTTCCCCGATTTCCTGCGGCCCGACGTCCGGGAGTGGTGGGGCAACCTGCACCAGGGCCTCGTCGACACCGGCGTGGCCGGCATCTGGAACGACATGAACGAGCCGGCGATCCACGAGCGGCCCTTCGGCGACGGCAACGATCTGGTCGACGTCCCCTCCGATGCCCCCCAGGGACCGATGGACGAGCGCACGACGCATGCCGAGGCGCACAACCTCTACGGCCTTAGCATGGCGCGCGCCTGCCGCGAGGCCCTCGACCGTCTGCGGCCCGGCGAGAGGTCGTTCTTCCTGACGCGCTCGGGCTACGCGGGGGTCCAACGCTGGTCGTCCGTGTGGATGGGCGATAACCAATCGCTGTGGGAGTACCTCGAGACGTCGCTGCCGATGGTGTGCAACATGGGCCTGTCCGGTGTGCCCTTTGTCGGCGTCGACATCGGCGGCTTCGCGCGCAACGCGACGGCCGAGATGTTTGCGCGCTGGATGCAGGCCGGCATACTCTATCCCTTCATGCGCGGCCACTCGGCGATGGGCACGGAGCAGCACGAGCCGTGGGCCTTCGGCGAGGAGACCGAGCGCATCTGCCGCGAGTATATCGAGCTGCGCTACCGGCTGCTGCCCTACACCTATAGCGTCTTCTGGGAGGCGTCCACCACGGGAGCTCCTATCCTGCGGCCGCTGGTCTACGAGTATCCGGACGACCCACAGACCTACCCGCTCTACGACCAGGTGCTGCTCGGACCGTCGCTGATGGCAGCGCCAGTCTACCGCCCGGGTGTCGACCATCGCGCCGTCTATCTGCCCGCGGGCGAGTGGTATGACTGGTGGAGCGGCGAGCGCCTCGAAGGCCCGAAGACGATCCTGGCATGGGCGCCCCTCGACCGTATGCCGCTCTACGTGCGTGCCGGGTCGGTGATCCCGATGGCGCCGGTCATGCAGTACAGCGACGAGCACTCGCTCGACGAGCTGCGGCTGTGGGTTTGGCCGGGCGAGGGGAGCTTCACGCTCTACGAAGACGACGGCCATACCATGGAGCATAGCCAGGGCACGTATGCGACGACGACGTACACGGTGCGGCGCGACGGCAACACGACCGCCTTGGAGATCGGCGCGCGCGAGGGTAGTTTGACGCCTCCGGCCCGAACCGTCGTGGTCGAGGTGGTGGAAGCGGGCGAGCAGCGTTTCGAGGACGACGGTACAGCGCGACGGCTAACCTTCGGCGGGTGATACAACCGCATGGGAGGTGATGTGCATCACCTCCCATGCGGATTACCTACCGGACTACCCGTGGTGATCAAGCTCTATCCACTGGCTGCAAGCTATATCGACAATCGTATAGCCTTTTCAATATGTAAGTGCGGGAAAGATGGTCATTACATTCCTAGGGACGGCCGCGTCGGAAGGTTATCCGAACGCCTTTTGTGGGTGCGGAAACTGCGAGCGGGCGCGCGCACTCGGCGGTCCAAGTCTGCGGAAGCGCAGCGCAGCGCTGATCAACGACGACCTTCTGATCGACCTTGGCCCCGATCTGGTGGCCGCCTCGCACGTGCATAGCCGATCCTTGGGGAGGCTGCGCTATTGCCTGCAGACGCATGCACACGCGGACCATCTGGATCCGGCTCATTTCCTCTCACGCAGCCCGGAGTACGGGGTGCCGGACGCGCCCCGTCTCAACTTCTATGCGTCGGCCGCCACGGCGCAACGGGCGGCGCGCAGTCTGGAGCACGATTTCGCTCCCACCAGCCTGCTCGACCCCGCGGTCTGCGAGCGCCTGAACCTGCGGATCCATCTGATCGCTCCGCTGCAGTCTTTCACGGCCGGCCCGTACAAGGTGGTGGCGTTTCCGGCCAATCATGACCCGGCGGTCGAATCGCTGCTCTATGCGGTTGCAGCGGACGGGCGGACAATCTTCTACGGCACTGATACGGCGTGTCTGCCGGAGGAGACCTGGCAGGGGTTTCACCGCCACAAGCTGCGCTTCGACGTGGTGATCCTCGATCACACCTACGGCCCCGACGAGCAGGGCAGCGATCATCTGAGTGCGCATCAGCTCGTCGCACACGTGGCGCGCATGCGCGCCGAAGATCTGCTGGCCACGGATGCCCGCGTCTTCGCGACGCACCTGGCCCACGCCGGCAACCCGGCACACCCGGAGCTCGCCAAATTCGCCAAGCAGCATGGCTACGAAGTCGCGTATGACGGGCTTACGGTCTGATCGGGAAGGGCCGAGCTGGCCTGGGACGCGGTTCTGCGCGCTGTAAGTGCTGATTCGAGTGTGGCGACGTAGATGCTCCGTCAATGATCCACATGGCGGGTTCGCGCCACGCTTGACGAGCTATAGCGGCTGAGCCGGTCGTCTGCCGCCGGAGCCGGCACCTTCCGGTGCATGTTGTGTCCTCAATGCCGGCTCCACGTGCATACGGATGCGTCAGGGGCGTGCCTTGGTCAGCTCGTCGATGCGCGCTAGCTCCTCCTTTGTGAAGGCCAAGTTGTCGAGCGCCGCGACGTTTTCCTCGACCTGCTGCACACTCGATGCGCCGATCAGCGCGCTGGTGATCGCCGGCAGGCGCAGGATCCAGGCGAGCGCCATCTGGGCCAGCGTCTGGCCGCGCGCCTGGGCGATCTCATTGAGCTGATTCAGGGCCGTGCGGCGCTCGGGGCTCAGGTTCTTCTCGAGCCACTCCTTGC
>JBBSGA010000554.1:0-3081 GCA_038254585.1 Chloroflexales bacterium | reverse complement strand
GTGTAAACGACCATTTGCGCGGGGCGAGGGAAGCGATCCTTCGCCCCGCGCGACAATACGGGGCGCATGCATATACCTAGTGTCGGGAACGGTTCAGCGTGAAAGGACCAAACTGTCTTGCGTTGAACGCGACCTACGAGCCGCTCACCATGACGCCTCTACGTCGAGCCGTGCGGCTTGTCCTTGACGGGAAGGCCGAGATTGTCGAGCCCGAGGGCGACGACGTGCGCGCTGGGCGCGTGACGCTCCCACGCCCAGCGGTCATTCGTCTTAAAGCGTTCGTTCACGTGCCGCGGAAGTACCGGCGTCAGGTCACCAATATTTTTCTGTTCAGCCGCGATCGGCGGACGTGCGGCTACTGTGGGCGCCTCGAGAGCGAGCTGCGTCCGCGGCAGTATCTGACGCGCGACCACATTCTGCCGCTATCGCGCGGTGGCGCTAACACGTGGGAAAACTGCGTGACTGCGTGCAGCAGCTGCAACACCAAGAAGGGAAGCCGTACACCGCACGAGGCGAACATGCCGTTACTGGTAACGCCGACCGAGCCGCATCTGGTGCATCTCGTCTGGGCTGTGCGTCGGCTCACGCCGCTTCAGCGCAAGTACATCATTCAGTTTTTCGGCGAGGATGTAGCATCGATGCTCGCGTCCTGATGAGCGTAGTGAGAATTGCGTGACCCAATCATCCTGTTAATCCTGTTAACAGGATGAAAAGGAGTGTTGAGCGGTGAGGCGCATCGTTCTGGTGGGGTCAGCCGCGTCGCGGTCCGGCTGCGCCCATGCTCCCTTCGGGGAAAACAGCGAGTAGCGGGAGCGAGTCGTAGCGCATGCAGATCTGCTGAAATGCGGATGCGACCTCGCGCGGCGTACGATCCAGCCGGTACAGCCCCACTGGATTGACGTGGCCCTCGATTCTGCGCAGTTGAATGTTCCAGTCGATCTGGTCCGTGAGACTGTACCAGGTGAACCCAAGCACCGGGACTCCCTCCTGGCGCAGCAGCTCCACGTTGTGCCACATGCTCCAGAGCCAGCTGCTCCCGTTCGATGGATCCGGCTGCCCGATAGTGTTGGTCTCGGTCAGCATCATCGGCATGCGGTAGCGCTGGAAGTACTGCCGCGCGATATTGGCCCAGCCGAGTACCGGGCCGACCGCCTCCTGCGTCCCATCGCGGTGTAGCACGCGCTCGTTCGAGCCGTAGTAATCCATCCCCATCACGCAGTGCGGGGCCGCGGCCCTGCCGTGCTGCATGAACCAGTCGAACATTTTGCGTGTCATCCCCTGATCCATCAGGAAGTAGAGGATGTCTGCGTCGGGCGGGTGCCCATACAGGAAGTCGAAGGTGAGATAGCGCAACTTGTTCTGGAATACGACCTCGTCGTGCGTTTCGGGCCAGCGCTCCTGCATCGCCTCGGCCGCCTCGCTCTGGAAGAAGACGGCGTCCGGACGGGTCTCCATGATTCGCGGGATCGATAACAGCGTTGCGCGGCACATGTTGGCATGCGCCATGATCATGGCCTTGTCGCTCTTTTCCTGCTCATTCCAGATCCCCTGCTTGCCGCTGAATCTGGCGCACACGAGCAGCTCGTTCACCGGTGTGTAGTACTGGATCCATGGGTATCGCGCGGCGAAGGCCGCCGCGTAGTCGGCGAACAGCTCGGGCCAGTCTGTATTCTGGAATCCGCCCACCCAGTCGGGCACACCGAAATGGCACAGGTCCATGATCGGCACCAGTCCCATGTCACGCATCACGGGCAGCACCTGGTCGGTCCACGACCAGTCGTATGAGTGCGCTCCGGTGTGCATGCGGTAGTACGGCGCGCCATAGCGCACATAGCGAGCGCCGAGCCCCTTGCACAATTCGAAATCCTCGCGCCAGCACTCATAATGCCGGGTGGACTCCAGCTCATCGCGGCGCTTGCCGTGCTGTACGGTGGGGTAGCTGCACTCGAAACCGGTGGCCAGCATCACCGATCCCACCGCGCGCGGCGGGGTAACCCAGCTTTTTTGGCCGATCACGCGGTGATCTGGCGGAGTGCTGTGCGCGCCTCGGGTAGCACAAGCGGCACCATCGCAAATGTCACCGCTGCGCTCAGCAGGCAATACGAGCAGAAGGCCCGGTGTTTGGTCCACTGGTCGACCGTGAGCTTGCCCGCGTTCACGGAGTCCGCGGCGACCTTCGCGGCCAGCGCAATCGGGATCCAGGGCGCTTTCTTCGCGCGGTTGCTACCGCCCATTGCGGCCAACCCCATGGTCACGGCATAGCTGCCGAGGCCGAGAATTCCGTCCGGCACGGACAACTTGGCGTACGCCTCACTGGACGCGTCCACCTTGTCGGCGTCCAGCAGCGGCAGCGGCGGCTCGGGCAGGTGCTTGATGATCCCCGTCTGATACGCCGCGATAAGCCCCATAGCGGCTGCCGCGACGAGCGAGAGGCCGACCACCTTGCGCCGCCGCTCCATCGAATCAGTATCCCCAGTGCGGAGCTCATGACTCAGCTCCGAGGGTGTCAGTGAAGGCGTTGCTGACGGTATCACTGACGGTTTAGCTGCAACCTGTGTGCTCATCTCGTCTCCGATAGGCCACGCCGCTTCGCGCTACCGTGGCTGCCGTTGTCCTTGTCGTTGTTGTCCTTGTCATCCTTGTCGCTCTTGGTGAGCGCGCCCAGCGCGACTCCCACCAGTGCGGCACCCGCGACGGCAGCCCATTCGCCTCTGGTGGCCAGCCACGCCGCCGGGCTGAAATCCTTTGCCCCCTTGCTGAAGCTGCCGCGGGCGCCATAGTCGCCCGGGACGGGCTCCCACAAATTGTTGGGACGGTCGGGGCTCACAGGCTCATCGGTCTGCTGACCCTTGAAGCCCACGTCGGCCAGGTACTGATCCCCAAGGCCTGGGAGGAGCTTGGTCCCATAGACTGCCTCGAGCGTGGGATATCCGACCTTCACCTCACGCCGCGGGTTGTGCGCTGCCCAGACGACCGCGTTAGCACCAACCTCGGGTTCGTACCAGGCGCCGAGTGGCTTGGGATGGTTGGGGAGCCGGCTCTTCACCCAATCGAATTGCGGCGTGTTGAGCCCGGGCATCT
>JBBSGA010000553.1:0-3083 GCA_038254585.1 Chloroflexales bacterium | reverse complement strand
CGGGCGCGTCAGCGCTACTAGGACGACCGTGACTGCGATAAGCGGTGCGATTGTCGTCACCTTCGTGCCGATGGCGAGTCCCGCCGACAACCCAGCCACGGCAACGGCCGCGTGGCGTCGGTCACGCGGCCGGGTAGCGCGCTTCCTCGCGGGGGGTGCTGCTCGGCCTACCAGTACCCGTAGAACGCAGAGAAACAGGAGAGCACGATGTTCGGTGGCAATCAAGGCAACCAGCAGCAAGCGCAGGACTTTATCAACCGCTATCAGCAAGGTGCGCCGCAAGAAGGCTACAGCAATCAGGAAGTCGCACAGCAGTATCAACAGGTCGTTCCCCAGCTGTCGCCACAGCAGTACCAGCAGGCGGCGGCCCAATCGTTCCAGAACATGTCACCCGATCAGCGCCAGCAGTTCGGCCAGTTGCTCCAGCAGCAAGCGCAGCAGCAGGGAATGAATCTGCCGATGCAGCAGGGTGGCTACCAGGATCCTAATACCCTGGCGCAGTACACCTCCCAGGTCCACCAGCAGAATCCCGGCCTGTTAGGCGGGCTATTGAGTGGCAGTCAGCAGGGCGGCCAGACCTGGCAGACCCTCGATCAGTCCACCCGAGACCTGTTCACGCGGCAGTGGGGACCCCAGCGCGCACAGGCGGAGTGGGAAAAGGAGAACGCGGACGCGAATAACCCGCTGCACAGCGGCGTAGCCCGCGCCGCGATGGCGGGTATCGCCGCGATCGCGCTCAAGAATGCTATGGGACGGTAAGAGGATGACCATGACGGGGTACGGTAGGTTGGAGCAGTCGGCGCTGGCGCTCCGGCGCTAATCTTGGCCGGCGCTGCTCGGTCTGGTGGTGCCGGCACTGGTTGCGCTCCTCCTCGTAGCGGGGCAGACCGCCATGGCGCAGTCGTCCGGCGCTACCAGGGGGTTTTTGCATAACCCCCCAAAAAGGTGCATTTTCCCGCGCGTGATTCGTTGAGCGCTCACAGCGCGTCGGCGAGCCCTGCCCCATTTCATCACCCGTACGTCGAATGGGTGACGCAACGATGTCGCCGCTATCGACGCTCACCCGGCGTACTCACGGCGCAAGAGCGAGTACATGCGCGCGTCGTAGAAGGCGCCAACCTCGCGCCAGTACCGATAGTCGCGCAGGATGCCTTCCTCGGTAAAGCCGACCTTCGCCAGAACGCGCATCGAGCCCGTGTTGTCGAGGTTGGTCGTGGCCTCGAAACGGTTGAGATTGAGCTGCGCGAAGCCGAGCCCGACGAGAGCACGCACCGCCTCCGTCGCCAGGCCACGGCCCCAGTGGGCATAGACCAGGTCGTAGCCAATTCTCGCCCGGTACGTCTCGTCGTCGATGCCGGGGAAGCCGGCCGTCCCGATAATCGTGTCGCCCTTGAGCGTTAGGCCCCAGCGGATACCGTCCTTGGCAGCGAAGCGCCGTCCGAAGAAGGCGATCAGCTCGTCCGCCTACTCGATGCCCTCGAAGGGGGCAATGTGCGTGGGCACGGCCACGCGCGGGTCGGCGAACAGGGCGAACACGGCGGCCCGGTCATCGGGCGTCAATGCTCGTAGGGTCAGGCGGTCGGTCTCAAGCATGGGGATGGTGGTGGGGAAGCTCAGGGGGTTGCGTGTCTCCATGGTCGGTACCCTCCTTCGCATGCGCGGTCTGTGGACGTGACATCAGCGTACGGCGCAACGTGTCATGACTGGGGCGTCACGGCGCACGGCTCCTACGGGGTGCCGGGTGGGGTGGTGGCCTCCGGCCCACTGTCGCCATGCCCGAGGTAGCGATAGACCGTCGCCTTGGAGATGCGGAAGTCCCGCATCAGGATTCGAATGGGTGTCCCTTGCCGGCGCTCCGCGTGCAGCACGGCAATCTGCGATGGCGTTAACGTCTTGCGACGACCGAAGGGCACGCCCCGCGCTTTGGCGTTCTCGATCCCGTCGCGCTGCCGTTCGGCGCGGATCTCGGTCTCGAATTGCGCGATGGCTCCCAGCATGTGGAAGAGCAGCCGTCCGGTAGACGTCGCGGTGTCGATCTGCTGGTCGAGCACCTGCAGCTCCACGCCTTTGTGCTGCAGTTCCGCCGCGATCTGACACAGGTGCAAGGTGGAACGCGCCAATCGATCCAGGCGCGTGACCAGCAGGGTGTCGCCCTCCCGCACGTACTCCAGGCATGCTTCCAACCCAGGCCGCTTGCCCCCGTCGCCGGAGCCGCTCTTCTTCTCCTGATAGGTCTTGTCGCAGGCGCAGCCGGCGAGCTTGTCGAGCTGGACTTCCAGGCTCTGGCCGACCGAGCTGACCCGAGCGTAGCCAACGCGCGCCATCGTGTGCTCCTGCTCCTACCGTTTCGTCTCAGAATCCTTAAGCTGCTATGATACGGTCATTATGAGACGACTTGTGCGACCCGTCAACCCGGTCGTCTCGGAACGTATACCTTCTGCGACACCGAGCAGGCCGGCGACGGCGTGGCGGCCCGCACGGGACGCGGGGACATGACCGACTCCGGCGCAACGCGCATCCCGCGCCGGCTGCGCGTCCTCACGGACGAGGAGATCGAGGCCCTCTACGGCCGGCCTTCTTTCTCCGCCGACGAGCGCGCCGAGTACTTCACTCTGACCCCGGTCGAGCAGGATCTCCTGCGCTCCTTCCGGGGGGTGTCGCCTCAGCTCGCGTTCCCGTTGCACCTCGGCTATTTCAAGGCCAAGCAACTCTTCTTCCCGGTACGTTTCTCAGATGACGAGATGGGCGACGATGTGGCCTACCTGCTGGCCCGCTACTTCCCGGACAGCCCACCCGCCGACCTGCGGTCTCCGAACAAGCGCACGGTGCTGCGCCAGCGCCGCGCGCTCCTGGACCATTTCGGCTATCGTGCCTGCACGGCGCGGGACCGGAGGACCCTAGCGCGGCGCGCCGCCGACGCGGCCCGTCTCAATTGCAAGCCCGTGTACGTGTTCCGCGAGCTGCTCCAGTATCTGACGGAGCAGCGGCTAGTCCTCCCCGGCTACACCGTGCTGTAGGAGATCGTCGGTGCCGCCTTGACGGCGGAGCAAACACGCCTGGAAGACCTGCTCCGCACACACCTG
>JBBSGA010000552.1:0-3086 GCA_038254585.1 Chloroflexales bacterium | reverse complement strand
TGTCTCTGACAACTCTTGCTTGCACCCGACGATCAATTGCTTGTTGCATAGAAAGATTGATACTCTATACTGAGTACATCCCTGTCCAGTCACAACGTACGCGGTATGAGGCCAAGAATGTCATCCATGAAGGCAGTACGTATCCATGCCTACGGCGGTCCGGAAGTCCTCATCTATGACGATGCGCCACGTCCAACCCCCCGGGAGGGCGACGTGCTCATCCGGGTGCATGCAACCTCGGTCAATCCGTTCGATGCTGCTGTGCGTGAGGCTACATGACCGCCTATTTTAACCCTCCTCTGCCGGTGATCCTTGGCACGGATGTATCTGGAATTGTTGAGGATGTGGGTGCGGGCGTAACGCAGTTCGTTCGTGGGGATAGCGTGTACACCCGTGCTGGCGTAAGCCGGGATGGCGCGTACGCCGAATATGTTGTGGCTCCCGCCGCTGATGTCGCGGCCAAGCCTAGGTCACTTGATCACATTCATGCGGCAGCACTCCCGCATGCCATACTGACTGCGTGGCAGGCACTGCTCGAGGGAGCCAATCTTGCAGAGGGCGAAACCGTTCTCATCCACGGGGCGGCCGGTGGCGTGGGCCACATGGCCGTACAGCTGACCAAGCTGCGTGGGGCGCGGGTGATCGGAACGGCGTCCGTCAATATCGATTTTCTGCGCGAGCTTGGCGTTGATGAAGCAATTGACTACGCTACCACCCGGTTTGAACAGGTTGTGCACGATGTGGATGTTGTGCTCGACCTGGTCGGCGGCGATACCCTGGAGCGGTCGTGGTCGGTGCTGAAACCAGGCGGCATACTGATCTCAACTGTGCAGCCGCCGTCGGAAGAAACGGCGGCTGCACATGGTGTGCGCCAGCAATTTGTCTTTTCGACACCGCCAATTGGCAAAGTGCTGACCGAAGTTGCCGCACTGGTCGACGCCGGGCAGATCAAGCCAGACGTTTCAATGACTCTGCCACTTGCCGAGATCCGCAAGGCGCACGAGTTGATAGAAGGCAAGCATACGCGTGGCAAGATTGGATTGCACGTCGTTGACGATTGCTAGCACTCCTTTCGATCGCCATCGACCAGCCGCGGTGCCCGATCGTATTCGATCCTCCGCCGGGTACGTGTGGTAGGCCCCGTGTGACGGAAGATACCGTATTGTTTGTCAAGTACCAGATTCGAGAGACGGCGCCGGCAGTGGGCGTCCCAAAACAACACTGTTGTTTTGGGGACACGCCAGTGTGCCGTGCTCCTTTGTCGTGCGGTCAAGGAGGTCGCTGCGCTCGCACGCGCCTGTGGCGTCCTTGACCGCGCTCACCCCACTATCCATTGCCCGTCCTGCGCTTCCCAACGTTTGGCCGGTCATGCGCTATGCCGCCTAGCGGCCCGCATCTCCCGCACGGCGCACGGTATTTGTAGGTATATGGCAACGACTCCGGCCAGTCGACCCCTGTAATGTGCGAAAACTGTGTCCAAGAGCATGTAGCCGCTCGTGAACGCGTCCCACCTGCGTGCTCCGCACCCTGTGTTGGCTACTCGCTTCATCCAGTACAAGAATCGAATGCTATCCAGGAAATGATTCGCTAGGTCTGTGGCCTGTGTTTGACATAATCGTGATGGTGACTTTCGCTTCGGGCAGGGATGGGCAAACAACGGTGCCGGATGCAGCACGTAGCCATCACCGTGACCCCGCACAAAGGGAGTGCTGGCACGCAAACGGTGAATTTGCTCACTCCGCGCTATCACTCCGCGCTCGTCCCCTGCCGCGCGGCCAAGCGCTCAATGCCGTCAACGACCGCATCTGGCCACGTGCTGCCGATGGCCACCCGGCCGCCGCTGAGGGCCGAGGCATAGCAGCCGAACATGAGGTTGGCGTTGCGTGCCGCGACCTCGACGCGCGTCGGGAACCGGCGCCAGCTGTCGTCCCCAGCCGTGAGCGTGTCACGCAGCTGGACGAACACGGCGGCCTGCGCCTCGCCGTCGTTCCGCGGCCACGCCGTCGCGCCCGACTCGAAGTGGCCATCGAGCCAGAGCCGCCAGCCTTGATTGAGCGAGACCCACAAGCGGCCGCGGTCCCCGATGACCTCGACCTGCTGCTGATACCAGATCACGGTTTCGCCCGGGACCTCGGGCGCTGACGGCCCGGCGTTGAGCTGCAGGCGCGCCGTCCCCAGACCAATCGTCGCGCTGGTATCCGCGGGAACCGGTGTCTGGCCAAAGCGTTCGACACCATCACACGCAGCGAGCACCCATGAAGGCTCCGGCAGACTGCTGAGCGCTGCGGCCGTGAGCGCCAGGTCGAGGATGTGCGGCCCCTGCTCGAGCAGGTTGGCACGGGTGCTGGCGCGCAGTAGGCGCACGGGACCGAGCCCGCCCGCGGCCAGGAGCTCCCAGAACCGCTGCCAGTGCGGCATCCACTGGTACTGTGTATTGACCGCGATCAGCCGGTCGCGCCCGAACACGACGAGCTGATGCGCCTCGGAGGGCGAGAGGGCAAGCGGCTTCTCGATCAGTAGGGCTGGCGCGCCCGCGGCAATCGCCGGCGCAACAATCGAACTGCGGATGGTTGGCCGCGTCACGATGTTCACCAGCTCGGGCTGCTCTTCACGGATCATCGTGGCCATGTCCAGGTAGCGCCGCGCGATGCCGAACTGGTCGCCAAGCGCCTGGACCTTCTGGGCATTGCGGTCACACAGGGCCAGGAGGTCGACGGCGCCCGAGGCGAGCATGGCCGCGATATGCGCGGGCGCGCGATCGCCGCAGCCGACCTGCACGACGCGTAGTTTGCTGGTCATAGACGGCTCCTGTTCAGGTATCCAACGCTCGGGTGGTTTCCTGATGTGCACTTATACCTCACGGAAGCGCCCTATACAGCTTACCAAAGGTCACCAACTGTTGGGGTAGACTTAAGTTTCCAGTCGTCGCCGAGGCGATCAGTCGCGTGGTCATGTGCCGATGTCCGCAATGGCGAAGAAACCGTGAATGTATAACACGCACTTGGCGACGGTGCCGTTAGAAATGGTGTCACAGTTGCTAACCACATCTTGTCATGCATTGAAGCTGGATCTAGCAAGTTGCTGAC
>JBBSGA010000551.1:0-3102 GCA_038254585.1 Chloroflexales bacterium | reverse complement strand
TGCGCCATCGTGTAGTCGTAGGCGGTGAGCATCGGAATACGCTCGCCTTTGTCTTTCATGCGCTGAATATCACGAATCGTTACTCGCATAGCTGTTTCCGTTTGCTAGCCGGTGGTCGGTACCTGGCGGTTGGCGAGGCTGGTTCCACGCGCTCAATCTAAAGCGACGATCACCGGCCGGTCGCCCTAGTCTCGAACAGAGCAGGCATCGCGTTTCGAAGATGCGGGCGGTCGAAGCTGGCGCCGCCAAGCGCATCTTCGAGCCGGCCGATCGTCGCTCGGTCCAGGGTGCCGCGCGCCTCCACCAGTCCGAGCGCTGCCAATCCTACCGTCCGGTAAACCTGTGCAATGCCCGGCGCCGTCGACTCTAAGGCGGCAAGATGGTCGAGCACGGTTCCGGCATCACCCCGTGCCAGCGGGCCCGTGAGGGCATCGGGAAGCTCTGCCCGCTCGAGGTTCGTAAGCGTCGAGCGCAGAAGCGGCGCGATCGATTTCAGAGCTGCCTGCCCCTGGATGCCCGCCTGCTGCATCAGTTCGGCTGCGAGCGCGGCAAGCACCACGGTGTAATTCGAGGCAAGGACCGCGGCGGCATGATAGAGCGGGCGCGTGGAGGGGTCGAGATCGAACGGCTGCCCGCCGAGCTCCCGGGCCATCTGCCGGAGAATACCGCGCAGCGGCTCCGGTGCTTCGACCGCGAATGTCAGACCGGGGATCAGGGTCTGGTGGCGCTCCGCGATCGACGCCAGCGGATGAAAGCCGCCCACTGGCGCTCCATGCTTGGCCAGTGGGGCCAGCACGCCGGCCGGTAGAAGGCCGCTGCAGTGGGCGGCCATCGTGGCCGGCGGCCATTTATCCGCCATCTGTGTGACGAGCCCGGCGAGCTTGTCATCCAGCACAGCGAACAGGGCCAGAGCAGCGGCCTCCGGTGCGTCTTCGAGGGTCGCGATCACGGCGCCCACCTCGCCGGCTAGTTCGGCGGCATGGGCAGAAGTACGGCTCCAGACGGCGGTTATGGGATATCCGGCGGCATGCAGCGCGTAGCCGAGGGTCGATCCGGCGCGACCGGCGCCGATGATCGCGATGGGAAGCTTACCCACCGCGGATGGAGTGTCGACCATCCCGGTCTCCTAACGATCCAGGTGGCGCGGGCCTTGACCGGCCCAAAGCTCATCGATACGTTCCGCTGCTCTCCTCTGCCGACGCAGTAGAAGGCACGTGCATTGTAGCACGTGGGAAGCCGGCGACAACGGCTATGCTATAGTTACGGCGATGGGCGACGATGGTGCAATCGGGGTCTTTGATTCGGGCATAGGCGGCATATCAGTCCTACGCGAGATTCGGATCATCTTGCCGCACGAAGATCTGCTCTATGCCGCCGACTCGGGATACTGCCCGTATGGCAGTAAGCCCGAGAGCTATATCCGTGATCGCTCCCTCCGCATCTCGCAGTGGCTACTGGAGCAGGGTGCGAAATGTGTAGTCATCGCCTGCAACACGGCTACGGCCGCCGCCGCTTCAACGCTCCGCGCAGTCTTCGACGCGCCGATCGTGGCCATGGAGCCGGCGATCAAGCCGGCCGTCGCCGCGACGCGATCTGGCGTGGTCGGCGTTCTGGCGACAGCCGGAACGGCGCGTAGCGAACGCCTTACCTCCCTGATCGAGCGCTTCGGCCGCGGTGTGCAGATCCTTACGCAGCCTTGTCCCGGATTGGTCGAGCAGGTCGAGGCCGGCGATCTGGAAGGACCGGCTACACGCGAGCTGGTCGAGCGGTATGTCGAGCCGCTTCTCAAACGCGGCGCAGACACGCTTGTCCTTGGCTGCACGCACTATCCTTTTCTGCGCCCGCTGCTGGCCGACGTCGCAGGAGCGGATGTCGCCTTGATCGAAACGGGCGCAGCCGTGGCGCGCCGAACGGCCCAGGTGCTGGGGGAACGCGGCCTGCTCCATGACAGAGGAACCGGCGCCGAGCGCTTCTGGAGTAGCGGCGACGTAGCCCTAGCCGAGCGGGTCATCGGCGGCTACCTCTTAGGCCGGCCGATCGTCGTCGAACCGCTGCCCGTGTAGCACATCTCGGGGCGAAGCGAGCATCAGCTCGAACGTACCATTACAGGCTGGGCCGTTCAGCATTTGGAAGAGCAGTTGAGACACGCGTCCATTGCATCTTCAGACACCCTCTTTCGGTGGTTCCAGTGGATTCAGCAGCGACAGGCTCTCAATCCAGTCAAAGTCCTTCGTGTTGCGAGTGACGAGCATGAGGTTGTGGGTTAGAGCTGTCCCTGCAACGAGGGCATCGCCCAACGTCATTTTCTTCAACTGACGGAGCCGAACCGCGTGCTGAAGTACCGCGTCGGATAGTGGTAAGAAAGGTGCAGCAGCGAAAAATGCCTCGAAGTGCTGCCGCTCTGTTTCGGTGAGACGGTGATATCCGAGGACTTCAACGTAGCTAACGGCAGATACGGAGGGTGTATACTCGGCGATGAAGCGGCGAAGATCGGGATGCTCTGGTTTAGCCGCGTAAATGATGATGTTGCTGTCGATCAGCACTACACGTCTCTGCCAGGCAATGTACGATCTTGGCGTGCGTCACGCTCCCAGACTACGGGGTCGTTGATCTCTGCAAGCGAGTGCGCAGCGGCAAGCTGCTCGAGCGCAGCCGCCATACGTTGTCCTTGTGATTGGCGCTTTGGGACAAGAACGCCTTCGTCCAGAATGGTGACGTGGACGGCGACTGGGCTATCTTCTGGCATGAGGTCCGGCCCTTCGCCACTCCACTCTAAGCGATCGCCTTTGAGGATAGCTTTATAGGTACTAAGCATGAGTTACCTACCTGGCGAAAACACCATTGACTTTACATACCTCTGATTATACGCGAGGGTGTGGGCGGCTTCCAGTCAGCCACCTAATGGTAACTTCGGCCGTGCCCACAACGAATGGCCAAGATGTGAATGGCAGGGAATGTACGATGCTTTCTAACCAACAAGTCGCCGAGGTCTTCGACAATATCGCCGACTCGATGGAGCTCCTCGGCGAAGACCGCTTCAAATCACAGGCCTACCGACGGGCGAGCGAAATGTTGAACGGTTTGCCGACGAGCCTCCGGGAT
>JBBSGA010000550.1:0-3103 GCA_038254585.1 Chloroflexales bacterium | reverse complement strand
TAGGCGATGCGCTGTAAGTAAGTCTCCATCCATCATTCGTCCGTAAAGGCAAAGCCGCTATCCTACGACGGCGCATAGTCCGTCGCCCTGTCTCATGGCTGCTCTGAACGTGCTGCCTACGGTGTTGGAAGTGCCAAACCAAGCTGCTGCATCATCGAGCCAGTGTCGCGCGCGCCCCACACCTCCGCCACGTGGCCATTGGCAAAACGTACGATCTGGATCGCCGTGAGGATAAAGTGTTTGCCGGTGGGCGGCTGGCCCATCAAGCTACCCTGCAAGGTGCCCGACTCAATGATCCGTAGGACGACCTTGTCGCCAGCCGCGATCACGTCTTCAGTTGTGAACTGCCAGTCAGGAAACGCTGCCCGCATTCTGCCATAGAACGCCTTGGCTTCCCCGGCACCCTGCAGCGTCGCCGCGACCCCATGGATAGCGATGTCGGGTTGGACGAACGCGTCCCATACCATGTCCTCCCCACTGGCAATCGCCTCCAGGAATCGCTGAGCAAGAGCTGCGTTTTCTTCTACTGACATGGGATTGCCTCCTTACATGACCACGGTCGTGCATCTGAAATGGCCGCAGACCCCGCATCATCGCCGTGCTTGTGCCAGGGTTACGCGATCAGCGCTCCACCCGCTCCAGCCGCACCAAGATTACTCATGAACATCACCGTCAGCATCGTCAAGCGCTCAGCTGCTCTGGGCGCGCCCACCTGCCAGCCGAGTGATTCCATCGCCAGGTTGACCACCAGAAACGCCAGCGCCGCGCCCAGGCCAGCGCGCAGGGCCAACCTCCCGGCTAACCGGCGCTTCCGTAAGCCAAGGCCGACCGCCGCACTGGCGATAGCGGCGATGAGCAAGGCAGTTGGCACAAACAGCAGTGTGAAGAGCCGGTGCAACGGAATCCGCGCGCCCCAACGCGCGACTGCTAGCGGTTCAAGCAGTTGCAGGGTGATGCCGAGCACGAGGGTGATGGGCACGAAACCGAGGATACCGGCCCAGCCCATACGTCGCGTCTCGGTCGCGTTGGCGAGCCGTCCGATCAGCACGCCCCAGAGCGCGCTGCCGATCAGCATCCCGGCCAGCGCAGAGATGGTGGCGAAGGTGATCCTGAGCGGCTGGTTCATATGGCTCGGCAACCCGCCGAAGACGAGACTGCCGAGCGCCACGCCGGCCAGCAGGCCGCCGAACAGGGTGCAAACGGTGGATAAGCCACCGGAGAACGCTGCACGAGTGGTGGCGATGAACGTGGACATATCACGCCCCCTCCACGGCAGTGACCGCGGCAAACAGCGCGGGTGACGGGCGCCAGAATGCGACCGCCAGCGCGAAGTCCAGGGCCACGATCCCCACGACGACGTGAAAGACGATCAGCGCGAGCGAGAACGGCGCGCCGGCCGCCACCAGGACGAACTGCACGAGCGGCAACAGGCCCGGTAGCACCAGCCAGCTCGCCAGCCAGCGCGGGAATCCCCGCAGTGAAAAGACAGCCCACGCCACAAGGAGAAAGCCTGCGCCTTGCAGTAGATTTCCAGCGTGGAAGTGAGCGTTGATCACGCGCCACAGGTCGAGGTACGACTGGAGCAGGGCGGCGTGCTGGTCGGGTGTGGCGGTCGCATAGCGGGCGGCAAGGTCGCTAATTCCATTGAGACGCATGAAGCCCCCAAGTGAACCGGTCAACTGAGCAATCCCACAAGCCGCGATGACAGTTGCCCGGATTGGCGCGTGGCGGCGGAGGACACCGGCCAGTGTAAGCAGGCTGCCACCAATCATCAGCCAGCCGACGGCGTCCAGTGTCATACCCACGCGATACAAGCCGGGGCTGCGGACGGCTTGCAATAGTTCGGCATACGCTGCGCCGAGGGCGTTGTCGGAAGCCTGTTGACCCACACCGCCGAAGATGACGACCGGGAGTGCCAGGATTACCAACCCGGCCACCAATGACCAGCGCGACAAGAACCGGAGCCAACGCACAGAGTCGTCGGTGTTCTGTGCGAGCGGCACGACCCTTCCTGAAGCAATACTTGCCGCCATGAGATACCTCCTTGACGTGTTCAATCCACACGCTCAACACTGCTCCTTGGGTGTGACGATCAACATACCGGCCATCCCCACCTCGGAGTGACCGGGGACGGAGCAGGCGAAGCGGTCGTGCTGCGATGGTGCTAGTTGCCCCCGTGCTGCAGCAAGCCGCGAATCACCCAGATCTCACCGATATGAAACCAGGCATGCTCGATCGCGAGCCAAAACAGGAACTCACTGCGTCGCCACCCGCGGGTTGCCCAGTGCCCTTCGACCCAGGCCGCATGGTCACCAAAGTCACCACGTTCAGCGGCTCGACGTGCATCTGCCGCAAAGACGGCACCGCTGATCGTGCTGAAGTCAAGCGTTCCTACCCACGCGCGCGTCCAGATCCATCGTCTGGCTGAGGTCCGTGACCTCCACTGAGGTCGCGCCGGTGCCAATGTGGCGTGAGGTGATGCCAAGCTCGGGCGGCCATGGATCGCGGTCCAAGACCTCCTCGGTTCCACGGAGCACCGTGTTGACCGCGACATCCTCACAGCGTGCCACGTGCCAGACGAGCTAGGCAATGGAATTGTGATCCGGCGTCGGACGCCGGCGCAGCTCATCCTCGCTCAAGTCGGACCAGATCGTGTCTTCTTCTTTCCACCAGCCTTCCGGATCCACGCGATCAGAATGGACGCAGGCATGTCGCGCTAAAAAGATCTCACGAGCGTCCATGGACTACTCCTGCCATTCACGAGCTGTAGGCGGCGGTAAGCTCAAGCTGGATATTGTCCGGGTCTCGCAGGCGCACGCTCATTCTTTGCAGTCATGGCATCTCTTCCGCCTAGGGCGTCACGATCAGCTTGCCAACCATCCCCGCCTCGCGGTGGCTGGGAACCAAGCAGTAGAAGGTGTAGGTTCCCGCCTGGGTGGGCCTGAACACGGCCATGCCACTCTGGCTCGGAGGCATGGGCACATGCAGGTTGAAGACATCGATGTCGAAGCTGTGTGCCCGGTTGTCCCGGTTGTCGAGCCGCAGTGCGACCGTTTCCCTCACCTTCGCACGAATCACGGCCCGGTCGAACTGGGCATTTTGG
>JBBSGA010000549.1:0-3147 GCA_038254585.1 Chloroflexales bacterium | reverse complement strand
AGCCCATCGACACCAGGCGGAAGTCAGCGTACGCTCGTAGGTCCCGCATGTCGTACCCTTGAATTAAGCCGGCGCCGGCCTTACACCCATTTGCCCGGTCATCTGACGAACTCAGGTCGGAGCGTAGGAGAGCATGATTCGGCAAATACGCATGCTTTCGCGCGATCTCGTCCTCGATGGCCAGGCGCTGCGCGTTGTTGGTGTCTACATGGTTCGCGTGGGCAATACGTGGCAGTTTGACGATGCCGATGATACCGGCTACGAAGGCGTCGCCTGCGTGGACGACGTTGCTCGTGCCGCCATGCTGTTCCTGGAGGCCGGACGGCGCCTGGAGCTTCCTGCCGCGATCGAAGAAGCCGGCCATTACCTCCGCTTTCTCCAGTACATGCAACAGCCTGACGGACGCTTTGTTAACTTCATTCTCAATTGGAAGGGCGACAAGAATCTCACCGGCCCGACCTCTTTGCCACAGGGTGCTAACTGGAATGCGCGAGCGCTGCGTGCTTTCGCCCTGGCCGCCGCCGTCACCGGCGCTGCCGGCTTTCGGGAGGCCTTCGACCGTTCGCTCGCACCAGTGACGGGCGGTCGCCACTACGCCGACGTCCGCGCGCTCCACGTGCTTGCGGGGCTTGACCTCTACGAACAGACGAAAGAAGCACACCTGCGCCGTTTGCTAACCAGCTGGTGCGACGAAATCGCCGACCTGCACGACGTACGTGGACGCCTGCTCAACTGGCGTGACGAGTACCAACCTCACCTGTGGGGCTATGTGCAGGCGGCGGCGCTGGCCCCCGCGGCCCCGGCGCGGAACCGCGGCGACTGGCGGGGCGTGGCGGGAGCGCCAGTGCTGCCGGGCATTGCGCCACTGGTGCGTGCCGCGTTCCCGCAGCGTACGACCATCCCCTATGAAGTTAGTTCGGTCATTGCCGACCTCACGACGTTGTTGCAGGTCACCGGGGACCGCCGCTACCGTGAACTGTTACACCTCGCTCGCTGCTGGTTCCGCGGCCGCAACAGCGGGCATCACCACGTCTATGACGCCATTCGAGGAATGGTTGCCGACGGTATCGACGACAGCCATCTCAATTCCAATTCGGGGGCGGAATCAAACATCGAGGGAGGCTTGGCGCTGCTCGGCGAGCTGCCGTGGACCCTCTATTACAGCCACCCGGGACCTGCTGTCTCGCACACTAGGCGCGTTGACATACGCCATTCACAGCCGACAGTCGCCTCCTAGCGGTGCCTCGGCGAGGTTCACCGCGGCGGCAAGCTTCGCCGTGGGTTAGGCCGGACGCTGGTTCCTTCGCTGGGCCTTCTGGCCATGTACCCTCGCGGCTAGGCCGCGGCGCAGTTCTTCCGCGTCATGACGCATCTGTTCGACCTGGATGGCCAATTGCAGGCGAACGTCTCCGATCTGGCGCAATCGTTCTTCTAGAGCCTCCGTGCGAGCGCGTTCCTGGGCCAGCCCCTCATTAAGCGTCGCCACCACTTGCGATAGCGCGTGCGCCACCGTATCACGCTCTGCTTCCGGCCCCAGCTGCGCGCCACTGACGCGTTCCATGCGATCGGAGTCGGGTATGAACACGCGGACCCGCCGGCCGCTGTGATGAACCTGGTAGCGGCCGGATCGCACGTGCCGACGCAGGGTCCGTTCTGAAACGGCGAGCGCCTTGACGGCTTCGGCTGGTGCTAACCACTGTCCCGCTGCGTTGCTTCCTTCCGAATCAATCTGCGCCATTGCGGATCTCGTTTCACTAGCAACATCGTGGGCACAGTCGGCAGCCACCCCGCGGCCGAGTTGTGGATAAGCCAGAAAAGGGCGCATTCACACCTGTACGCTCCGATTATGCCATATGTGCGCAGTGCCAAATAGGGCCTTATGCTAGTTGAGGCGTGACGGGGGCGGGCCTCCGGTGTACGCTGGTGGTTCTTACAACGCCAGCCAGGCACACCGGAGGTTGTCCCGCATGATAGACGACTTTGACGATTTTTGCTTGTGGACGTATGTCGTGGTGGACGAGATCTGGCAGCGGATTGCTCTGCAGTTCCGGCGACCTGGACCGGCGCCGGACTGCTCGGACAGCGAGTTGCTGACCCTGGCGCTGGTGGGCGAGTGCCGGGGCTGGGCCATGGAGACCGACCTCTTGTGCCACTGGCGGGAGCATCGCGATCACTTCCCGATGCTGCCCAGCCAGAGCCGCTTCAATCGACGGCGGCGCCACCTGGCGGATGGCTTCAACCTGGTGCGGCGGGCGATCTTGGGCCTGCTGGACGCGGCCGCCGATCACCAGGGCGTGATCGACAGCTTGCCGGTGCCGGTCATCGCCTTCCACCTGGTGCCGGGTTCGGCGGCCAAGGCCGATTGGCGAGCGGCCGGGGCGGCCTTCGGCAAAGTGACGACCAAGAAGCAAACCATCTTCGGTTACAAGCTGCACCTCGTGATCACCTTGGGCGGGGTGATCCTCGACTTCGCGCTGGCTCCCGCCAACGCCAACGACCTCATCGTTGGCGAAGAACTGCTGAGCGCGCACACCGACCTGGAGGTCATCGGCGACAAAGCCTACATCAGCGAGGCCGTCGCCACCGCCCTCTGGGAGCAACACCGCGTCGCCCTGCTCACCGTCCCCCGCCGGAACCAAAAGCGACAACTGCCTCCGGCCGTCTGCCGGCTGCTCAATGGCGCCCGCCAGATCGTCGAGACCGTCAACGACCAGCTCAAAGAGCAGTTCCGGATCGAGGTCAACCACGCGCACACCTTCCCCGGCCTCTGCGCCCGCCTCCACACCAAGCTCGCCGCCCACACCCTTTGCCTTTACCTCAACCGCTTGCTCGGCAAGACCGACTTCCTGCAAATCAAGTCGCTCGCCTTCCCGAACTAGCATAAGGCCCTAGTAAGCAACGCCGAGTGGCGGTTTGTCAGAGACGTTCTACTGAAAGGACCGCCATTCCATGCGCCATATTGCTGTCATTGGCGCCGGATACGTCGGCTTGACGACTGGAATCTGTTTGGCCGATGTCGGAAACCAGGTCACGCTGGTGGACGTCGATGTGCGGCGCGTCAGGGAATTGCGGGATGGTGTCTTTCCCATCTTCGAGCCGGGACTCGCCGAGCTCCTCCGCCACAACCTCGAGGCGGGACGGATTGCT
>JBBSGA010000548.1:0-3148 GCA_038254585.1 Chloroflexales bacterium | reverse complement strand
GTTGCCCGCCCGTTCTCGGTGGTCCAGCCCGGCCGCCGCAGCAAGACCACGTCGTCTCGGCCGTCCATGGCGCGGCTCTCACTCGCGCGGCCAGTCACTCGTCGAGTTCGCCCTCGTCCTCCCGATGCTCCTTGTCTTGCTTTTGGGCGTCGCTGACTTCGGTCGTGTATTCAACGCGAGCATCGTCACCGAGTCGGCGGCTCGCAATTCAGCCGAAACTGTCGCCGAAATCTATCTACGAAATCCGCCCGGACCGCTGACAGCACCACCCGTCCCACCGCCCAATTACTACGCATCGCTGCACGATCAGGCGGCGAAGTCTTTGTGCACAGAGATGAGAACTCTGCCCGGCGTTCTTTATGACGAAACTGATCAAACATGCACAGGCCCGATCTATGCATTTGTCTGTGTACACGACGGAGCCGACGACAAATGCGCAGAAGCGCCTGGTGGCTTTACGACGCCGCCGCAGGGATGTTCGCTGACCGCGCCGTCCAATGACCAGGCAGCCGAAGATCCGAATCGTCGATATGTGGAGGTTCGAGTCTGCTACACCTTCTCGCCGCTGTACAAGTCGGTGGTCATGCCTTTCGTCGGGTATACCGCCTCGGACATTCCGATTCAGCGCACGCGCGTCTTTACGGTCGCTGATTACTGATGAATGCCGCACACCACCCCCGCGGCCAAACACTTGTCGAATTGGCCCTCGTGCTTCCCCTGCTCATCAGCGTGCTCTTTGCCGTAATCAGCTTTGGTCTCTGGGTCTTCTACCAGCAGCAACTCACCAATGGCGCGCGGGAAGCAGCCAGATACGCGGCCCTGCACAGTGCGACGTCGCAGTGTCCAACCGTTTCAAATCTCCTACCGAATCCCGTGCCGCCCGGGGGCTACTACCTGTGTGACCGTCCGCAGGACCGATGGCCCTTCATGACCGCGGCCGCGCGACAGGCTTCCTTTGGACTCGATCGCTCTCAGGTCTGGCTGTCCGCGTGTTGGTCGGGCTATAAGGACTCATTCGGCAACTACGACGCACTGCCGACGGACCCATCCACCGGACTGCCCAACACGTTCAACTGGTGCAGCATCGCAGCCGTTGACCCACGCAAACATGCCGAGGATGTTCCTCAACCCGACTATCCCAACTCCTGTCGTCCCCCCTTGACGAGCGCCGTTGACGACCAGGCAAGCGATCTCGCGCAATCGACTTCGAATAACAGCAGCCAAGTGACGGTATTCGCTTGCTATCTGTGGCGGCCGCCCCTTGCCGGATTCCTTCTAGTCCCCTCGATCGTGACGATGCGGTCCGTCATCACCGAAGCCGTGAGGTACCAGCAATGATCAGCAAGGCGACAACCCGCCGACACGACCGAGGTCAGGTACTCGTTCTCGTGGCTGTGGCGATGATCACATTACTCGGAATTGCCGCGCTCGTCGTTGATCTCGGCATGTCGTGGATGATCCATCGGCAGGAACAGAACGCCGCCGACCCCGCTGCGGTCGCTGCCGCGCGTTACATCAACGAGGATGGCACCATCGACATCGGGATGGCTCGCTCCGCGGCTTGCTTCTATGCCCACCAGAACCAACTCTTTGACGCAAGTAACACGTCGTGCAGCGCTGCCCTCGATCCCAACTCGACAACGCTCGTAGTCAACTATCCGCCCGACGCGTCAGACCCGATATACGCAGGAACTCCATTCCACGTTCAGGTGAAAATCAACCGCCAGAAGCAGATCTTCTTCGGGCGAATCTTCGGCGTCCAGACCGCAACCGTCGCTGCGTCAGCAGTTGCCGCCAACACGAAGGGCGACTCAAACTCCAATTCGCTGGTCGCCCTCGACCCCAATACCTGTTCCTCTGGTGTGGTCACCGGAGGCGCCAGCGTTACGATTACGCCGTCGATTGATCCAGCAACGGGTCTTCCTTACCCTGGCGGGTATGTCCAGATCAATTCTGGGTGTGGCAACGGTCCACAGGACAACGTTTGCGGCGTAGGCGAAGGCAACAAGGCACTGGCGATCACCGGCAGCGGATCGAACCTGACTGCACCCAAGGTATTCGTGCACGGGACATGCTCGCGTGCCAACAACAACTCATTCACTTCGCCACTCGTTGAAGGGGCTGTCCAGGTCGCCGACCCACTTCAACAGTTACAGCCCCCTCGCATTTCGGACTTCACCCCCGGACAATGCGGAGCTGGCGGACCGATCACGTCGCCGACCGGTGCGAACTCCCACGGCTGCAACTTCAACGCGGGCGGAACGACGTATGTACTCAGTCCCGGCGCCTACTACGGAGGCTGGTCGATCGGAAACAACGTCACCCTGCAACTTCAGCCAGGCATCTACATCATGGCTGGCGGCGGTGTGAGTCTGCAAGCTAGTGGCAGCATCAATTCAATTACCGATCTCGCTGGGAACCTCGCGCCCATCATGATCTTCAGCACGGACAATCCAGCGGCGAGCTGTCCCGGCGGAGCATCGTATGCATGCCAGGGCCCCGTGGGCTTCACCGCGTCCTCGACCCTCAAGGTACGAGCCTTGGACGAAACACCATGCCCTCCCGTTTCCACAACTGGCTGCCCGTACAACGGAATACTGATCTGGCAAGACGGGAACGGCAGCAATCCGAGCAAACCCGTGACGCTCGGAGGCCAGACAGACCTGAGTATTTCGGGAACGATCTACGCGCCGAAGGCCCTCGTTACGCTGACTGGCGGGTCGTCGGGAACCGGCATAGCGGCAGTCCAGATCATTGCCTGGCAATGGAATCTTGGCGGGGGCGCGGTCCTCAAGATGCCATACGACCCGGCAAAGCTCTACCGCCCCAAAGATAAGGGCCTGGTCCGCTAGACCTGCGTGGCAGCGCGCGTATGCCGCTCTAATGCTGCACATCCCGGTCTTTCATGAGCAAGCGCAAGGCAACGTCCACTGCTTCCCGAGGATCGTGGGCACGGTGCACCTGCGGTCCGGCGACCCGCTGGTCGGTCTCGAGACGCCATGACGAAAGCGTGACCACCTCGCGTCCCTGGCGCAGCGCGAGGCCGATCTCCGACAGCGTCCCGTAGCGTCCGCCAATCGCCACCACGACATCGGCCGCGGTGACGACCACCAGGTTGCGGGCAACGCCCAGCCCGGTCGCGATCGGT
>JBBSGA010000547.1:0-3160 GCA_038254585.1 Chloroflexales bacterium | reverse complement strand
GCGGTTCAACCGAACAGAAAAACAATCACCGCCAGAACCACCATCGCCGCGGTGAGTGCCAGGCCGTAGGAGGAGGTGAGCACGACGAACTTCGCCCCCGTGCGTGCCCGGCCCTCGCCGTAGACCGTACGCATCGACATGAACAGATAGACAGCGAGCCAGAGCAATGTTAGTGGCGGGACCCACGCCCACGGGAGCAGCGTCGCGAGCAACGCGATGAAGGCGAACGACTGCACGTGCAGCCCGAATATCAGGTGCTCCGCGTAGTATCTGCCGGAGCGGTGATACAGCGTGTACAGGATGATTGCAACGAACGGCAGGAGCAGAAATATCGCGTCGGGCAAGCGGTGCGTGAACGACTCGCGCGCTGCTGGTTCTGCATCGTCTCATGCATGCCGGTCATCGGTGGTGAGTCAGACGAGCACGGGGATGGCGGTGCCAGCTTCGCCGTATGTGCGCGCGACGTAATCTTCGAGCAACTGCAGGAACTCCGGAACGATGCTGTCGCCGCGGAGCGTGAGCGCCAACTGGCCGTCGATGTATACCGGAGCCTTGGGATCCTCGAACGTTCCGGGCAGTGAGATGCCGATGTTGGCGTGCTTGCTTTCCCCCGGCCCGTTGACGATGCAACCCATCACCGCCACCTTCATCTCCACCACACCGGGATACCGCGCTCGCCACACCGGCATCTGCTCCCGCAGATAGCTCTGAATGTCCTCGGCCATGTGCTGGAAAAAGGTCGAGGTCGTTCGGCCGCAGCCAGGGCACGAGGTTACCTGCGGCGCAAAGGAGCGAAGACCGAGCGATTGCAGTATCTGCTGTGCGACCAGCACTTCCTCGGCCCGATCTCCGCCCGGCTTGGGCGTGAGCGATACGCGGATGGTGTCGCCAATCCCCTCGCTCAGAAGAATGGATAACCCAGCGGTGCTGGCGACTATTCCTTTCATGCCGAGCCCTGCCTCGGTGAGTCCAAGGTGCAGCGGGTAGTCGCAACGCGCCGCAAGCCGACGATACACATCCACCAGATCCTGCACCCCGGACACCTTGGCCGAGATGAGAATGCGGTCGTGGCCGAGCCCCGTCTCCTCGGCCAGTCGCGCGGACCTGAGCGCACTCTCGAGCATCGCCTCGATGTACACATCGTGCGCCATGCGCGGGTTGGCCGACGCGGCGTTCTCATCCATCATCGTGGTCAGGAGATCCTGATCCAGCGATCCCCAGTTGACACCGATGCGAACCGGCTTGTCGTTGTCTACGGCGATCTGAACGATGGTGCGGAAGTTATCGTCCCGACGCTTACCGCCGACGTTGCCGGGGTTGATGCGGTACTTGGCCAGCTGGCGCGCGGCCTCGGGATACCTGGCAAGGAGCAGATGGCCGTTGTAGTGGAAGTCGCCAACGATGGGGACCGCGACGCCGACGTCAGCAAGCCGGCGCACGATCTCGGGGATGGCTGCCGCGGAGGCATCATTGTTGACCGTCACCCGAACGAGCTGCGAGCCAGCCGCGGCGAGCGTAGCGATCTGATCGGCGGTGCCGGCAGCATCGGCCGTATCGGTATTGGTCATGGACTGAACGACGACGGGGTGTCCGTAGCCTACCGGAACATCCCCTACCATGGCGGTCACTGTAGGCCTACGCACTCCAAACGGCATAATGGAAAAATAATTGCAATACAGAGCCAGCATGACTTCACCTCCTATGACGATGCCGGCGCCCAGGAAAAATCGACACCTGCTGGCCAAGATTCTGGTTGCTCTCGTTCTGATCGTAGTGGTTGGTTTTGCCCTGTGGGCCTGGTCTACACTGGGCTACGTCTACTCCAGTGGGGAGCGCACCGGGTCGGTGCAGAAGCTTTCCCACAAAGGATGGCTGTGCAAAACGTGGGAGGGCGAGCTGGCGATGTCGCCCGTGGTTGGCGCACAGCCGCAGATGTTCGACTTCACGGTTCGCAGCGACTCGCTGGCGCGGGCACTGGAACTGGCCAGCGGCCAACAGGTCAGTCTCAACTACGCTCAGCACAAGGGCGTGCCCACTAGCTGCTTTGGCGAGACGGAGTACTACGTCCAGAGCTTCAGGGTGATTGGAACGCGCTAAGATCGACCGTGGGAGCGGTCTCAGGATCAGCCTTGAGTTAGGCCTGTTATCGACTGAGCGAGAGCTGTGTAAACATTTCTATTGCCTTATCTCCAGGTCAAAGATATTTTTGCCCCCAGCATAGGATCGGCCTATGGGATCTGTGCGGGGGATCTGAATGCCCGCGGCATTGTCAGGGGCGTGGCTCGTTGCATACCCAGCCCGGACAAGTTTCTATTTCAGGAGTTAGGTGGAATGCGCACGACCGGTAAGGTGAAGTGGTTCAACGATGCGAAGGGATTTGGCTTCATCACGCCCGACAATGGCCAGAAGGACTGCTTCGTCCACTACAGCGCGATCTCCGGCAACGGGTTCAAGTCGCTGCAGGAAGGCGAGGTTGTGGAGTTTGACATCGTACAAGGTCAGAAGGGTCCCGCTGCAGAGAACGTCACGCGTCCAGGCGCGTAAGGCTGTTCTGAGCTGTCCGTTAAAACAGAGCGTCTCGAAAGAGGCGCTCTGTTTGTTTGTGGCATGACGTACTACAGTTTCCTCGGGCGCCCACGCGGCGGATGATGCGCGACTTCCACGGCGTGGGCCAAGCTACTTGCCACTTCATGTCTGAGCGCCGGAATGTCAAGCGACAGCTTGAGCGCCGACGACACGGAATGTGCGCGGTCAGGCTCGTGCAGTAATTGTCGAGCTATCTCGATGGCGGGCGCTACTGGGATGCCCAGCGCCGACGAGAGATCACGAACGACCGCAACGCTCTCCACACCGCGTAGAGACAACCTTCGCGCTATCCCTTGGCGCGCCCTGGATACTCCATCTATCTTGTTGTGCGACAACAGGTTGTCCAGCCACTTGGGAGTAACACCAAGTGCGACAGCGGCAGTCGCAGTATTGTAGAGCGGCAAAATTATCCTATCAGTTTAGGATAACACCAATTAACCTAAAACCTTAGGATAATATAGATGAGACGCCTGATGATCGCTCTGACCGTCGCTGCCGCTGCTTATGGGTTGCCGGTCTCCGCCCAGCGTTCAACGCACATTGCTCTGGGTGGCGGAGTCGCGGTCCCTGTTGG
>JBBSGA010000546.1:0-3163 GCA_038254585.1 Chloroflexales bacterium | reverse complement strand
TCGTCGAACGGGCCGATCACGGCCAGATTAAGCGCTTCCGGCCTGATCAGGCGCGTCGCAACGCGCAGGACATCTTCCTGGGTCACCGCCTCGATCTCCGCGACGACCTGCTCGACCGGGATGACCTCGTCGTAGCGCAGAATGTGCGAGCCGTTACGCGACGCGACCGACCAGGTGTCCTCCAGGCCGAGCAGCATGCCGCCCTTGACCTGCTCTTTGACACGCTGGAGCTCTTCGTCGGTGATGCCTTCGTCGCGGAGCTTGCGCAGCTCCTCGAGCACCGCGCCGATCGCGTCGCGGACCTTGCTCACCTCGACGCCGCCATAGATCACCCATTTTCCCGTGTCGTTGTACTCAGAGGTGTAGGAATAGACCGAGTAGGCTAGGCCGCGCTCCTCGCGGATCTCCTGGAAAAGGCGCGAGGACATGCCGCCGCCGAGGACCGAGTTGACCACCTGGAGCGGGCGCCGATCCTGGTCAAGGAAGGATACCGCGGGCATCCCCAGGCAGAAGTTCGCCTGCTCGGTCTCCTTCTGAAGGACCACCAGGCGCGGGCCGGGGCTGGGCGGTAGGGTCAGCTCCGGGCTGTGGCGTGGTCCCTCGCCATAGCCCTCGAAGGCCTTGCTCCAGGCCTCGACCATGACATCGCTGGGCATACTTCCGGCGAGTGAGATAACTGTGTTGGGATAGGTGTAGTGCTGGTGCTTATAGCTGAGTAGGTCGTCGCGCGAAATGCCGTCGACGGTCTCGGCGGTGCCGGCGATATCCCGGCCGAGCGGCTGATCGCCCCATAGTGTTTCGTCAAGCAGCTGGTGGACCCACTCGGCAGGCTGATCGAGGGACATGTTGATCTCCTCGATGATCACGCGCCGCTCCTTCTCGATCTCCTTCCCATCGAAGAGCGAATGGAGCAGCATATCGCTGAGCGTGTCGACCGCCCGATCGAAGTGGATGTTGGCAACCTTGGCATAGTAGACCGTCGCGTCGTACGAGGTATACGCGTTCAACGCGCCCCCGACACCTTCGATCGCTTCGCTGATCTGCTTGGCGTTGCGCTTGGATGTGCCCTTGAAAAACATGTGCTCGAGAAAATGCGAAACGCCGCTGAGGCGGGCGCTCTCATAGCGCGATCCGACCTGAGTGAAAATTCCCATCGAAATCGAGTGGGTATGCGGCATCTCCTCGGTGATGATCCGCAGGCCGTTCGGCAGGTCGATTTTCGTGTGTGGCATAGATTCCTTTCAGCCGATATCGCCATTAGCCGCCGTCGATCGTGTTCAGCAGTAGCTCGAGCGCGTGGCGCGCCGTGGCTCCCTTAATGGTAGACCGATCGCCGCCGAAGAGATGCCGCTCGCAGCGCGTGCCGCCGGGCGCGGCGACGGCGATATAGACCAGCCCGACAGGCTTATCCGGCGAGCCTCCTCCCGGCCCGGCGATGCCGGTCGTCGCGATGGCGACCTCGGTTCCGAGCAGCCGCCGGGCGCCCTCCGCCATTTCGCGGGCGCACGCCTCGCTGACGGCGCCGGCACGCTCGAGCGTCGCCGGACTCACGCCGAGCAGCGCACGTTTGACGGCGTTGTCGTAGGCGATCACGCCGCCCTGGTAGTAGCCGGAGCTCCCGGCGACCTCGGTCAGCAAGTGGCCCACAAGCCCTCCCGAGCACGACTCGGCCGTCGCCACGCGCCAGCCCACGCGCCGAAGGCCTTCGCCGGCTGTGCGTGCCAGATCGATCGCAGTGCCCGCCTGATCAGTCACGTCTGCCCGACGTTTCGCTCGCGGCATGGGCCATTACATGGCTGCAGATCACTCCCATAGATGGAGTATAGCATGGCCGCATGCCGACAGATGTCCCTCCGTTAAAGCGGGCGAACTGCCGCGGAAAGGAAGCCTTGCGAAAGGCTGTGCTACAATGCGCGCCCATGGAGTATGGAGCGCAGACGACGCTCGATCTGAAGAGCGCGAGCGAGGCCGAGACGATCGAGTGGGGGCGGCGCATCGGCGAGCGGCTCGTTCCCGGCGACCTGCTGCTGCTGCTGGCACCCTTCGGCGCCGGAAAGACGCATCTGGCGAAAGGCATCGCGGCCGGCCTTGGCGCCGATCCGGATGATGTGAACAGCCCGTCCTTCGTCGTGATCAACGAGTACGCCGCCGGACCGGAGCACGACGCCATGCCGATCTACCACGCCGACCTCTACCGCATCGAGACGGCGCACGATCTGGCGACGATCGGCCTCGAAGATTGCATCGGCGGCGATGGCGTCTGCGTGATTGAGTGGGCCGAGCGGGGAGAAGCGCTCTTGCCGCGCGACCGGCTGGTCGTCCGGATCGAGCCGATCGGCGAGACGTCACGCCTCCTCCGGCTGGTTCCGCACGGCCGGCACTACGAGGCACTCGTCGACGGGCTCCGGGTCTTGAGATAGATGCTGCTGGCAATCGATACGTCGAACGAGTACGCGGGCGTCGCTCTGTGGGATGAACGGGGCCTCCGCGGCGAGGCAACCTGGCTTGCCGGACGGCAGCATACCGAACAGCTGCTGCCGCAGGTCGATCTGCTACTCCGGAACGCGGGAGGCTCACCCCGCGCACTCTCCGTCGTCGCCGTGGCGACCGGTCCGGGGAGCTGGACCGGCCTACGTGCCGGTATGAGCCTTGCCAAGGCATTGGCCGTCGGGCGCGGTCTACCAGTAATCGGGGTTGCGAGTCTCGACGCGGTTGCATACGGATGCCGCGATGCTGGGCGTCGGGTGCTGGCGGTCGTTCGCTTGGGTCGGGATCGCTTCGGGGCGGCGAGCTACCGGGCAGGATCGGAGGGCTGGGAGCGCGAGGGCGATTTCGAAACGCTGGCGGCGGATGAGATCGTGGCAAGGGCGCGTGGGCGCCTGGTCGTCGGCGATCTTCCGGCCGACCTCGATCCGGCACGCGCGCAGACGATCGGTGCCACGCTGGCGAATGCGACCGAACATCAGCGGCGAGCGCCCTACGTCGCCGAGCTGGCATGGGCGCGGCATCTGCGTCACGAGTATGATAGTCTCGTCGCCTTAGAGCCGATCTATCTGGGGAGTCCGGTCCGCAGTTAGATCTCCGGTCTCGTGCTGTGTGGCCGCGAGGAGTGGAGAACCAATGAGCGCGCTGTCCCGGTTCGAAGGCTTTATGGAAAACGTCG
>JBBSGA010000545.1:0-3177 GCA_038254585.1 Chloroflexales bacterium | reverse complement strand
CTCCCGAGCCACCTCAGCGTGAACGCGCCTCGGACGGTCGCCCGGCAGCGGATCACCCTTGGCGTCGAGCCTGGAGTCGGCGTCGTCAGTGCGAAGAGGCGCGAACTGCCTAACCCGAAAAAACGTGCATCACACCCACGATGAAGCAAGCCAGGGCGGTGCGGCTCACGTTCGCGGAGGCGCAGCCTTTCTTCTCGTTCTTGCCCAAGCTCCAAGAGGATCCGGAGAGCAAGCTGGGAACGAGTCGGACTGGTGGTGTTACGGGATAGGACAACCGGGCCTACAACGCGTGTTCCTGCAGTGCCTTCTTCTGCGCCTGCTTGGCCAGCGACACGTAGATCGCCGTCGTTGCCAGGCTAGCGTGCCCCAGTGTCTCCTGCACCGTCTTCAGGTCTGTCCCGCGCGCGACATGGTCGGTTGCCATCGTATGCCTCAGCGTATGGACCGAGGCGTTGGTAATGCCCGCCTCCTCCAGATACTTCGTCACCATGTACTCGATCGCCCGCGCGCTCATTGGCGTTTTGAACTTCGTCACGAACAGGCCATCATGGTCCACATTCGGCCGGTGCTTGAGATAGGCCGCGAGCGCCTGGCAGGCCTTGTAGTTGAGGGGGATGCTCTCCCGCTTCCCACCCTTACGCGTGACCCGAACCGTGCCCATGTTGTCAGGATCGCGCGTGATGCGCTTGGGCAGCTCAACGTCGGACAGGGTGAGGTGTGCGAGCTCGGCGAGGCGCATGCCGGTCTGCAGGAACAGCTCAATGATCGCCGCGGCACGTATGTGGTGACTGCAACACCGCAGCAAGCGGCGATACTCCTCCTCGGAGAGGTACCGGTGCTCCCTCTATCCGTGGTGGATAATTCCGGGCTGCGACGGCAGGTCGATGCCGATCGGCGACACGTGGGCTTGCATCGCCTCCTCTCATGCCTGTGTTCTCCAGGGCCTCTTGAGCACCGATTCACATTTCTTGGCTTCCTGAGGCCATAGAACGCAACTGTGTGAACGAATACCCAATTAACCCGAAAGTAGGAGTGGATGAAAAACGAACGCTTGTGCGCTAAATCTGTGCGACTGCACCGAATCGCGGTTTAGCCCATTAGAAAGCGCAATCTGAATTATCCACCATGAATAGGGGGAGCACCTCCTGCGGCTGACAGGCGGCGACCCAGTGTCGCCGCACCGCTCCAGACGGTGTCTTCTGCGCGGTGGCGCCGAGCACCGGGCGGCGATAGTGCCAGGCGCTCCGCATCGGATCCGATGCGGGGTACTGTATTACCGACATGTGACAGGTACCGCCACCCCCGCGTGGCACGCACGCATCGGCCCGTGGCAACCGGCACGTCACACGCGTTCGCCAGCAGAGCTGTTCCTCATTATATGCAACCAGGAACGGGTCTGTCTATGGGAGCATGACAAAGGGTGGTTCTGAGAACCGGAGGCATGGCAACCAGAGGCGAGCAGCTGGCCGTGCTCACGCGTGTTCCCTGGCTTCTCGAAAACGCATCCACCACCAGGGGTTTCGAGAAACGAGGTCGATGTCACGTTCAATAATGTGCGGTATCGTAACTCAGATGCAATCCTGGCGAAGTCCCTCAGCAAGCAGGGCGTTGGTTGGAGATACTCCGTCTGGCTCTGCTTAAGTACCTTTGTAATCCAAGGACCCCGCATAAGGGTCCGTCAAAGAATAACCTGCCCAGTTTAGAGTGGGACCTACGCCTGATTAGGCACCATACTTGGATAGGTTATATCGTGACGGACCCTAAGCTGTAGGCCGAGGCGCGCTCGCGCAAGCCGATGCGACGATGGTGGGTGGTGGGGTAGAGAAACCCGACGGCCGCAAGCCTGTCAGCTTGATCGCTCGTTCGCCGGCTGTGAGGATCATGCAACGCAGGCTCGTTGCATGATCTGGCCCTTGACATGTGACCATTAAGTCACGTATAATACCGCTATGGAAGATGAATCTGTTTTTCGCGCCCTCGCCGATCCAAGCCGTCGGCGGCTGCTTGACCTCCTCTTTGAGCGCGACGGCCGCACGCTCACCGAGCTGGAGTCGCAGCTGCCGATGACGCGGTTCGGGGTGATGAAGCACCTGCGCGTGCTGCACGAGGCCGGACTGATCGCCACGCGCAAAGTGGGCCGCGAGCGACTGCACTACCTGAACCCGGTCCCAATCCAGCTCATCTCGGACCGCTGGATCAACAAATACTCGGCAGCGCGTGCGAGCGCGCTCGCCGATCTCAAAACAGCGCTTGAAGGAGGGAATGGTATGACCACAGATTCAAAGCCCCGGCTCGTTTATCAGATCATCATCAAGGCCCCGCAGGAGCGGGTGTGGGAGGCGATCACCACGTCGGAGTTCACTTCCCGCTACTACTATGGCTGTACGCTTAAGACCGAACTCACCGTCGGCTCGCCCTTCACCTACCACATGCCGAATGGCTCCCCCATAGTAGAGGGGGAAGTGGCTGCGTCCAAGCCACCCAACCGATTGGTGCACACCTATCACTCACTCTGGCCCCCGATGAACGAAGATGCGCCCACCCGAGTAACGTGGGAGCTGGAATCGATGCCCGGCGGCGTTACCAAGGTTACCGTGGTCCACGAGGACTTCCAGGGCCAGACTGCGACCTACAAGGGTTTGCAGGGCGGCGGCTGGGCGTGGATCCTCAGCAACATGAAGACGTTGCTGGAGACCGGCGAGCCGATGCCTCAGGGGTACTAAATCTGAGTGGGGATACCTGAAGAAATGCGGCTTGCGGCTTAACTGCCACAGTAGGCGGCGCATGACTAGAATAGCACGAGTCCGCAGTCGAACCGCGGCGAGGTTTCCAACCCAAGTCAATATGAGGAGGTTTTTATGAGCCAACCTGAAAAGAAGGGCACGCAGGAGTCCGCTAAGAGCAACGCCGCGATCAACAAGAAGTCCAAGGGATTCACAGACGAGGAACGAGCCGCGATGAAGGAGCGCGCCAAAGAGCTGAAGGCGGAAGCGCGCGCGAACAAGAACAAGGCGGAAGGGGAAAGCGACGTGCTCGCGAAGATCGTCGAGATGCCGGAACCAGAGCGCGCCATGGCCAAGCGGCTCCATGAGATCATCAAAGCCAGCGCGCCAGTCCTCTCGCCGCGACTCTGGTACGGGATGCCCGCGTATGCCAAGGACGGCAAGGTCGTCTGCT
>JBBSGA010000544.1:0-3215 GCA_038254585.1 Chloroflexales bacterium | reverse complement strand
TCATGCAGCGAGATAGGCCATCATGGCAGATGAGGAGCTCATAGAGCTGCGCTCCGGCGCTCCACGCGCGTCACGCGACGTTGTACACGTGTGGCTCGCCGTGCTCGATCGGCCGGCAGATCACGTCGGAACCCTGAGCGAGACGCTCGCTCCGGACGAGCGCATGCGGGCGGATCGCTTTCACTTCGAGCAGGACCGGAGCCGCTTTATCGTCGCTCGCGCGTTTCTACGAGAGATTCTCGCCAGCTACGTCCGGGTCGAGCCGGCCCAGCTCCGGTTCGAGTATGGCCGCTCCGGCAAACCAGAGCTCGCCCAAGCCATGGGCGTGGCTGGTCTCAGGTTCAACATGTCGCATTCTGATCGACTCGCCATATTCGCCGTCACGCGCGACCGAGCAGTCGGCATCGACCTCGAGCGCGCTCGGGTGGTCCCCAAGGCCGAGCACATCGCGGAGCGTTTCTTCTCGGTCCGCGAACAGTCGGTCATCCAGGGTCTTCCCGCGCTGATCCGCGACGAGGCATTTCTCAACGGCTGGACGCGCAAGGAGGCGTATCTCAAAGCAACCGGGGACGGATTGACGCGACGCCTGGACTCCGTGGAGGTGTCGCTGGCTCCGGATGACCCCGTTCAACTGATCGCCGTCGACGGCGATCCGGGCGAGGCCGCACGCTGGCGTCTCGTGGCGCTGCGACCTGCCGCCGATTACGTCGCCGCGCTCGTCGTAGAAGGCCATGGCTGGAAGCTCCAGGTTGGGCCGTGGAGGTCGCCTTAAGCGGCATCAGTCGCCGGCCAGACGCAGTAGGCGGGCAGCATTGCCGTAGAAGATCGCGTCGAGCTGATCGGCCGCCAGATTGAGCTCGCGGCAGTCGCGGATTTGGTCCTGCAGGTAGCGCACGGCGAAGCCGCGCGGGAACCAGCTCGAGTCGCTGCCGAAGATAATGTGCTCGTAGCCGATCGTCTCGAGATATTTGCGGAAGAGCTGCTTGATGGTCAGGTCGTCCGGCATCCAGCGGATCCACTGGTTGGAGCCCGAGGTATCCACGGAAACGTTGCCGCAGGACCAGCAGAGGTGCAGCGTTTCGCGGACGTAGCCACAGCCGAAGTGCGGGATGACGAATGGGATCGTCGGGAAGTCGCGGGCGACGTCGTGCAGGCGCAGCGGGTCCATATTCACGTGCCGTGAGACGCCGCCGCCCCCGCCGAGGATGCCGAAGTGGATCAGCACCGGAATGCCCAGCTCGGCGGCTTTCTCCCAGACCTGATAGGCCGCGCGGTCGTCGATCGGCTTTTCCAAGGCAGGCGCGATGATCTTGTAGCCGCGCAGCCCAAGCTCGTTGACCGAGCGCTCCAGCTCGACGGCGGCGCCTTCTTCGAAAGGATTGTGATGCGCGAAGCCGATGAACTTCCGCGGATGGCGCGCGACGACCCGCGCCAGATTCTCATTCCCGCCACCGGTGACGAAGACGACCGCCTCCAGTCCATAGCGGTCGACCTCCGCGGCCCAGCGGTCGGCCTGCTCCTCGTCGGTGTGCGCTTCCTGCTCGGGCTCGGGAAAATCCCACGCCAGGCGCCAGTCGCGCCGCAGCGCGTCGGCGTACCCACGGACGGCCTGCTCGGCCTCCGGGGAGCGCCGCGGCTGCGGCGCGGACTGCCCGAACCAGCGGGCCGAGGTCGGAAAGTGGACGTGAAAGTCGAGGACGCGGAGATTCTGATAGGACACTTGGCGCCTCCTTGGTCGTCAGATCGTGGGCATGACATTGCCGCCACAGACGGGAATGTAGGCCCCCGTGATAAAGCTGGCGAGGTCGGAGGCCAGGAAGGCCACCACGTTCGCGATCTCCTGGTCGGTCCCGCGGCGATGCAGCGGCACCGCCTCCTCGTAGCCCGGGCTGTGCTCGGTGCCAGCGGCCCGGTCACGGTCGCTGATCGTCCAGCCGGGCGCGACCTGGTTGACCGTGATCTGATGCGCGCCGATCTCCTTGGCCAGCACGCGCAGCACGCCGTCCATTCCGCGCTTCCCGGCGACGTAGGCCGACTGCGAGACGAAGTTTTGCATCGCGCATTCGGTATTGATTCCGATCACGCGACCACCCTTACGCGCGATCATCGCCGGCACGAACGCCTTGGCCATCAGCACGTTCTGCAGCACGCACGAGCGAAACTGCCCCTCATAATCCTCCACCGCCTGATCGAGGACGCTGGTCCAGCCGTACTGGATCACGGCGTTGTTCACCACGATGTGCGGGTCTCCCAGTGAGCCAGCGATCGCCTCGCGCATCGCCGCCACCGATTCCCACTTGGTGACGTCGGCCTGTACCGCCAGTGCACGACCGCCGCCGGAGCTGATCTCGTCCTGCAGCTGCTCCGCCTGCTCCCGGTTGTGCAGGTAGTGCAGCGCCACGGCCGCGCCGCACCCGGCCAGCGTCCGCGCCATCACGCGCCCGAGCTGGCCCGATGCTCCGGTAATGACTGCCACTTTGTTCGTCAGATCGATCTGCATGCGTTGCCTCGGTTAGGTTACAGGTCGCAGGTGGCATTTGCCGTGAAAGAAAGGGTGCATCCGGTGTGGCGACAGTGCCGGCCTACCAGCACAGAGGCGGGGCCGCTTGCAAATGCTGCGCCCTCGTCCCCCGCGCCCGGTAGGCAGCCCGCGATCGAACGCCGATCTGCGAGCCGTACCTGGCCGTAAGCGCTGGCCATTGTAGCAGGGGAGGCAGGGGGAGGCAACAGCCGGGACACCTGGACCAGGGCGGTGTCAAAGCCCTCGTCAAAAAGGTGTCCATCACCGACAATCACTCCAACTGCTAGATTAGGAGGATGGTGCGTGATGGACGAGCGGAAATATAGCACCCTGATGGACGCCGTTGTCGACATCCCGGACCCCGCAAAGCGCGGGGTAAGCGTCAGAGGAATCGTGGCGACGTGGGGGTTCCTTGGCGTTTCAATCCCCCACGAGGATTCTCCACCAATCGAACCAAGAGAAGGGTATTTGGAACATCTTCCGAGAAGAGTTCCAATCCCCCACGAGGATTCTCCATCAATCGAACCCGGAGCGGGCCAGCCACTGGCCACGGAGCACGAGGTTTCAATCCCCCACGAGGATTCTCCACCAATCGAACCAAGAGAAGGGTATTTGGAACATCTTCCGAGAAGAGTTTCAATCCCCCACGAGGATTCTCCATCAATCGAACCCGACGGAGGCGATGCGTGCCTGT
>JBBSGA010000543.1:0-3218 GCA_038254585.1 Chloroflexales bacterium | reverse complement strand
GGAGAGTTCTTCCTCGCTCGCCAGCCCGCTGGCGACGATTGCGCGTGTGACCGTCGGCTCCAGATCGGCCAGCGGCATGATGGATAGGTGCTGGCCGTTCATCCATTCCAGCTTCTTGGGATCGAAGATCGCGGCCTTGCGTTGGAGCCCGTCGGGGCTGAAGAGCTCAACCATTTCCTGCAGCATCATCACTTCACGATCGCCGCCCGGCGACCAGCCTAGCAGGGCGAGGAAATTGAGCATCGCCTGCGGTAGCAGCCCTTCGTGTTGGTAGTCCGCGACAGCGGTGGCGCCGTGTCTCTTGCTTAGCTTTTTGCCGTCGAGCCCATGGATCATGGGGAGATGCGCGAACTGCGGGACCGGCTTGCCCAGCGCCCCGTACAGCATGATCTGCTTTGGCGTGTTGGAGATATGGTCATCCCCGCGCATTACCAGCGTGATTCCCATGGCGATGTCGTCGGACACGACGGCCATGTTATAAATAGGAGTCCCGTCCGAGCGAAGGATGACAAAGTCGTCAATGTCCTTGTTCGGGAACGCAATCCTGTCGTGCACCAGATCGCTCCACTCCGTAACGCCGGTTTCGTCCGGAACACGAAAGCGCACAACGTAGGGATCGCCGCGGTCGAGGCGGAGCTTCTCCTCGTGCAACGGAAGCTCAGCCCACTCGCGCTTGTACTTATAGATCTCTCCCCGGCCCTCGGCTTCGCGGCGACGCTCTTCCAACACACGCTGCGGCGTGAAGTCGCGATAAGCGGAGCCAGACTGGATCAGCGCGAGCGCGTCGGCCCGGTGCCGCTCCAGATTGGCGCCCTGGTACACGACCTCCTCGTCCCAGTCCAGCCCGAGCCACTGAAGGCCTTCGAAGATGGCCCGCGTGCTCTCGTCGGTGCTGCGGGCCTTATCGGTGTCCTCCACGCGCAGCAGGAACTGTCCGCCGAAGCGTCGCACGTACAGCCAGTTAAACAGTGCTGTCCTGGCGCCGCCGACGTGCAGGTAGCCCGTGGGCGAGGGCGCAAATCGAAGCCGGTGTTGACCGTCAGCGCTCATATCACGAAAAGGATGTAAAGCAAACGGGCTCGCCCAAGTGAGCGAGCCCGCCGCGAAACGGAGAGGGAGGGATTCGAACCCTCGATAGAGGTTGACCCCCTATGCCGGTTTAGCAAACCGGTGCCTTCAGCCTCTCGGCCACCCCTCCTGGACCGAGCGCAAAATTGATGTCGCGCCTCGTTTCCTGGAACGAGAGCAACTTACGGCGCCGCGCGTGGTTGTTCAAGCCATACGCGCCTGTCCCGCCTGCTTTCGGTAGAACGAACCCGGTGCCGGAACCGTTGATTCTGGGCAACCTGGCACCCGCGCTACCGGCATCCAGCAGAACACAAGATAGGGCCAGCCATGCTCCAGTGTTGCGGATGGGCCACCTGGGCTGTACTGTAGGCTCCGCGCGGGCTCCGAACTGTTCGGCTGCCCCCAAGACGCGAAGGCCCCCACCCACGCTTGGAGAGCCCGTACATGAAGAAGGTCACAGTATCTGCAGCAGCACTGCTACTCACTCTGGCAGCTTGCCAGGACCCGGCCTCGCCGGGTCAGCCGCAAGTATCGGCGTCCAAATCCACCGGTTCGGCGAAAGATGCCGCAGCCGAGCTGATACCAGGCCAGTACATCGTAGTGCTGAACGACGGGGTGATTGACGTGGACGCGGTGGTCACCAAGCTCGCCGGAAAGCACAACGGTAAGCTGAAACACACCTACGCTGCCGCGCTCAAGGGATTTGCAGCCGAGCTGTCCAGCAGCGACGCGGCTGCGCTCGCCGCGGAGCCGGATGTGGCGTACGTGGAACAGGATCAGGTGGTCCATGCATTTACGACGCAGTCGAGTGCGACGTTCGGGATCGACCGTGTAGACCAGCGGAATCTCCCGTTGTCGCACACGTACTCCTACACCACGACGGCTTCCAACGTGCGCGCGTACATCATCGACACTGGAATCGAGACGAGTCACCCGCAATTCGGTGGCCGCGCTCAGGCGGTATACGACGCGCTGGGTGGAAACGGGCAGGACTGCAACGGTCATGGCACACACGTGGCCGGTACCGTCGGCTCGGCAAGTTACGGCATCGCCAAGGGCGTCATGCTCCGCGCCGTGCGGGTGCTCGACTGCAGCGGCTCAGGCAGCAACTCCGGCGTGATTGCTGGCATCAACTGGGTTGCCGCCAATCGCATTGCTCCGGCGGTCGCGAACATGTCGCTCGGCGGCAGTTTCTCACAGGCAACCAACGATGCTGTGAACAAGCTCGCCAACGCTGGAGTGTTCATCGCCGTCGCAGCCGGAAACTCGAACGCTGATGCATGCAACAGCTCGCCGTCGAGCGCGGCAAACGCCACGACGGTCGCCGCATCCACGTCGACCGATGCGAAGGCTTCATTCTCAAACTACGGCGGCTGTGTCGACGTATACGCGCCAGGGTTGAACATCACTTCAACATGGTTGAACGGCGGTACCAACACCATCAGTGGGACGTCGATGGCATCACCCCATGTGGCCGGAGTCGCCGCGCTGTACAAGGCGACCTATGGAGACGCGTCGTACTCGACGATCCGTAGCTGGATCACCAACAATGCAACCGCAAACGCGATTACAGGGAACGTGAGCGGCACGCCGAACAAGCTGCTGTACAAGGCGTCACTCTAGCTTTTCGGGATTTGGTAGCTCGAGCGTATGGCTCGTGACAGAGGTGCCTGGGAAGCTTACCCGCGCACCTCTGTCGTATCTGATGCGGCGCCTGAATAGCGGTCCACCGCACTAGAGCGGGCGAACAGTGCCGCGAACCCGCGAACCGCATCCCATTCATGGTGCTGCACGGCTGGCGGTGAGTCAAGCGGATCGGTTGATTATGGCATGCGCAGAATCGTATTGATCGCCTTCGCCTTGTTCGTTCCGATGGCGCCCGCGGCCGCTCAGGACCACACTGTATTCACCCACGCCGACACCGTGCGCGGCTCGATAACGCCCGCGCGTTCGTGGTGGGACGTGACGTTTTACGATCTGCACGTTCGCGTGCAGCCGTCCGATAGTAGCATCAGCGGCTACAACGGGATCACGTACCGTGTGGTGAAGCAGCCAACTCGCGAGCTGCAGATCGACCTTCGGCTCCCGCTACAGCTCGACAGCGCGGTGCAGGATGGACGACGGCTTGCCGTACGGCGCGACAGCGAGGC
>JBBSGA010000542.1:0-3273 GCA_038254585.1 Chloroflexales bacterium | reverse complement strand
GGCAGCAACATCCTTGGCGCCGCCCAGGGAACAGCAAGCAGCACCGGGCACACGGTGAGGAACAAGCGGGCCACGTCAGGCGTGCGGCTGCCGCATGACAACTCTGGCTCGCACCCAGCCCTTGCTCCGAGTTTGACAAGGCGCATCGTGCTATGCTATAGTTATCGGCGTCGCGTGGGGCTGTAGCTTAGTTGGGAGAGCGCCGCGTTCGCAATGCGGAGGTCGGGGGTTCGAATCCCCCCAGCTCCACCACCGATTTCTCCAAGTAAATGTGGGGCTTTAGCTCAGCTGGGAGAGCGAAACACTGGCAGTGTTTAGGTCGCGGGTTCGAGTCCCGCAAGCTCCACCACATGTAGGCGGCCAGGGGTAAGAACCCCTGGCCGTTTATTTCGAAGCCTTTCTCTTTCCCCACCGCAGAAAGCCCACGCCGTGCCTCCTGAAAAACTTGCGGTGGCAGATGTATCTTTTAAGATAAGTCACCTGCGTGCTAGCGACTGAGGAGGCTGTTGATGTCGCGCGGCCAGTATTATTCGGAAGAAGTGCGTGAGGAAGCTCGTCGGCTGCGGCGGGAAGGTTGGTCCTTGAATGAAATAGCTGCCAGACTCGGACCGCCGAAGAATACTCTAACGCTCTGGGTACGAGGGATCGAACTCACGTCCGAACAACGTACAAGGCTCTACGACAGAGACGTTGCTTCAAACGGACGAACTCGTGCCTTGGCGATGGAAGCGCACCGGAAGGCTCGGCAGGCGCGTATCACAGCCTCGAAGACACGGGCTGAAGCCTTCCTCGATGCTCTTGACGATCTACACGCTGCCAATCATATTTCAGCGGCGATGTTGTATTTGGCGGAGGGGGCCAAGGGAGAAGGCGCCTTCGGATTCGCCAATAGCAATCCGCAGGTCATTCGCTACTGGTTGTATTTGCTACGAACCAGTTTCAGTATTGACGAGTCGAAGTTCCGAATCCAGATCATGTGCCGGGCGGATCAAGATGTGGAGGAACTTTTGAAGTACTGGAAAAATGTTACAGGCATCGAGCGGCATATCAGAGGTACTGTTGATCGACGCACCGAAGGAAAGCCTACCAAGCGCACCAATTACAGAGGGGTCTGTAAGATCTTATACCACGACATCTCGATGCGTCGCTACCTTGATGCGCTGGCTCAGAGCTTGATGGATCGCGCACTCGACGGAACGGCGGTTGCCTAACGATTAAATTGTGCATTCCTGCGGCACTACACATCAGCCTGGCGTGTACACCGGCTGGGGTAGGTCAAAGGTAGTCGATCACGCGCGCGTAGGCCAGGTTCAGCCGGCCATGCGTGCTCGCACTTGATATCCACGCAATCGGGCGCGGCACCACCACGCCGATCAGCTGCTTGTAGACCTCGCGACGCTCGAGCGCCGAGGGATCGATCACGATAGTGGAGCTTACATCGCTTTATGATCGGCACCCGGATACCAGCGGTCATTGGGATGCCTGCAACCTTCGGCGGTGCGCTTCCGTATATGTATATGTCGCCTCCAAAGGAGGCGGCGGGAATCGCCGAAAGGATAGGGTTTCCGATGAACTGCCCGCGCTGCGATCGAACTATTCCGGCGGACGCCGCCTTTTGTATCTATTGTGCCGCGCTGCTACGGCCAGCGCCCGCCTCCGAGCCGCGGATGCCGGCGACGGGAGCCACGATCCGGCTCAGCCCGGCGAAAGTCGTCGCCCCCGGCCGGCCGCTGCCGGCAGCTTCACAGCCCGCTCAGATGCGTGGGCCGGCGCGCCGCCGTGGCCACGGGCGGCACGGGGATCCGAGCGGCATGCTCTTCCTGGTCGGGCTGGCTCTGCTGATCGCCACACACAGCTTCTGGCCCGGGATTCTGATCCTGATCGGTTTGTCGCACTACGTCAAACAGAGCGGGCGTGGGCGGGGAGGCCCGGCACTCCGCGAGATGATTTTCTGGGGCGGGCTCGCGTTGCTCTTCGCGACCCATATGTTTTGGCCGGGCATCCTAGTTCTTCTGTTTGTGACATCGCTTCTCGGCCAGTCGGGCTTCGGCTGGCGGCCGTAGCCCGGCGCCATCGGGGCCGAACTGAACGGCAGCGAAAAGTCTCTCTGCAGGCTCCACTGCCGTTTTTTGGTGTATCCGGTCATGCCGTGGGCACGGACGCGGACTTCGAAATCGCCACGCTCGTCGCCCTGGCCGTTGCGGTAGAAATGCGGCTGCTCGTCGGCCGGCCGGCGTGGCGGCCGTCTTGAAATGGCGATGGCGCAGGGCACCTTCCTCTTCCGGCTCGACGCACGCGGGGCACAGGTCTTCGACCCGGCGAATCGCAGCCGGCCGGTAGTGGTGGTAGTGGATGGACTCCACGCCGCTGAAACCCTTGGTGCCCATGACCTGCTCAGAAGAGAGCGAGCCGTCAGGCCCGCGGAACTGGGTATGGCGCTTCTGCGGAACGTCGCCCACACACATGTAGAAGGACATCGTCGACCTCCTTTCCCGTGAGCAGAGAATAAGGTCACGAACCGTAGACAATCCGGTTACGGAGGACGCCTAGGCCCGTGACCTCGAGCTCGACGACGTCGTCGGGCTCGATCCAACCGCCGGTGACTTCCGGAGTAAGCTCCAGGATACAGCCGCTGCCAACGGTTCCGGAGCCGATGACATCGCCCGGATAGAGCGTCACGTCGCGCGAGGCGTGCGCAATAAGCTCGCCCCACGAGTAGTACATATCGCCAAGGTTGCCACGGCTATACTCGCGACCGTTGACGCGCGCGATCATGTCGAGCCGCAGCCGCGACTCGTCGTCGGACACGTACTCCTCAAGCTCATCGGGCGTGGCGATGTAGGGACCCAGCGACGTCGCGAAATCTTTGCCTTTCGCCGGCCCCAGACCCACGCTCATTTCTTCGCTCTGCAGATCGCGAGCCGACCAGTCATTCATAATCGTAAAGCCGGCGATGTAGTCCCAGACCTCCGTCGAGTCGATATCCCGGCCCTCCCGGCCGATGACGCAGGCGACCTCGAGCTCATAGTCGAGGCGCTCCGTCCGGGGCATAGCTACGGCCTGATCGGGGCCGACGATCGCAGCATGATTGCCGAAATAGAAGACAGGGATACGATACCACGCGGGCGGCACCGGCTGTCCGTGTTGGCGGCAGGCAGCGGCGACGTGCTGCTCGAACGCGTAGAAATCGCGCAGCGAGCGCGGGCGGGGCAGCGGCGCGAGCAGCCGAATCTCCGAGCGCGGCAGCAGTAGCGCCTCGCCGCCGATCGAGAT
>JBBSGA010000541.1:0-3285 GCA_038254585.1 Chloroflexales bacterium | reverse complement strand
GCTTGACCACATCAGGGCACGTAGTATTGCTTCCTGCAGCTCTCCTCTGCCTGGCGCAACACTGCGCGCTCAGCGGCGAGGTACGGTTCGGCGCGGAAGTCCGCCAGGAATTCCTTGCCGACGCACTCCTCCATCTTCTTCTCATTGGCCGCGGTCGACCTGACGCCTAACGGCCGCAATTCTGCTGCGGCGCTCTATCAAGAACACCGCAGGCGAGCGCAGCGAGCCAGCCGCTTCCTCCAGTCGCGGCGCCAGCAGCAGTTGCTTGTCAGGCCGCGACGAACGACCTAATCCAGCTCCGGCAGCTCCGCCCGCCCAACCCGGAGTCGAATCGACCTGGCTTTGCCCGGCACCCGATCGATGAGACTGTGCCGTTCGAGCGTGAGGATCATGTCGTGCACGGCTGGCGCAGAAACCTTGAAGTACTTCTGAAGCTCCGCCTCCGCCGGAGCGTGACCGTGGATCTTTGTGAAGTAATAGATAAAGGCAAGGTACTGCCCCTGCTTCGGCGTAAAGCGCGCGCCAGTCGGTTTACGTCCCATCCGCACCACCGGCTCTTCATCGGTGAATTCATCGAGAAGCTGGCCAAGTCGATCACAGGCTCCACTCAGCAAGCGACGAACCTTGCGATCGTCGCTGTGATTCGCCTCAGCCGCTACGCATCCATGCAGTTCCTCGACGTCATCCAGCGTGAGGTCGACCACGAGCATCGGACCAGCGACCGCGGCGCGTTGAAGTCGCCTTTCCATCTTGGGATCGAGAAACGCTCGTTGGACAATCGCGTCACGCTCACGCGCTGCGAGCGCGAAGGACAGTTTGGTGCCCGCCTGGATGTACGTTCGCTTTGTCATACAAGTGGCCGCGCGGTCTAACGACCTGCGCATAAGCTGCAAAGCGCAGTTCGGTGAGGTTGAATCTATGTCAAAGCCGACCGCGCTTTGACAGCTTCATGCGCCGGTTAGACGGCGCGGTGGTACGGTCTAAATACATGGGTGACAGAACAGTCTAAGGACATGGGTGACACTTTCGACCAGTTCGACCAGGCTTCCGGTTCCTCAAGGAGGGACCGATGCCGTGGCAGGAGGAGTCGACCATGGAGCTGCGCTGCCAGTTCATCCAAGATGTTCAGAGCGGGGCCACCCCGGTGACGGAGCTCTGCGCCGCGTACCAGATCAGTCGGAAGACGGCTTACAAGTGGCTGACGCGGTACGAGACCGGTGGCCGGCCTGCGCTCGCCGATCGCTCGCGTCGTCCCCACACCTGCCCCACCGCCACCCCGTCCGAGCTGGTCGAGGCCGTGCTCGCCGCCCGGGCTCGGCATCCGACGTGGGGACCGCGGAAGCTGCTCCGCCTGCTGCAGCAGCAGCTCACCGGGGCCGCGTGGCCGGCGCGCAGCACGCTCGCGCTGCATCTCAAGCGGGCCGGGCTGGTGCTCGCGCCACGCCGGGTCCGCCGCCCCGGCCATCCCGGCCGCCCGCAGGCCCCGATGGACGCCCCGAATGCGATCTGGACCGCGGACTTCAAGGGCCAGTTCCGGCTCGGCGACGGCAGCCTGTGCTACCCGCTCACGATCGCCGATGGCTGCAGCCGGCTGCTGCTGCGCTGCCAGGCGCTCACCAGTACCCAGACCACGGAGAGTCGACCCATCTTCGCGCGGGCGTTTCAGGACTATGGCCTCCCGGTGCGCATCCGCTCCGACAACGGGGTGCCGTTTGCGACCCAGGCGCTGGGCCGCCTCTCCCCGCTCTCGGTCTGGTGGGTGCGGCTCGGGATCCTGCCCGACTTGATCGAGCCGGCCTCGCCCCAGCAGAACGGCCGGCACGAGCGCATGCACCGCACCCTCAAGGCCGAGTGCACCCGCCCGCCGAGTCGGTCGCGTCGCACGCAGCAGCGCCGCTTCGACCTCTGGCGCCGCGAGTTCAACGAGCTCCGGCCGCACCAGGCGCTCGCCGACGCCACGCCCGCCTCGCACTATCAGCCCTCACCCCGGCCCTACCCAGCGCGCCTGCCACCCCTCGAGTACCCAGGCCACTACGAGGTGCGGCGCGTGAGCCGGAACGGCGGCATCCGCTGGCGCTGCACCTGGGTTAACGTGAGCCAGACCCTTGGTGGTGAGGCCGTGGGCTTCGTCGAGATCGACGACGGCGAATGGGACGTCTACTTCGGCCCGCTCCGGCTGGGCCGCTTTCACGAACGCACGCTGAAGATCGAAGACGCCCTTGGCCGCCAGCATCGACGGCCCTACTAAGTGTCACCCATGTCCTTGGACTCTTTTGTTACCCATGTCCTTGACCGCTCACGTTTAGTCAGCCTTCAGCGCAAGCAGCGGATCGACCCGCGTGCTGAGTCCGGCTGGGATGGCGCTGGCAAGACTGGCCACGCTGAGAAGCAAGCCGGCCGCAACAACGAGTGTCACGCCGTCGGTCGGGCTGACCTCGTAGAGCAGCGCCACCAGCAGCCGGTTTGCCAGCAGCGCGCCAATCACGCCGGGAACCAGCCCGGCAGCTCCGATCGCGAGCCCGCGCCGCATCACCATGCGCCGCAGGTCTCGCGGCGCCGCTCCAAGGGCGAGCCGGATGCCGAGCTCCTGTGTGCGCTGGCGCACCATGGTTGCCATGACTCCGAACAGCCCGACAGCGGCGAGCGCGACTGCCGCGCCCGCGAACACCGCGAGGAGGAGGGCATTCATTCTCGGTTGCGCCAGAGGTCCTTCGAGGAATGTCCCGAACGGCGCCGCGCTGGCCAGGGCCACGCCAGGTTCCGCCTCACGGATGACGCGCCGGATCGTCGGTACCAATCCGGTCGGGTCCCCACTCGTTCTGATCGCGAGGGCCATCGGCGCAAATGGAAAGAACGACTGGGCGAGCGGGAAGTAGATGCTGGGGCGCGCGTCTCGCAGATCGCGGTACCGCGTGTCGGGGACGACCCCGATAACGGTGCTCGGTTGATCCAGGTTCGGTCCCATCAGCAGCCGTTTGCCGATGGGATCGTTGCCCCGCCAGTAGTGCTGCGCGGCGGACTGACTCACCACCACGGCGGGGGGCGCGCCCTCGCGATCCTGATCCGTGAAGCCACGGCCACGGATCACCGGGATGCCGAGGGTCGAGAAGTAGCCCGGTGTGACGACCTCCATGTTCAGCATCGGGTTGGCAGCCGCCGCCACGGCGGACTGTCCTTCGACCTCGGGCTTGCCGTCCCAGCCACCTGGCCCTGAGAAGGGCACTGCCACGACGGGCGAGACAGCACGCACCCCCGGAATGGCCTCGAGCCGCGGGACCAGCCGCT
>JBBSGA010000540.1:0-3292 GCA_038254585.1 Chloroflexales bacterium | reverse complement strand
GTGCATCCTACCGGCGCGGACTAGATCCATCTACTGTGACGGGGAGTGCACGGCGCGAGTGCCTCGTGCGCTATGCCGCACAGCTGGGCCTCGACCCCGCTGCGCTCGGACCGCTGGCGCTGATCACCTGGCTGCTCCATGCGCGCTCGGAGTACCGGCGCTTTGTCGCCGACGCCGGAGGACCGCCTGACCCGGGTGTACTCCGGAGGAGCCTCTTCGTCGGTTTGTGGCAAGAGGAGCTGCAGTACCTTGGTAGACTGTGAGGCACTATGCGCCCGCGCATTATGACCAATCTGCGGATGATCATTCCTCCGGCGCAGCGCCGCCGTCTGATAGAGCAACAGCAGCGCCTGCAACAACGCTTGCACCGTCTAACGCGCCCGGCCTGGCTCGGCACTATGCGCCGGACGACCCCGTTGAGCTATCACTGGGGCGCCGAGCGAGGCACACCGATCGATCGGTACTATATCGCGCACTTTCTCGAACGTTACCGGTACGATATTCACGGTCTAGTGCTCGAAATCAAAGATACACGCTATACGACCCACTACGGTCACGACGTCGAGCAGCGCGACGTCCTCGACATCGACCCGGCCAATCCCCACGCGACCATCATCGCGGACCTCGCCGCCGCCGATAGTATTCCCACCGGTCGGTTCGATTGCTTCGTGCTGACTCAGACGCTCCAGTTCATCTACGACACGCGCGCCGCGCTCACGCACGCGCATCGCATCCTGCGCCCAGGTGGGGTGCTCCTTGTGACGGTGCCGGCAGTCAGCCGTATCGACGCCAAATCCGGCATCGATACCGATTATTGGCGCTTCACGGTCGCCTCGTGTGCGCGACTCTTCGGCGACGTCTTCGGTCCGGAGCAGGTTAGCGTGGTTTCGTACGGCAACGTGCTCGCTGCAATCGCCTTTCTCGCCGGTATGGCCGCCGAGGAGCTGGCAGAGCACGAGCTTGAGGCCAACGACCCCTATTATCCGATGCTAATTGGAGTCCGTGCCGTAAAACGATCGTGTGAGAGTGAAAGCTCGCCATGTCGCAGATAGCCAATCGTGGGCTGGTGCCGGCCAACGAGCCTGCCGGCCTCCCCCCGACTTCGCTCATCATCTGCTCGCGCGATCGGCCCGAGCTGCTTGCCGAGACGGTCGCGTCGATCCTGCGCGGCGATGAGCTACCGGCCGAAATGATCATCGTCGACCAGAGCAAGGAAGCGCATCCCCGCCTCTCGATGTTGACGGCGCCCGGCTGCGATATGCGCTACCTGTGGAGCCACTCGGCCGGTCTGAGCCGTGCCAGAAATGCTGCAATTGCTATCGCACAGTATGATATCCTTGCCTTCACAGACGACGATGTGTTGGTCACGCCAGAATGGTTTGGCTCACTCGTGCGGGCTCTTACGGAAGCCGGCACGCGAAGCGTGGTGACCGGACGGGTCTTACCCGCTGGAGGCATTACCGGCGGGTTTGTACCATCCACCATGGCCGACGAGGTTCCGGCAGTCTACGCAGGCCGGGTCGGAAAGGACGTGCTCAATCCGATTAGCATGGTGATGTTTCGCTCCCTCATCGATGACATTGGCCTCTTCGACGAACAACTAGGTACGGGCTCGCGTTTTCCTGCCGCAGAAGACAACGACTTCGGGTTCCGGATACTCGAAGCAGGATACCGTATCGTCTACAGACCCGACGTCGTCATCTACCACCGCGCTTGGCGCCGCGATGAAGATTATCTTGCCTTACGCTGGCGGTATGGACTTGGTCAGGGCGCGTACTATGCCAAGTATCTGAGCCTGCGCGACCGCTATATGCTGTGGCGCCTCATCAAAAACGCGCAGAACCGCCTCTGGCAGGCGATCTACCGTGCTCGGCGCCAGCGCCGCCGGGCCTGCGGGGATGCATTGTATGCCCTGGGCATACTCTCCGGAGCGGCCCAATGGTTATCGACGCAGCGCGGGCGGCGCTGAAGCCTCCGCGCGCGTCTCGAGAAAGGTACGCAGCTGCTCGCCAACCGCCTCGAGCGAGAAACAGCTTTCCACCCGGCGCCGTGCCCGCTCGCCCAACTCATGTGCCCAGCTAGGGTCGTCCAGGAGACGGCCTAGCGCCTGCGCGAACGCGGCCACGTCATCGCGCGGCACAATGAGCCCCCCCGCCGCTTCGCCGCCTGCGAGGATATCGGGGATACCGTTCGCGTCGGCCGCGACAACCGGTATGCCGCACATCATCGCCTCGATGGGCGCTACCGGAAACCCCTCGTGGCGTGATGGAAACGCGTAGACGTCGGCAGCAGAGAGGTACTGCCGAATCACGGCGCGCTCATGCACGAAATGATCCACCCAGAGCACCTGCTGCAGCTGCTTCGCCCCGATGCGCCGGCGTAGCTCGTCCGCGTCCTGGCCGGTCCCCACGAGCAGTAGCCACAGGTGCTGCCCGACGCGCTCGTGGCAAATCCGCTCCCAGGCGTCGAGCAGGATATCGAGACCTTTCTGTCGTATCGAGACGCGTCCATGCCACACTACGACCCTGGCCTCGCCCGAGATGCCAAGCCTGGCACGCGCCGCGTCACGTTCGTCCGCGGTCCATGCAGCAAGGTCGATCGGGTTGAAAATCTGCGCGATCCGGGCCGATGGGACGTTATAACGGGTAAGCACACGCCGGATCTCGGTTCGCGGCGCAATGATCAGGCCTGCGCTCGCGCGCATAGTGAGCGGACGCACAAAGCGCTCGAGGTAGCTCCGCTGATAGTCACCGCCCTGAAAGGTGGCAAATACCGGCAGCCCCATCAGTCGTCCCAACAGCGTACAGACGTCAAAGCGCGGGTATTCGTACTCCTGACATACAATCGCGCTACAGCCTTCACGCCGCAGCTCGCGAGCGAGCAGCCACAGTGGCGTGCAAAGATAACCCATGACCTGTCGTAGCACTGCGAACAAGGGAAACAACAGCAGCCGGGCGCCGCGAACGTCTCGAAAAGCCTGTCTCACGCTCCGCCGGTAGGGCTTGATCATTTGGCGTTGAATCGCGCGGTAGATCCCCGGAGCAGGCAGGACACAGATCGTAGCTCCCGTCGGCAGATGCGTGAAGCGCGAGGGCACCGTGACGCGAGCCGAAACGCAGACCAAGACTGTCCGGACCCCGGCGTTGCGCAGCGCGTCGACGTAGCCAAACATCCAACTACCGGTAAAATTGGTGCAAAACGCCTCCAGCGACACGCCGATCGTATCCAAATAGTCTTCTAGGACGTTGCCCCAAGGCAGCAAGGCGATGGTCGGCCCTTCGCGGCCCATGCG
>JBBSGA010000539.1:0-3346 GCA_038254585.1 Chloroflexales bacterium | reverse complement strand
GTGCGGTGCCATCGGCGACGCGGCGGGCGATCGACCTGCTCTTTACCATGCGCTCCGGAACCGTTGCCGTGGGTTGCCATCGGTTGCCGATCGGCCTATCTGAGCGGTTTCTGAGTCAGTTCCATTTGCGACCGGCTGCCACCGGTTGCGCCCGCTGAGGCTCATAAGTGCTCCGTCCTTGATCCACAGATCACCGCGTCGAATCGGTCGATGTTTCTGTGACTCTTCCGCCCGCGTCCCCGTGGCTTTCACAGAGGTGGAGAATCCGTACGCGGCTAGGTAGCTGTCAGGAGAAGCCTGATCGCGAGCGCGAGCAGCGCTGCTCCGAGAAGGATCTCGACGAGGCGTCCGCTTGTCCGCAGTGAGATGCGTGCGCCGAGTTGTGCGCCTGCGACGACGCCCAGTGAGAGTGCGATCGCACGGCGGATGCCGTGTCCGTGGGCGAAGCTGCCAGTGGCGATGTGGGTGATGCTTCCGGCGCCTGCGATGATGGCGAGTACGAAGTGTGAGGTGGCGGTTGCTAGGTGGGTTGGGAAGCCGAGGGCGCGGACGAGCAGCGGGACGTGGATGATGCCTCCGCCGATGCCGAGGAAGCTCGAGGCGAATCCGACGACGGTGCTGTAGGCGATGCCTCGGCGGATCGGTACGTCGTAGCGGTAGGTGGTGCCGTAGCGGTCGGTCAGTTCGCGATGGCTGAGATGCCCGGCCGGAGTGCGTGCTGTCGCGCGTTCGCCGAGCAGAACCCAGGCGGCGAGGGCGAGGAGCACGATGGCCATCAGGAGATCGAAGAAGGAGCGTGAGACGGATCCGACGAGGAGCGCTCCTGCGATCGAGCCCGGAAGCGCGGCGAGCGCGAAGGCGAGTCCGCTTCGATAGTCGACGCGTCGTTGTCTGGCGTAGGCGGCGGAGCCGGAGGCGGCGTTGAAGAAGACGACAGTGAGGCTTATCGCGGTGATCGTCGCCGACCGGTCGTGCGGGTAGACGAGCAGCAGGATCGGGGTGAGGATGAAGCCGCCGCCTGAGCCGACGAAGGTGCCGAACGCCCCGACGCCGACCCCGAGCACCACCAGCAGGAGGGCCGTCTCGGTAGAGAAATGCACGACTCGGGGTTATCCGTTCCGCCGGCTCACGTGTTGGGCGACCTGAGCTGACGAGTTTGCGTTGCGCGGGACGGCGCGCTCGCTGGTCGCATGAACTGCCACCAGACGAAGAAGAGCGTCGAGGCGATGAACACGGTCAATGAGACGTAGAAGTTGAGGCGCATACCGGCGTAGTAGTGCGAGCCGAGGTCGATGCGGAGCGTTTCCTCGTAGGTGCGGAATGCGGTGTAGAACGCGACGTAGAGCGCGAACAGTGCGGGACGCCGGAGAGTGAAGCGTTGGTCGATCCACAGAAGAACACCCGCGAAGGCGATGTCCCACAGCGATTCGTAGAGGAACGTTGGGTGGAAGGTCGCGTACTGCGCGTATCCGGGCGGCCGGTTTGTCGGGCTGATCTTCAGCGCCCACGGCAATGTCGTCGGCTTGCCGAAGAGCTCCTGGTTCCACCAGTTTCCCCAGCGTCCGATTCCTTGGGCGAGCAAGCGGCGAGCTGCTCGGCTCCGTGCCTTCCTCTCCTAGGAGGGTTTTACGAAACGAGGGCTTGGCGGCAAGCGCGCCGTCAGTCATCGTTCTCGTTATGACTGACCCGCTGAGCGGAGCGCGGCTGAAGCTCGCACGGGCAGAGGAACACTTCAGCGAGTTGGGAGCGGCCCACCAGGGGTTCTTGGAGCGCAACCCTTACCGAGCGCTTCGAGAGGCCGACACGTATCCCAGCGGCTACCTCTGGCGCATCAAGATCGTGGAGGAGCCGCCCTTTGGCAAATGGGCCGCGATCGTCGGCGATTGCGTCCACGCCCTCCGAGCCGCGCTCGACCACGTTGCTTACGAACTCGTCCGAATCAACCGCCCGGCTGACGAATACGCCGAGTTTCCGATCTTCAGGGAGCGTGAGAAGTGGGTCACAGACCACGCGCAGAAGCTTCCAGGAGTCGATCCCAGGGTCGTGACAATGGCGAAGTGGTTGCAGCCGTACCGTCGAGAAGAAGACGCCGACTGGCTCTGGATCGTCCTCGAGCCCGGCGTACTTGGCCATAACTGTCACCTGTTTGCCGTCGATCTTGCCGCTGAGCTCCTCTTCGGTCCAGTCTCGGGCGACGAAGCCGGTTCCGCGCAAGTTGGCCGCCGTCAGCACGCGACAGCCGGGAAGTGCGATCGGCTGATCGGCGGCGACATCGTTGCGGTTGCAGAGGAACTCGATCTTGACGCGCACGCCGCCGACCCGGATGCGCCAGCGCCAGCCGTCGAGCTTCGGTTCGGGCTCAGCGCCGATCGCTTCGAGCGCGTGCTCGAGGGAGCTGAGGTCTCGGTCGGCATCGACGCCGAAGGAGATATGAATGTCGGCGTCGGTCGTTCCGAGGTGAGTGGGGACCGCCACGCCTTGGCCGCGCGTCAGGATCTCGGGTACAAGGCCACCCAGGACGACGAGCGCGACGTCCTCGCCTTCAAGCGCTGCCAGCAGCCGGAGAAGCGCTTCCTCGGCGAGGGCGCGCGCCTCGGGTGACCGCTCGGGCTCGAAGTCAGAAGCCAATGAGTTCCTCCCGGACGTGTTGAGCGGCTTCCTCGCCGCGGCCGCCGAGTGCGCGCAGGTCGGCATAGAGACGCGGCGCGCTCACCACGGGAACGCCGGCCGTCGTCGACGACAGCGATAGAGCAGTCGCCGAGGCCGTCCAGAATTCGACGCGCGCACCCTCATCGACCTCGCGCAAACCAGCAGCTTGCATCGCCGTTCGGAGACGGCCGTCGGCAGACGCTTCGGCCGGCACATAGATCTGCAGCACCGGTACCGCAGTCACGAATGGCGCCGCCACCTCGAGTCCGGCCCATCCTGATGCCGCCCACGTCATCGAGTCAATGAGCACCGGCGCAAGCTCGTCGCGTAGAAAGCTCATCGGATCGCGCAGCACGCGGTGGCTAAGGACGCGCTCGTGCTCGCCACCGCTGACATGAGCGGCCCACGCGTCGAGGAGGCTTGCCGGCGCAGCGAGGCGGCGAACGCCCGCCGGACCACGTCCGGCGCCGATCTTCGCCGTCCAGCCCTCCTTGTCGAAGCGGCGCAGGACGCTCGTCGTCTGCGCATGCGACCACTCAAGCCGCTCAGCGATCTCGACCGCGTTGATCTTCTCGCCGGGTTGGGTCAGGAGCAGCTCGGCGATGTCAACGCTCGACGATGACCAGCGGAACGTCACCTCTCTTGTCTCGTCCATCTTGCGTTCTGCGTCGCGGATTACCAGCAGGCCGGTCGACCC
>JBBSGA010000538.1:0-3361 GCA_038254585.1 Chloroflexales bacterium | reverse complement strand
CCGGCTGCCATCATCATCGGGGCGGCGGCGGTAACGCCGAACACCTCCTCGATCTGCTTGTTCAGGTCGCGAAGCTCGATGATGGTCATCTCTTTGATGATGTCGAGAACCTGCTCCACGCGTTCGCTGGCCATTGATATCTCCTCGTCGTCGTCATTCGCCGGTGCGGCGCTTCGGCCGCCGGCGCTGTGTATGGATTGGTGGGCAGCCACTAAGCCGCGCTGCCCTCAAGCTGGCTGACGCGGGCGTCGATTAGGCCCGCGAACTTCTGGATCGTTCCCGACATCAGCCCGGCGAAGGCCGCGATCGGCGAGCGCAGGCCACCCATGAAGCCGGCGAGCAGCTGCTCCTTCGACGGCAGGCTGGCGATTTCGCCCAGCGCACTCGCCGGCATCAGCTCGCCATCCATGTAGGCGGACTGCACCGTCAGTGAGTTGCGCGCCGTGCGGATGTACTCCTGCAGCGACTTTGCCGAGACCGCGATGTCGCCCATACCGAACACGATCGCGGTCGGACCCGAGCCCAGCTCGGCGACTTTCGGCTGTCCCGCCCGCTCCGCCGCGAGCTTGAGCAGCGTGTTCTTTACCACGCGCACCTCGACGCCCGCTTCGCGCATACGGCGGCGCAGCGTGGTCATATCCGCGACAGACATACCGCGATACGTGGTGCTGATCGAGATCGTGGCGCGGGAAACCAGGTCCTGCAGCTCCGCGACCTCCGCTTCTTTGCGTGCCGTTGGCACTCATTCACCCCTTTCTACCGAACCGCATCGGGTCCGGCCGGCGAAGCGCCGGCCACCAAAAGGCCCTCGTACGAGGTACGAGGGTCCGAAACGGTCCAATACGGAATGGAGCAGACTCCACCGCGGCTGGTCGCCCGGTCGCTCGCCTCGGCTGGCTGGTGGATTAAGGCCCGAAGGCCGCCGGCTGTCTCTGGCTTCGACTGGTTGCGTATTCTCTTTACCCGACCAGTGTGTCGCAGCTACCGTCGCGGGTCAACCCGCAGCGGCGGCACGCTATCTGCTACGTCGCCTGCAGCGCGAGCGTCGGCGTCAGATCCAGATGGATTCCCGGCCCCATTGTTGTGGTGACGGTCACACTGCGGATGTACTGGCCTTTGGCGCCCGACGGCTTCGCTTTGACGATCGCGTCCACCAGATTCGCCATGTTCTCGATCAGCGCCTGCTCGTCGAAACTGGCTTTACCGATCGGGACATGGATCAGCGCAGTCTTATCCAGCCGGAACTCGACACGGCCCTGGCGTGCATCGTTGACGGCCTTCACGATATCCTGCGGTTCAACCACGGTGCCGGAACGCGGATTCGGCATCAGGCCGCGGGGACCGAGCACGCGACCAAGCCGGCCAACCTTGCCCATTAGTTCCCGCTGTGCCAGCGCCACGTCAAAGTCGGTGAAGCCGGCGGCTACCCGGTTGATCAGGTCGTCACCGCCGACGATGTCGGCGCCCGCCTCTTCGGCCGCGCGGGCCGCTTCGCCCTCGGCAAACACAAGCACTCGCACGGTCTTACCGAGGCCGTGTGGCAGCAGTGTGGTACCGCGAACCTGCTGATCGGCGTGGCGCGGATCGAGTCCGGTGCGCAGATGAAGCTCGACCGTCTCGTCGAATTTCGCGAAGCGCGCCTGCCTGGTGAGCGAGATCCCCTCTTCCGGCGAATACAGCTTGTCCTTGTCGACGAGCTTCGACACTTCCAGGTATTTCTTGCCGTGCTTCGGCATTTGGTCGCTCCTTCGGGAACCGCTTGCGCGGTACACCCTCCCTCTCGCCTCTGGCGGAGGTACTACGCTGCAATAGCCACGGGCCGGAGCTGTGGAAGGCTTAGCCCTTGACCTCAAGGCCCATGTTGCGAGCAGTACCGGCGATCATCTTCATCGCCGACTCGATGTCGTAGGCATTCAGGTCTTTCAACTTGATGCCGGCGATCTCACGCAGCTGCGCCTGGGTGACACTGCCGACCTTTTCCTTCTTCTGCTGCTGGCCGCCTTTCTCGATGCCGGCCGCCTTCTTGAGCAGATCTGACGCCGGCGGCGTTTTCAGCACGAAGGTAAATGAGCGGTCCTCATAAACCGTAATCTCGGCGGGCACGATCGTGCCGCCCTGATTGGCGGTCTTTTCATTGTATTCCTTGCAAAACGCCATGATGTTGATGCCATGCTGACCAAGCGCCGGCCCAACCGGAGGGGCCGGGTTGGCCTTGCCCGCCGGGATCGCCAGTTTGACGATCGCGCGTACTTTCTTTGCCACCCTCTGTTCCTTCTACTGCTTACTGCCGGCGTCGACCGCAGACCGCGCGAAGCGGCAGGCAGCGGAACGAACCCGGATACTCTCGGCGACTCGCCTTAGCTATGCCGGAACGCCTAGACGAAAACCCGCTCAACCTGCAGGAAATCGAGCTCGACCGGCGTCTCACGGCCAAAGAAGGAGACGAGCACCTTGACCTTCCCCTTCTCCAGGTTGATCTCGTCCACGGTGCCCTGGAAGTCGACGAACGGTCCATCGATGATGCGCACCGGCTGTCCGACCTGGAAGGTCACCTTGATACGTGGCTCCTCGGTCTTCATCTGCCGGAGGATCTGCTTCACCTCGGCCGGCTCCAGCGGTACGGGCTTGTTGCCCGAACCGACGAAGCCGGTGACGCCGGGCGTGTTGCGCACCACATACCAGGCCTTGTTCGAGGCCTCGTCGCCTTCCTGAAGCTCCAGCATGTCGACCAGCACGTAACCGGGAAACCGCTTGCGCGAGACCATGCGTCGCTGACCGTCACGGATCTCAATCTCTTCCTCGGTCGGGATCACGACCTGGAAGATTCGATCCTTGACGTCCATACTGTCGATGCGGTGTTCGAGGTTCGTTTTGACCTTGTTTTCGTAGCCCGAATAGGTATGGATCACGTACCACTGCCGCCCGTCCTGCGGCGTGAGATCCACGTCCTGCGGGGGCATCTGCTCCTCGTCGGAGCCGCTCTTGCGTTTGCGAGTTTCTACAGCCACTGGTGCTTTTCCTTCAAAAACCAAACGGCGGCCCGCGCCGGGTCTGCCCGGCTTTACCGCAGAACGGTGTGCTCCATTATCCATCCGAAACCCGAATCGAGACCGCCCAGCGCTACGCCCACCGCCACCGATACGAGCACTACGACCCAGGTCAAATGCCACGCCTCTTCACGCGTCGGCCATTGCACTTTGCGAAGCTCGGTCCAGATTTCTCGGATCCAGTTCGGCCGCAGCACGCTCCCGGCTCGAGACCGGCCCAGATTACCGCCACCGCCACCGGTCAGAGTTGGGCGCGCTGCCGGCGTCCTGGAGCCGCCCTTGCCGGGCTTAACCTGCGAAGGATGCCGCCGCAT
>JBBSGA010000537.1:0-3383 GCA_038254585.1 Chloroflexales bacterium | reverse complement strand
TAAAATCTTTTGGCTCGTGCTTGAGCGCACTGATGGCATACATACCCTCCTCGACCTGGAGCAAGGCGTCCAGACGCGCTACAATGGCCGGGGTCAGCGCGCCTGCGAGCAGCTGCGTGATACGCCGGCGCTCGCCAGTGACCACCCGCCCGACCATCTCCTGCAGGTAGGTGTAGCCTGGAGCGACCAGGCGCTCGTTGGTCAGGTACTGCAACGCCTCGCGCAGCAGGAAGATGGGCTGCGTCGAGAGCATCGCGGTGCGCTGCGCCTTCTGTTCCAAGGCCGCTTTGGCCGCGGCATCGCAGAGGCGATAGTCGAACAGGTTGAGAATCACTTGCTGCTGGGCCAGGCGCGTAGGTTTGGAGAGCACCGCGATGGTGTCGAGATCGAGCTGGGGAAAGTAGCGCCGGCGGATGTGTTCCAGATCGGGGAGGACCGCTTCCCGCGTGTAGACGACGAAGTGGTGGCTGGCCTTGAAGTAGCCCAGCTGCAGCGTCAAATGGACGGCGGCCACGGCCGTCTGCACTGCCTCGACCGCTGCCCGTTCCCCTGGACTCAGGTCAAAGTAGAGCTGGCGCTCCTCCTCGGTAAAGCGCGGCAGGCCGTAGAGCTCCTCGATCTCCTGGGCGGTGAGGATCGCCAGGCGCCCAGAGGCGCGAGCCGCGCGCGAGGAGCGTTTAGGCGAGTGCACACAGTACACTTTCTGCGCACCACGTCCGCCCGGCTCATCGTAGCCCTGGCGGGGTGCGGCGCAACGTTGTGCTTCGCAGGCTGCTTGCATGCCAAAACGGTCGTTGGTTTCATGCAAAAACTGCCCAAGGTCGCTCTTTGTGGAACTTCGCTGCGTCCATGTTCCGCACTACCCACACCGGGGGATGGCAGAATGACCCACTTTCGGCACCGAATACGATGCAAACGGGACATGAACTGGTCTCGCAAGGCCGCTTTTATAGCAAGCGAGCGGTGACGCACAACGTTGCGGTACACCCGCCCTGGCGCCTCCGCTCCGTAGCGCGAAAACTGCTGCTACAATCATAGGGTATTTATCGTGCATAGGCGCCGGGTTTTTGCACTATGGACCAACAGCTCACGGACCTCTCGCACCAGCGCACCGGCTACGCCCGCGTGAGCAGCGTGGGGCAGAACCTGGACTCGCAGCTGGATGCGCTGCAGCAGGCCGGGTGTAACAAAGTCTTCACGGATACGATGACGGGGTCGCACATGGACCAGCCGGGCTGGGAACGGCTGCTGGAGTACGTGCGTCCCGGCGACACGGTGGTAGTCACGGAACTCAGCAGCATGACCCGCTCGTTGCTCGACCTGCTGGAATCCAGCAAGGTACTCGCAACACGTCAGGTCGAGTTGGTCTCGCTGCGGGAGAACATCGATACCGCCAGTGTCACTGGCCACTGCTTCCTCTCGGTCATGGGAGCGATTCATCAGATGGAGCGGGAGTTGCGGGCAGAGCGAGCAGCCTCCGGGCGGGCCTCGGCCAAAGCGCGTGGCCGTTCTGGGGGGCGACCGCGCACGGACGCCGCGAAGTTGGAGAACGCCCGCATTCTGTATGAGCATTCCGAGAAGACTGCCGCCGAAGCGTGCGCGATCGCGGGCGTGGGCAGACGGACACTCTTCGCCTATCTCACCGCGCGCCGGAGGGCCTCCGCGTAGAAGTTGACATCCCTTGGGAGGCTGACTCGGGGAGCAGGCACCTATGTCACGCTCCCTGGAAGAGCGGCAACAACTTCGTTCGGACACCGAGCAACGAAGATGCTCGGCGCCGATGCAGTGTCGGTGGCCGCATGAGACGTAGCAGCTGCGTCGGGCGCCTGGCTCGTGGGAGGGAACGTCATGCGGCGGCGCCAGCGTGAGGAAGACCGCGAAGAACGGATTCGCCTGGAGATCGTCGTCGACTCTCAAGGCGCGGAAGAGCGGGCCATGAGTTGGTACCACTACCTCACCGATATCCTTGCCTTCCCCTTTATCACGCAGTGCAGCGCCAAACGTGCGATCTCGCCGCTGCAGATTGGAGACGAAGTGGACGTCATCGGCATAGCGCCAGAGGAAGAATGTCAGCACGAGATCTTTGTGCTCATGCGCTGGGAGCGGGATGGTCTCGCGGTGCCGCTCTCACAACTGACCGTCACCTATGCTGACGACGAGACGCGACAAGCGGTGGGAGACTGGCTGTATTGGGTCGATCTTGGCTACCGATTCTAACCCGTTGTGGATGATTGGAGGACAACCATGCCGCGCACAGGACCACATGCGAGCCCTGTCTATCAACTCAAGGTGACTCTGCAGCACACCAAGCCGCCGATCTGGCGGCGGATCCAGGTGCGCGCCAGCATAACCCTGCCTCGACTGCATGACACGATCCAGGTGGCGATGGGCTGGACCGACTCGCATCTGCACCAATTCATGATCGACGGTGTGGAGTACGGGCTGCCAGACCCCGACTTTGCTGACGATATGCGCTCCGAGCAGCGCATCAAGCTGGAGCGGGTCGTCACGACCGAGAAGGACCGCTTTGTCTACGAGTACGACTTCGGGGACAGCTGGACGCACATCCTTCTGCTGGAGAAGATCCTGCCCCATGATCCAGAAATCCACTACCCGCGGTGCCTGGCCGGCAAACGCGCCTGCCCGCCTGAGGATGTGGGTGGCGCCTGGGGCTATGCCGAGTTCCTTGAGGCCGTCGGCAAGAGCGACCATCCCGAGCACGATGACATGCTGGAATGGTGCGGCGGCGAATTCGATCCGGAAGCCTTCTCATTTGACGAGACCAACCAAGCACTCAAGGGCCTGTGATTGCGTCAGCACAGCCGGGCTCAGCTTTTCGGCCTTTTCCTCCGACAAGTTGTTGAGACCAGGTGTCCAACGCGAACTTTTACCGTTTCGGTGCGTTGGGCAAAAACAGCCATATTCGGGCGCTGGAGGACGCGGGCATCCGCGCCTATGTCCCGCTGCCCGACTTCGACCGTCGCACGCCCGGCCGCCCTGCGGGCGCCAAAGACTCCTACCAGCGGACGGTCCGCCGCAGGAACTTACCAGCACCTGCCTAAGAGCTTATCCTGAAACCTGGTATACTGAGGAACGCGAGGGTAGTGAGGAAGGAGAACAGGATGGCGCGAACAGAGCCGTGGGCGGTGAGTGATGCATTGTGGGAGCGGGTGGCGCCGTTGATCCCGCCTACTCCCTCGCATGCGAAGGGAGGGCGACCGCGGATGCCAGATAGGCGGGCCTTTGCCGCGATCGTGTACGTGCTGCGCACCGGAATCCAATGGAACGCGCTGCCCAAAGAGATGGGAGCGAGTTCGACGGTGCATGCGCGCTTTCAGGAATGGGAACGGGCAGGACTGTTTCAGCAGCTCTGGCAGGCGGAG
>JBBSGA010000536.1:0-3390 GCA_038254585.1 Chloroflexales bacterium | reverse complement strand
GCGCCAGCTCGATGACGATGCGCTCCGGCCCGCGCTGGATCGCGGCGACAATCCGTGTGAAGGGAGCTAGACCGAGCTCAGCGGGCTGATCCCAATTGATCAGCTCGCGCGCGGCCGAGGTGCGCGGCGAGCGGGTCGTGGCGAGGTAGTAGACCGCCTCGAGCAACGTGGTCTTGCCGGCGGCGTTGGGCCCATAGAAGAGCGTGGTGCCGGGGTGGAGCTGGATCTCCAGCTCGCGGTAGTTGCGGAACTCGCGCAGACTCAGGTGTGCGACGTACATCTTCGACTGCTAGCTGTCGCAACGAGAACAGGCGGGCCCACGCCTATCCGACCCTATCGAGCGGCGTGCGCCGCAGCGCCGCTAGGTCCGCCGCGCCGGTGCAGAACATCGCGATGCGCAGCTCGTCGACGAAGGCTTGAAGACCCTCCTGGACCGTCGCAGCGCCATCGCCGTTGACGGCTGCAAAGAGATGTGGAGCAGCGGAGCCGGCGAGATCGGCGCCAAGGGCAATCGCCTTGGCGACGTCAAGACCGGAGCGGACGCCTCCCGAGCCGATCAGCAGCACCTCCGGGAGTGCTTCACGTACCTCCGCGATCGCCTGCACCGTCGGCACGCCCCAGCCGGCGAAGATGCCGGCCACGCGCCGCCCGCGGCCGTGTGCCTGCCGGAAGCGCTCGACCTCGCTCCAGGAGGTGCCGCCCGCGCCCGCGACGTCGATCGCGCTGACCCCCACGTCGACCAGCCGCCGCGCCTCGTCGGCGCCGATGCCATTGCCAACCTCCTTGACGACGACCGGTACGCCCACATCGCGGCAGACGGTTTCGATCTTTCGCAGCAGGCCCTTGAAGTTGGTATTGCCTTCCGGCTGCACGGCTTCCTGGAGCGCGTTGAGATGGAGGATCAAGGCATCTGCCTCGATCATGTCCACGGCACGCCGGCACTCGTCGACGCCAAAGCCGTAGTTGAGCTGTACGGCGCCAAGGTTGGCGAGGAGCAGCGCGCGTGGCGCCACACGCCGGACTTGGTAGGTGCGTGCCAGGGCGTCTGTAGCCAAAGCTGCCCGCTGTGAGCCGACGCCCATAGCGACACCTAGCGCCTCGGCTGCCTCGGCAAGGTCCAGGTTGATCTGCTCGGCACGGTCGGCGCCGCCGGTCATCGATGAGATAAGCAGTGGCGCTCGCAGCGTCTTCCCGAGGACTGAGACCGAGGTGTCGATCTCCCGCAAATCGAGGTCGGGCAGGGCGCGATGGCGGAAGCGTAGATGCGCGAATCCCGCGCCGATGCCCTTGGCGTCGACATCCTCGTCCAGGACGATGCGGATGTGGTCGAGCTTGCGCCCCTCGGTGCCGTCGTTTGTCAGGCCGGTCGTCATCGTACGTCACGCATCATAGCAACCTCAGGCAGGTGCGTCAAACTTCTGTTCTGCCGTGGGCTCGGCCACCGCCAGTCCCCGGCATTGGTACGTTTTGGCCCTAGGAGTCGGTTCTCTGCGACTACGCATCGTAGGCTGCGCATTGGCAAGGTGCGCAATACTGGGATGCAGCAGTCATGGCCGATCGGGGATCGCTCTGTTATAATTTTGGTGGTCTAACTGACCGGGAGGAGTGGCTCATGTGGAGTGATCACCCGAACGAGGAATGCGGCGTCTTCGGGATCTATGCCCCTGGCGAGGATGTCGCGCGCCTGACGTTTTTCGGTTTGTATGCGCTCCAGCACCGTGGCCAGGAAAGCGCAGGTATTGCCGTCGCCGACGGCCGGGCGATTCGGGCACATAAGGAGATGGGCCTCGTCGCGCAGGTCTTCGACGAGGCAAAACTTGCGCCGCTGAAGGGCGATGCCGCGATCGGACATACCCGGTACTCGACGACCGGCTCCTCCAAGGTCAGCAATGCACAGCCTTTCACCCTCGAATCGTACCTTGGCGCGCTCGCGCTGGCGCACAACGGCAATCTGACGAACGCCGCGGAGCTGCGGCTCGAGCTGCTCAAGCGCGGTGCGGGTCTGACCTCGACCTCAGATAGCGAGGTGGCGGCACTATTACTGCTCGCGCCCGAAGGCCCGACCTGGAAGGAGCGCATCGAGCACTTCATGGACATCGCCGAGGGCGCCTACTGCCTGACGATCCTTACGCGTAATGCGATCTATGCCGTGCGCGATCCGCTTGGACTAAGACCACTCTGCCTCGGCAAGCTGGGAGACCGCGGCTGGGTCGTCGCCTCGGAGTCCTGTGCCTTGAATACGATCGGCGCGACCTTTGTGCGTGAGGTCGAGCCGGGCGAGGCGCTGATGATCGACGGCGATGGTGTCCGGACGATCGTGCGCCGGATCGCTCCGAAGACATCGCTCTGTCTCTTTGAGTACATCTACTTCGCGCGCCCGGACTCGAAGCTTCAGGGGCAGCTGATCCATCAGGTGCGTATGGAGCTCGGTCGCGAGCTGGCCCGCGAGGCCCCAGCCGACGCGGATCTCGTCATGGGGATCCCAGACTCTGCGATCCCGGCGGCGATCGGCTACGCCCAGGAGGCCGGCCTGCCCTATGCCGAGGGCTTGATCAAGAACCGCTATATCGGGCGCACCTTCATCCAGCCGGACGACCGGCTGCGGCAGCAAGGTGTCGCCCTCAAATTCACGCCGCTCGAGAGCACACTGGCAGGCAAACGGGTGGTGGTCGTGGACGACTCGATCGTCCGCGGCAACACGAGCGGTCCGATCGTACGGCTGCTGCGCCAGGCAGGCGCACGGGAAGTGCACATGCGCGTTTCGGCCCCGCCGATCCGCCACCCATGTTTCATGGGCGTGGATATGGCGACCTATCCCGAGCTGATCGCTCATCGCCTGAGCGAGGCCGAGATCGCGGCGCACATCGACGTCGATACGCTGAAGTACCTGACCTACGCGGGACTCTTGCGGGCGACGGGCCGCGATCCGAACTCGTTCTGTGGTGCTTGCTTCACCGGCAACTACCCGATCCCGGGCTTTGCCCCGACCGAACGCGACGAGATTAAGCTCGTCTTGGAGGAGGTCTAGCTCGCTCAGCTGATCTGGGCGAGCAGCGTACTTTGATCGAGGTAGATTTTCTCACCCGCGAACTTCTCTGCCGCTTGGTCCCACGGAAAGTGGATGATGATCTTGCACTCGACCGTCTTCCCGGTCGGTGTGATGTCATCCCAGGTGCCGCGGTGAGTTCCCCGCATATCGGCGACCTCGATCACCCCCTGCGGTCCGATGACAATGTCCGTCAGTCTGAACTCCACATCAGGAAAGGCGCCCAGAAAACTGGTATAGAACGTTCGGGCGCCCTCATGGCCTTCCCAGCGCTGGCCGGTGGGAACGATCTCGTAAACGCAGTTCTCCGAGAGCGTGTCGATCAGCCCCTGAAGATCGCGGCG
>JBBSGA010000535.1:0-3393 GCA_038254585.1 Chloroflexales bacterium | reverse complement strand
GCGCTCCTCGCACCACCGGTTGACCGTCTCTTCCGACCGGAAGAGGAGCATCGTCCGTCACGTATGGATGATGTCGTCCCACCACTTCGCCGCCGGCACGGCAAAATGGATGACGCACGTCTCCGGCACGGGGGCCCCATCCCTCACCCGCAGCGACATCGGCTCGCCCGTTTGGGCATCGGACGCGATGACATCCGCATCCCGATGCAGCGCCGCGGCGACACCGAGCGCGTCCCACACGCAGTTGGCGTAGTACGACTTCTCGCCCACACGCACCAGAAAGGGCGTCTCCGTCCCGGAGAAAGGCGGTGCCATTAGAATGACCGAGCGGCTCTCCGGCTCCAGCACGAGCAGCCGCTTCTGGCACAGCCTCTGGAACGCCGCCTCGACCTCCCCCCACGTCCGATTCAACGCCCGTGCGACGTCGGCAGATGTCGGGGCCTTGGTCGTCTCGGCGATCACGCCGTAGATGGTCTGCTTGACGGCGGTATCGAGGTCCAGCATGGAGAGAGGCTCCTCGGCTACGGATGGTGCACCAGCGGTCCCGGCTTCGACACGCCCGAAGGCTGCCCCCCCCCCGCGCTGCATCTCCACGTCGAGGCTGACGGAAGCCTTCCCAAACTAGCAGCGACCCCATCTGAGCAGGTGAAGTGAAACATGACAATGTGAGAACGCAACTGAATGGCGCGGGGCAGGGCGCCGAGCGCGCTCCCGCTCATCAGTGCAATTCCACTAGGAAGGGCCGGAGAAACCCCCTCCCGCCGCGGGCAGGGAGCGGTAGGTTTGCCTCATGCGAAACCTCCATCCGCTGCACTCGACTGTCATTGGGTGGTGGACTGCGGCGCTGTCCATGGTCGCGACGCTCCCGATGGCCGCACAGCAGAGCGTCCCCCTCGGCCCGACGCTCGCGACCACGCAGCCCGCAAACAAGGCACCGCCGCCGCCAAAGCCCGAACCGGGTGCGGCCGTGCTTTCGGCGCAGGACGTCGACGCATGGCTCGACGGCTACATGCCCTACGCGCTGAAGACCGGCGACCTCGCCGGCGCGGTCGTCGCGGTCGTGAAGGACGGACAGATCCTGACCACGCGCGGCTACGGTTACTCGGACGTGGCCAAGCGCACGCCGGCGGATCCGAAGCTGACACTCTTCCGCCCGGGATCGGTCTCCAAGCTGTTCACCTGGACGGCCGTGATGCAGCAGGTCGAGCTGGGCAAGGTCGACCTCGACGCCGACGTCAATCGCTACCTCGATTTCAAGATTCCGCCGCGTGACGGCAAGCCCGTCACGATGCGTCAGTTGATGCAGCACGTGGCCGGCTTCGAGGAGCAGGCCAAGGACATCATGTCGAGCGACCCGAAAAAGACGCCGGCATTCGACGTGCTGCTCAAACGGTGGACGCCCCACCGCATCTTCGAGGCCGGCACGACCCCGGCCTACTCCAATTATGGCGCATCGCTCGCCGGCTACGTCGTGCAGCGGGTGTCGGGCGAGCCGTTCGCCACGTACGTCGAGAAGCACATCTTCGCGCCCCTCGGGATGACGCACTCGACCTTCCGGCAGCCGCTGCCGGCCGATCTCGCGCCATTCATGTCGAAGGGCTACGGCGTGGCGTCGAAGCCGCCGAAGGGGTTCGAGACCGTCGGTCCGGCGCCGGCTGGCGCGCTGTCATCGAGCGGCGAGGACATGGCGCGCTTCATGATCGCGCATCTGCAGAACGGCGCGTACCAGGGCAACCGCATCCTTCAGCCGGCGACGGCGGCGTTGATGCACGATTCGCCGCTGACCGTGCTGCCGCCGCTCAATCGCATGGAGCTGGGATTCTTCGAGACCAACATCAACGGGCGCGAAGTCATCGCGCATCTCGGCGACACCCAGAACTTCCACACCTCGCTGCATCTATTCCTGAACGAGGGCGTGGGATTCTACATCTCGTTCAACAGCCTCGGCACGGCCGGCGCAGCGGGTGGGCTGCGCGGTGCGTTGTTCGAGGATTTCGCCGACCGCTATCTTCCCAGCCACGAGAAGGATGGCCGAGTCGACAGCACGACTGCGGCGAAGCACGCCGCGATGATGGCCGGCAGCTGGGAGAACTCCCGCCGCTCGGAATCCGATTTCCTCAATGCGGTCGGACTGATCGGCCAGCTCAAGGTCGGCGCGCGGAAGGGTGATCTCGTCCTGCCCTTGCCGGGGCTGAACAAGCAGCCGCGTCACTGGGTCGAGATCGCACCCTTCGTGTGGCGCGACGCCGGCAGTCATGAACGACTCGCCGCCAAGATCGTCGGCGGCAACGTCGTGCGCTTCAGCTTCGATGGCGTCTCGCCGTTCATGGTGTTCGACCGGACGCCGTGGTACCGGAACAGTGCGTGGCTGCTGCCGCTCCTACTCGCCGGCCTGGCGGCGCTGGTGATCACGGCGCTGATGTGGCCGATCGCCGCGATCGTCCGCCGGCGTTATGGTGCAACGCTGGCGCTCGAGCCGCGCGCGTTGCGGGCGTTCCGCCTGAGCCGGATCGCGGCGCTCGCGATCGTGGCGGTGATGCTCGGCTGGGTCCTCACCGTCGCGCTACTCCTGTCCGACATCAACCACCTGAACTCGAGCTCCGATCCGGTCCTCTGGTCGCTGGAGATCATTGGTGCTGTCGTCTTCTTCGGCGGCTTCGCGCTCATGCTGTGGAACCTGTGGGTCGTATGGGGCGGACACCGGCGCTGGCCTGCCAAGCTGTGGAGCGTGGTGCTGGCGGTATCGGCGATGATGGTGCTGTGGGTCGCCCTCGCGTTCAAGCTGATCAGCTTCGGCGTGAACTACTGATCGATGCCGTTGGAAGGGCGACTGAATGCGCGAGACGGGCGGGCGGCGTCTGGCTCACCGTGGTAACGCTCGCTGGTGTGACGTTGCCAGATTCGCCGGGGCCGCCGGCAGAGCAACGATGGCGGCGCGGGAGATGCCCACCCTGAAGCGCATTCGCGTTCGGAATGCAGACGTTCGAGATCTGGAAGTCATTCTTGCTCTGGTTCCTCGCCTGCGGGAATTCGGGCCCGATGCGCTCCGCCCGATCGAGGACCTGGACCGCGCCGAGCATGCTACGCTCACCAACGCTGCTCGAGCGCTACCCGAGGATGCGCTCCTCGTCGTGGCGGAGCGCACCGGGCATACAGGAGTGGCCGGGGTGGCGTATGCGGAAACCGTGACCGACTACTTTACCCGTGAGCGGCACGGCCATCTCGCCATACTGATCGTCGCGAGCGACATGGAGGGGCAGGGCGTCGGGCGGGCTCTGTTGGATGCGGTTGACCACTGGTGCTCGACCCGTCGTTACCGCCTCCTCACGCTCAATGTCTTCGCGGCGAATGACCGGGCCCGACAGGTCTATGAGCGCGCCGGATTCCGTCCCG
>JBBSGA010000534.1:0-3407 GCA_038254585.1 Chloroflexales bacterium | reverse complement strand
GAATTATTCATGACGATTGAAAACCTTGAAGTGGCATTCCTTGAGTACTTCCGGACGACACTGAAAGAAACGGTGCGAAGGATTATTGGATCGAAAGCTGCATAACATTCCTGGTTGTACTTAGGAGATCACGTGTATTCACGGACTGGATGAAGCGAAGGCCGCCCTGGAGATCGGCCGGCGCCTGCTCCTGGCACAGCCCGAGCAGCGCATCTAGTCCACCTCGCCGGCCGCCGTAGCCAACCCGCTGATGCATGAGACGAGCCACCTGGAGCAGGAGCATCTCAAGGTAGTCTCGTTGAGCACGAAAAATCATGTGCTGCGCCACTTCCCGTCTACGTCCGATCGATCAACTCGTCGGCCGTCCGCGTGGGGGAAGTCTTCAAAGAGGCGCTCAAACAGGACGTGGTGGCGATCATCGTCGCCCACAATCACCCCTCGGGCGACCCCATGCCCTCCGCCGAAGATGTGGCCGTCACGCGCGAGATCGTCGAGGTCGACAAGCTCCTCAGCACCGACGTGATTGACCATCTCGTGATCGGCAGAGGTCCTGGGCCAGTCTGCACGAATGTGGATTCGGGGTTGGTAATGGACGGCGATGATGTGGCCGGGCCTGTGGAGTCAGGGGATAAAGAGGCGGCCTGCGCCCAAGTAGTTGTCCAGGTAGATAGCAATTTCGGCAAGGCGTGCCGCGCATTGTGCCCGATACCTTACCTCGACCATGCGCTCGACGCTGCTAATCGTAATGATGGGAAACGATGTGTCGGTTATCTTCCCGGATCGTTCGTTCTAGGGAATCCTCACCCTGCATATTGCGATTGGCAGTAAGCAACAGTAAATGCTGATCTTGCGCCGCCCGCCAGACGACACGATCCGGGCTATTGTGCGCTATTCCCGCATCCGCGAAGCGCACCAGGCGCAACGGTATGAGGTCCAGCCAGCCTTCGGCAAGCAAGGCACTCCACAGTAGGGCTGCCTGACCCTCAATGTTGTGATCAACGAGGATACCTATCACACCAGGCCGAGTTCGGCTTTGCGTGAGCGGAGTTTGGCAATGGACACCTCTTGGCCGGGCTTGGGGGGTAACGCGGCCCCCCGCGCCAGCCGTTCCCGGTTCCGCTCCTCCCAATACGCACGCGCCTCCGCAGCTTGTTTTGCAACAAGCTGGTATTCAGCCTCAACCTCGTCGCGGTGCTCCGCAAGATACTGCATGGTGCCTACGATCTGTGGGTCGCTGAGATCAAGCCACTGTTGAATCAGTTTCGGCGGCCACTCCGCTTTTAGGTAGTCCATGATCTCGTAGGGCGTAATCTGCGTACCCGCGAGTGACAGACCGCGCTCAGTTCGTACGACCATTGGTTGCAATCCATTCTCAGCCATAGGATGCCTCACCGCGTCGATATCGCGACCTACCGGATACTCTAGCACGAGGCCCGCTGACTGGCATCAGAGGCATAGGTCAGCATATTCTGGGAGCCGAGAACATCCCTGTCACACGTGAGAGAGGCCGGCAAGCTCCTCGGCGTGGATGTACTCAATACTTGGTCATCGATCACAGGGGATCAGCAAGCCTGCGAAGTCAACAAACGGGTTCCCACCGATGATGCAGGATTAGCTCAGGCCGGCCGCATACCCGCTGCTCGCAGTGCCGCATCTACCCATTCTGCCTCCTCCGGTGACAGTTCGGGCGGAGGCACGGGTGCTGTGTAATCTAGGAGACGATCGTAACCTACGAGCTCAAAACAGGTATCGACAGCTGCCTGGAGATCGAGTGGCACATCGGGATCTGGCGCGAGCAGCGGAACTGGTACCGTGGGCAAGCGCTCCTGCAATCTAATGCGCCAGACTTGCGTATAGGGACGGCGCTGTGAGCGGCTAAGATAGACGTAGTACGATGCTTGCGGTAGCTCACCGATGAGCGGGATGCGCGTGCCGATCCGCAGCAAATCAATCTCCACCAGGTGAGCGTCCGTACGCAAGAGCTCGATCCTGCGCTCCCGGTACTCGCGTGCGCCCTCGCCCTGCTTATTTGCCGGCGATAGAATCTCGATGATCGTCACGAGGCGGCGCTGTGCTACATCACGAACCTCGACACTCAACTGCGGCACGGCAACAATACTCGGCAGCTCCAGTGTTGGCTGGGTTATCGTTGCCTGCGTGCTACTTGGCGAAGCAGCAGTTCCTGCCGTAGGCGATGTTGCTACATGTACATCAGGATAGAAGATGCGAGGCGGAGCGACATCGAAAACTCCCAGGGCCGGACTGTCGAGTACGTAACGTTTCGCCAAGAGGGCGACATACTTCGGTCGCAGCAACGGCAGCAACTGCACGCTAATCTGGTTTGCGAGCCGGTCATGAAATTCTTGCCAGAGATCGCCCTCGAGATAGGGGTCCATACCGGGGAACGGCGACGGCATTATTCCTCTCCAGACACCTGAATGCAGTACATGCTGCTGCGCGTGACCGTAGTAGTATATCGCGATATGCGCTTGGTAAGTCGGCTACACAATCGTGCACGTCTTTCTGCGTGAACCATGAGTGAAGGTTTGTCGGTTCCAACTTTGATCAGCGAACGACGCCAAACAGGCTGGGAGCCGGTGCTTGGGAGCCTGATTATGGCGGGAACGTCCCTGCTTGGCCTGGTAGCCTTCCTGTACCCTTTTTTCCTGAGTACCCCGCTCACAGCCGGCGCGGCGGGCGCACACACGGCCGACGCGCCGCTGATCTTCGGCGTCCTGGCGCCACTGCTGCTGCTGTTGATCCTCGCGGAGCTCGGCAGCCGCCGTGCAAGCGCAAAGATGATCTCCGCGCTCGGCATCCTTACCGCGATCAACGCCGTCCTCCGCATTCCGGTGGGCATCGGCGATAGCCCGACCTTTTTCTTTCTGCCGATCCTGCTCGGCTATGCCTACGGCGGGCGGTTCGGCTTTCTGGTCGGCGCTCTGAGCATGTTCGTCTCCGCACTGCTGACCTCGGGCGTCGGACCCTGGCTGCCCTTCCAGATGCTGGCGATGGGCTGGCTGGGGATGGGCGCGGCGACGCTGCGACCCGCGGGCAGACGGCTTGGCCCATGGCCCGAAATCGGCCTGCTGGCCGTCTACGGCTATGGCGGAGGCATGCTCTTCGGGGCGCTCATGAACATCTACTCCTGGCCCTTTGCGGGAAGCATGAGCGGCCTCGGCTGGGAGCCGGGACTGGGGCTCGGGGTGACGCTGCGCCGGTACTGGCTATTCTATGTTGCCACCTCGCTGACGTGGGATACCTTGCGCGGCGGTTTCACGGCTGCGTTTATCCTGCTGCTCGGCAAGCCGCTGCTACGCGAGCTCCGGCGCTTTCAGCAGCGTTTCGTCTGGCACGAGAGCGCCGATTGACAATCTCCGGCCGTCTGCCTAGGATAGTGCGGCATG
>JBBSGA010000533.1:0-3407 GCA_038254585.1 Chloroflexales bacterium | reverse complement strand
TGGTGCTCCGAAGCGACCGGTTATGCCGGCGAGGTAGCCGAGGCGGCGCTGGCGCACACGCTGCGCGACAAGGTGGAAGCCGCGTACCGGCGCGGCGACATGATGGACAAGCGGCGCCGCCTAATGGCCGATTGGGCGACGTTCTGCGCTCGCCCGGCGCCGGCTGGCGAGGTGGTGCCGTTGCGGACGGCGGGCTGAAAACGCAGTTCCACGGTGCCCCACCTGATTTGACTAATCCACCTAATCTTACTGTGTCATAAAGTGAGACGGCGTGTTTGGCGTTGGCAGCATGGGCAGCGCGGCACGGTGCGGGCGATGGCTCGGGCGATGACGAGACGGACGGATGTGATTGAGTTTGGGACGTGACGCTCAGGGCGGATCGGGGGATCCGCGGGGTCGATAATTCTTGGGAAGGGGATGTTCTTTGACGAGAGGGGCATTGCGTGGTCCTGAGGGGGGAATCGCTTCTCTTTCGGAGATCAGGAATCCGTAGGCGGCGATGCACAGCGTGCCGTGATGGTGAAAGCCACGCCATCCTCGCCCCTCGTAGTGACCAAGTCCGAGTTCCTGCTTGAGGTCCTGGTAGTCGCGCTCGATCCGCCAGCGCAGCTTGGCGGTGTTCACCAGGGCGCGACGGCTGATGTTTGCGGGCAACGTGGACAGAAAGTATTTCGTCGGCTCGGGTTCGTCCGCTGGCCATTCGATCAGGCACCATTCCTCGGGTCGTGGCGTGGAGCGGTGATAATCGCGATGCGCGGGACGGACACGCACCGCGGCGAAGCGCGAGGCGAGCTTGGTGTTGCTGCCTTCGCGCCAGAGCTTGCCCCTGCGAAGGCGGGGGTGACCCGGCGCCAGGCCTTTTTGGCAGGCCGACTGCGAGTTGCTTGGCCGAGACCGGCTGATGCGCGGCGTCGCGTCGGATCGCGGATGTCGGCCGGCCACGCCCGCTCCATTGCTTTGGCGGCAGCGGTTGCACGCCGGGCGGCCACAGGCTGGTGGAGGACTGGATGCCGACGACATAGGCAAGACCGATCTCGGTGATGCCGTCGCGCAGATCGGTGTCGTTGCCGTATCCCGCATCGAGCAGTGCGACTTCGGCCTCAATCCCGGCCGCGAGGGCGGCACGAAGCTGGTCAAGTGCGATCTGTGGCTTGGTCTGGAAGACGACATCGTCGGGCACGCCTGTCTGAGCGCGCCGAGCGGGATCATCAACCCACTCGTGTGGCAGATACAGGCGATAGGCGATTGGCAGACTGGCGTGATCGTTCGCGGCCGATAGGCTGACCGCGACTTGGCAGACCGTATGTTCGTAGTCCGAGCGGTGGCTCGTCCCGCAATATGCGACGGGCGAGGGTTGCGCTGGATGGGCCAGCGCGGAGCCTCACGCATAGGGGACGAGCCATGCAGCAGGATAGCGAAGTCTACGTCGGCCTGGATACCTCGAAGCTGAAGATCTCGGTGGCTCTGGCTGCGGCGGGGCGCGATGGCGAGGTGCGCTTTCTCGGCGACATCGACAGCGCGCCGGAGGCGGTGGAGCGCCTGGTCGCGAAGCTCGCCAAACGACACCCGAGGCTGGTCGTCTGCTACGAAGCCGGTCCAACAGGCTATGGCCTGTATCGGCAGATCACCGCGCTCGGCTACGATTGTACGGTGGTCGCGCCGTCGCTGATCCCGAAACGTCCGGGGGAGCGGGTCAAGACCAACCGCCGCGACGCGTTGACCCTGGCCAAGCTGCACCGTGCCGGCGAACTCACCCGGGTCTGGGTCCCGGACCCCGGGCACGAGGCGGTCCGAGAACTCGTGCGTGCACGCGAAGCCGCGATGGAGGATCTGCGGCGCGCTCGCCAACACCTGCAATCCTTTCTGCTGCGTCATGGGCGGGTCTTCACCGGCCGTGCGGCATGGACCAAGGCGCATACCCGATGGCTGTGCGAGCAGACTTTCGACCATCCCGCCCAGCACACTGTGCTGACCGAATACCGCCAGGCAATCGAGGACGCCGAGGTCCGGTTGGAGCGCCTGACGAAGCAGGTCACGGAGGCGGTGCCCTCGTGGTCGATGGCGCCGCTGATCGCGGCCTACCAGGCGCTGCGCGGTGTGGCCTTCCTGACCGCCGTCACCTTCGTGGCCGAGATCGGCGACGTCCGCCGCTTCGAGAACCCGCGTCAGCTGATGGCCTATCTCGGTCTGGTGCCCTCCGAGAACTCGACGGGCGAGCGGGTCCGGCGCGGCGGTATCACCAAGGCCGGCAACAGCCGCGCCCGACGGGTGCTGATCGAAGGCGCCTGGACCTACCGCTTCGGGGCGCGAATGAGCCGTCTGCTACAGGAGCGCCAGGACGGATTGCCGAAAGTCGTCCGCGAGATTGCCTGGAAAGCGCAGCTCCGACTTTGCAGCCGCTACCGCAAGCTGATGGCCAGCGGCAAACGCCAGACCGTCGTGACGGTGGCGATCGCACGCGAGATGGCGGCCTTCCCGTGGGCTATCGGGCGAGAGGTCGAGCCGCAACCGGCAGCCTGATCCGCGCCCGCGGGGTCAAGCCCATCAACCTGCCAGGAGGAGAGCACTCACAATCTGACATTCCTGTTGCGCATCGCTGGAGGCAGGGCTCCGGTAGGGGAATCCTCGAGGACAATTGTGTGGCCGACATTCGTCGACGCCCGCTGGCAGATCGAGGCAGCCCCGGACGAACACACGGAAATGCGGTATCCAACCCGCGCATCAGAGTCTGCCAACCGTCGTCTCAGCAGCTCTGCCTCCTGCGCTGCGCAACAGCTATCGGTCGTATCCCTTCGCAGCTTGAGCGGGGATCGTTGTGTGGCGCTCAAAGACGTTGACAACGAACATCAGAGTTGTCCTGCTTGCCAAGCTGCCCGCAATACTGTCGCGCCACGCCGACCGAGTGCTTGCCTTTCTTGGGCATGCCGGTGTCGTCGACGATCAAGGCCCGGATCGGACCGTGCCGCCCGATGATGGGCAGGACACGGGTGCGCACCGCCGCAAGCACCGCGTCATCGGACCAATCGGCATTCGCCACGAAGTGATGCAGCGACTGGTGCGCTGCCTGCACGCGGCCGGGCTGCACGCGCGCGGCTATCGGTTCGATGCTCTTGCGATCACCGGGCAGCAGCAGCCCAGTGCAATACGATCGGAACGGCGCGGCACGATCGGCATGGCCAAGCGCCGACGTGACCGCCTCGACATAGGTGGCAAACCGTGATTCGCTGCCGCCTGCCTTGGATTCGAGACCCACAACCCGCCTCCACGAGTTAGAATCTCCATCCCTGGCAAACGCTATCGAATCGGAACAAGTACTTTATGACACAGTAAGACTAATCGGGACGATGCGGGCGGGGTGAAAACGGCCTTTGGGTATACTCCCCATGAGACAGGGTAGTGAGGTGTCA
>JBBSGA010000532.1:0-3460 GCA_038254585.1 Chloroflexales bacterium | reverse complement strand
GCGCCACCCCCCCCCCGGCGCCGCGGCCCCACCCCGCTCCCCGTGCGATGGGAGAGGGGCGCAGGGTCCCCCTCGCCTGCCGCAGCGGGCGGGGGCGCGGGGGTGAGGGCCTTAACGTGATGTGCATGAGCGGTATATGTAACGTCCTCTACAACCCCTCCGGCCATGCCGGACAAAGTGCTATGATGCCGGCATGCTAAGATGATGCGAACCCGTTCCGCCGCTGCTCTCGTGGCCGGCTGCGCACTTGTCTGTGTGCTGATGGCGGCCGGCTTGAGGCTGCCCTGGCTGTGGGTGCCCTCCAGTGGCGGGAGCTCGTTCGTGGTGCCGCTGCTGGACGGGCGGGAGCTCGACGTCGCCGTGTGGACGCGCGAGGCCGGCGGAGCAGCACCAGCCGGCTGGCTTCCGCCGGAGCAAGAGCGGCGGCTTGCCGTCGCCGTCCCGGTCACCGTCGACGTCTCATATCAAAATCCAGGAGCGCTGACCAGCGTCCGCCTCGCCAGGACGGTCGTCGCGGCGTGGCCGCTGCTGATTGTCGCGGGCTGCCTGGGATTAGGCGCTGCCTGGCTTTGGCGTCGGTCGAGGTCCGGCGCCTCCTGATTCCGCGGTCTGTGTAGGCTCCCCAACGCTCATGCCCAGTTAAGCATACGCGCGGTCTTCGGTGGTAGGATGGGCCAGGATATGGCTGCTACCCGGCGACGGAGAGATCGGCGGACGCACGACGTGCTGTCTTCATCTGGACGGAGACGCGCTCTGCTGTGGACGCTGTTGGCACTTGCGCTCAGCGGCTGCACTACCACAGCGTCGTCCGTCCCGCTGGAGCCGCTCACGGTGGCCACGCGGCGCCCGCAGGCGGCGGCACCACTGCCGGCGCCGGCACGGTCGGCGGGCGACACTGTGCACGAGCCCTCCGCCGGCCTGCCCGAGCTGACGAACAAGCCGGAGCCGGTCGTCGAGACCTTCGAGGGCTGCCCTATTACGGGTGACGGCGGCGATCCCGAGCTCAATCGCCTGAAGAACCGTGTCGACAGCGCGCCCTGGTATCCTGTCCCGGTGGCCACGATCCTCGGGCTGGAGTGGCCGCAGTCCATCGGCGGCCACCCGCGGCGGACATGGAGCACGGCCGACCAGGTGGCGATCGGGCGCTACGAGGGTATTCCCGTCCAGGTCGAGGGTTACCTCGCGGGCGCGAAGCAGCAGGGGCCGGAGTCCTGCAACTGCCACGCGGCCGACGAGGTCGACAATCACCTCTGGGTCGTCGACACGCCGGACAAGGACCGCACACAGGCCGTCGTGGCCGAGGTCACGCCGCGCATGCGCGCGCGGCATCCCGGCTGGGCCTTCAACCGCATCTCGCCGCTGGTCGATCACCGCACCCGCGTCCGGATCAGCGGCTGGCTGATGCTGGACCAGGAGCACCCCGACCAGATCGGCAAGACGCGCGGCACGATCTGGGAGATCCACCCGATCGCCGCCTTCGACGTCCAGCAGGGCGGCACATGGGTCTCCCTCGATACTGGCCAGGCCGTGGCTGCTCCGCCGCTCGCCCCCAACGCGGTCCCGACACGCGACACGCTCCCGCCGCCGGAGGTCGAGCCGACGGACGCGGCACATCCCGCGACGCCGCTGCCCCCGCGCCGCGCCGGGACTGCCCAGGGCAGCTCCAACCATAGCGGCGCGGTCGCGATCGTCGACCTGCATTACCGCGGCTCAATCAAGCCCAGCGAACCTGACGAATTCGTCGAGATCGCCAACGAAGGGGATACTCCGGTCGATATGAGCGGGTGGACGCTGCACGACACCTACGGCGACCAGCGCTTCCGCTGGAACGCGTTTACGCTGCTGCCGAACCGGCGCATTCGGATCTATACCGGCGAGCAGCACCCCGAGTCCGGCGGATTCTCCTTCGGCTCGAGCAATGCGATCTGGAACAACCAGGGCGACGCCGCGGAGCTCGTCGACGCACGCGGGACGGTCGTCGCGACCTACGCCTACGGCAACCGGCGGTAGGAGCCGGTGTCAAGGGAGGCGTAGAGACGTTATATATAACGTCTCTACGCTCGTTTTCTGCTACGCATCCGCCTGCTTCAGCCCGTCCTCGACCAGCTTGATCGCACGTTCGGCATCGAAGCGTCCGGTGGGCTTGAACTGCTGGCCCTTGATCGTGTTGTAGGAGACGAAGAAATGCTCGATCTCGGCGACCAGCGTATCGCTGAGATCGCCAAGCGCATGCACGTGGCCGTGGGTATGCGAGTTCGCCGCGACGGCGATCAGCGATCGTTGCGCTCGGCCTTGCCCTCCTCGGTCTGCTCGGCCTCGATCACGCCGATCAGGCGCGAGGTGACGAGGCAGCCGGCGAAGGCCGGCTCGTCCATCAGCAGCAGCACGTCGAGCGGGTCGCCATCTTCGCCGGCAGTCGACGGCACGAAGCCAAAGTCGAACGGGAAGACGGCCCCGACGGGAAGGAGGCCGCTCAGGCGGAAGAGGCCGAACTCCTCGTCGTATTTGAACTTGTTGCGGCTGCCCTTCGGCGTCTCGATGATCACGTTCAGGTCGTGCGACGACTCGACGAAGGCGGCGAGGCGTGCGAAGCCTGCTGCAGATCCCGGCTTGGCTGGCATGGTAGTCCTTTACATACGACGATTTGAAATAGCCGCGGCAGTGATCTCACAATCGTGAGCGGCCTCAACACCGCGGGGCAATAAGCTTTGAGCACGATGCGTGCCCGTGCCTATGCGTGGACATAGGAAAGAGGAACCGATGACCGCGGCCCGAAAACAGAGGAGACCCCGCATGCGAAAACGGAGCCATACCCACCTGTGCCTGGCGGTACTTCTCCTCCTGGCGCTCCGGCCCGGATCTGTCGGCGCCCAACCGATCCGGGCCCCGAAGCCCCACGACGTCTGCCTGCGCGGGACCTGCGTCGACGCCCACGTCCTCCCCTACTGGACCGACAACGGCGGTCTCGCCGTCTTTGGGTACCCGACCACCCCGGCCCGGCAGGAGGTCAACCGGGATAGGGCGAAGACCTACCTCACGCAGTGGTTCGAGCGCGCCCGCTTCGAGTGGCATCCGGGTAAGCCGGCTGCCTTCCGGGTATTGCTCGGGCTGCTCGGGAACGAGGCGCGCCGAGGTCCCGAAGATGCGTGGGCCCGCGCCAGGCGCCTCCTGCCCGCGGCGGTGCCGATCTACAAGCCGGCCGCGGCGGTGCCCCCGCGGTTCGGCCGGCCGGTGCTGGCGGAAGCGCGGATTGATCCGGCCTATGGTCCGGTCTACACGGTCGCCTACCCCGGCCAGAACGAAGCCCTGGTCTTCATCCTGGGGGTTGGCGCGGGCGCCTATGCCAACACCTCGCCGCCGGACGCCCGTGCGCCGATCATGGTCCACGGCGTGGCAGGGCAGATCTTCACCAGCACCGGATCGCCCCACTACCTCGTAAGCTGGCAGGAAGGGCAACGAT
>JBBSGA010000531.1:0-3476 GCA_038254585.1 Chloroflexales bacterium | reverse complement strand
CGTCATCTCAAACTCAGAGACCGTGCAATTCAATCGCGAGCTCGTCCGTACAGATCTAAGCGAATTTCGTCGGCTTGCCGTACAGCTGACTTCGGATCAGCCGGTTGGTCCTGAGATCGCGGCTGCGTTGCTTACGCTCATTAGGGGAGAGTTCCTCAACGATGTTCGCTACGAAGACTGGGCATGGAACCTTGCGACAAGCGTGCATAACGAAGTCCGGGCAGTTCTCCTACCTCTGGCGAGCGGTGCGCTGCGTGCGGACGGTCCAGAACTGGGCGTGAGGGCCGCTTGCGCGCTCGTGGCTCTCGACTCATTCGACGAACCTGCCCAAATCGCGTTGGCTGATCGACTAGCCGAAGGTGGCCGACGTAGCGCTGCGCGTGACTCTATTGCGCAGTTCTCGCGGCGGCTTCGAGCTGAACTGGATGAGGAGCCGTCGAGCAACCTGGCGGAGGCAATGACTAGACTCGGTGCTCCCTGAGGTCGCATCACGCTTGACCGAAACACGATCAGATCCTGCAAGGGCTTGACTTCTGTAGTGCGGAGACGTTAAGGTGGGTCCTCGGCAGTACCTAAGTACTACTCTGGTCCTGCTGAGCAGATCCGTGGGTGCGTTGAATCGTCTGCCGAATGTGGGCACTTAGGCAGGCGAGGAGCAGGTAGTGCAACCGACCATCCCGATGGGAGAAGTCGGTTGTAATCGTCCGTACAGAAGAGGGCACCTTCTGATGGCCAACGAATACGTCAAGGGCTGGTAGCGCCAGCCCCTCACTCGAGGAGAGCAGCATGCGTGACTTGAGAACGCGTCTCATCGCTGTGCTGACAGTCTTGGGAACTCTAATCACCTTGGCGATCGCTGGGGGCGCGAGTTTCAAGGGCTGGTAGATGACCGCGGTGGTAGACTGCCGATCCTCACCCTAGGAGGGTGACGAGAACGGTGAATACCAGCGTTCGTCGCCTGATCCTCATAACGGTAGCCGCAGCGATGGTCGCCATCGCGGCGGCTACTCTGCTATTTCCGATCCGGTCACAAATCGGCGGTCCAGTTGGTATTGCCTTCTGGACGGCACTCACGCTAGTCGCGAGTGCAATGCCAGTTCGGCTGCCTCGAGGCATTGTCGCATCGGTGAGCGCGGCTCCCATGCTCGCAGCAATCGTCCTCGGCGGTCCGGTTGCGGGCGCGATCGTCACGGCGATCGGCACCACGGACATGCGCGAACTCCGGCGCCAGATACCGTGGTACGGCACGGCATACAACCACGCCGTGGGAACGCTATCAGTGGTGGTGGCAGGAGCCGTCTTCGAACTCTTCGCGCGGACCCAGCCCACCATCACAGGAGCCCTGCAGTTCGTCGGACTATTGGTCGCGAGCAGTGTCTTCTATGTGCTCAACTGGACACTGGCTGGCGTCGCCGTGAGTGTGAGGACCGGCTCTGCTCTCCGAACGATCTGGGCCCACGACTTTAGCGGTGTGGCCGTAAGCCTTGTCGGCCTCGCTCCGTTGGGCTGGCTGATGGCGCAGATATTCCTTCTTCCGAACGGCGTGGGTTGGTGGGCGACGACTCTCTTCCTGATTCCGTTATTCACCACGCGGCTCGCATACCACCGTTTCGTCGAGACCAGGGAACTGTTCGAGCAGACGATCGAGGCTCTCGCAAAAGCGGTCGATGCCAGGGATCGGTACACGCGAAACCACTCGACGCGGGTGAGCCACATCGCCGAGGCGATGTCGCGCGTGATGCGCGTGCCCGAGCAACAGATCGAGAAGATCAAGTGGGCGGGCCTGCTGCACGACGTCGGCAAGATCGGCATCCGCGACAGCATCCTGCTGAAACCGGGCCCGCTCGACCGTGAGGAGCGGATGCTGATGAACCAGCATCCGACCATCGGGGCCGAGATCGTTGCGCCCGCGCGGCAGCTTTCGGAAGAGGCGCCCCTCATCCGCTGGCACCACGAGTGGATCAACGGCTCCGGCTACCCCGATGGCAAGGAGGCGCTCGACATCCCGCTCGGCGCCCGGATCCTGACGATCGCCGATGCGTACGAGGCGATGACCTCGTCGCGCCCCTATCGCAAGACACCGCTCAGCCACGAGCAGGCGGTGAGCGAGCTCGAGAAGTACGCGGGCATCCAATTCGACCTGGAGATCGTGCCGATCCTGGTTGGTCTGGATCGAAGCATCCTCGATCGTCAGCCGGATCGAGACGACGAGCTGCCGACCATGCTCCAGCGACCGGACCCGCGTGACGCGGGCGACGCGGGCATGGCAGCCGCCAGCGGAGCGCCGACGGACGGCTCCACACCGCGCGACGAACCGCGCACCACTCCCCGCACGAGGCCAGCGCTCGCCTCGGACGATGTTCCTTAGCGCGGTCATCCTGGCGCTCATCGTCGGAGCGCTGGCGGGGGGCGGGTTTCCTCGACTTGCCGAGCTGCGGCTCCGCTGGCTGCCGCTGCTTGGCATCGCCCTGGCCCTGCGCCTGGGAGGCCTGCTACTGCGGCCGAGCGAAACGGGCCTGCCGATCGGCTGGATCTTCGTCCTCGCCTATGTCTTCATCTTCGCATGGCTGTGGCGCAACTGGACGGTGCCCGGTCTGCAGATCGCATCGGTGGGGATCGCTGCCAACACGCTGGCCGTCGTGCTCAACGGTGGGCAGATGCCGGTCTGGGGCGCGGCATTCAGCGCCGCGGGGTTCTCGCCGAGCGCGATCGCCGGCGACCCGTTTCACCGACTGCTGCTGAGCGATCGACTGGCCGATTTCGTCGCCCACGGCGGCCTGTTCGGCGACGTCATTCCGATCCCGCTGCCGATCATCCGCGACGTGGTGAGCCTCGGGGACATCCTGCTGGCCCTGGGGATCTTCTGGGCGATTGTCTACTCGATGACGCGCCCCCGAGCCCACCGGCACGCCGCCCTGGCCCTTGGCGGCGCCGCCAGCCGACCCGCGTTCCTCACGTCCGGGGCATTCGGCTCCGGCGTTCCCTATGCGTTGCCCGACCGCGCCGCCGAACGCGCGGAGCCGAGGACGGGCGGAGCCTCGCTCTATCTCCGGCTGGTCCGGAATCGTCAATTCTCGCTGCTGTGGGTCGGGCAGGCGGTCAGCCTCTTCGGCGACCGCATTCATTACGTCGCGCTCGCCTTCCTGGTGACCACACGCGGGACGCCGCTCGAGCTCGGAGTCACCTTCGCGGCGACCGCGGTCCCGAATGTCCTGCTCGGTCCGCTGGCCGGGGCACTAGTCGACCGTTGGGACCGGCGGCGCACGATGATCGCCTGCGACATCCTGCGCGCGGGGATCGTCCTGACGGTCCCCTTCGCGATCGAGATCAACATCCTGCTCGTCTACCTCGCCGCGTTCGCGATCGCCACCGTGACCCTGCTCTTCCGGCCGGCCAAGGCCGCCGTCGTGCCCCAGATCGTCGGCGAGTCGGACCTCGTGACGGCCAACTCGGCCATCTCCGTGGCCGAGACAGCG